>CAZFLQ010000037.1:16527-21210 GCA_964519935.1 uncultured Puniceicoccaceae bacterium | reverse complement strand
CACACAATACTAAACCTCAGCTCAAGGCGGCACGCAAGACGGCAAACCGCAGGTTTCCCCTCCCACCCTCCAAATCTCGAAGTCCTTCGTAGCCCGGAGGGCGAAGCAGGATCAAACCATTCCACTTTCTACCTTCCCACGCGCCCAAAGGGTGCTTTCCCACGCGCCCCAAGGGCGCTTTTCCCACGCGCCCCAAGGGCGCTTTTTCCACGCGCCCAAAGGGTGCTTTCCCACGCGCCCAAAGGGTGCTTTCCCATGCGCCTCAAAGGCACTTTTCCCACGCGCCTAGAGTGCACCTCGACCGCAAATCATCCTCGAGGGAAAGAGCGGAAATTTACTCGACGAAGTAACGGTTACTTTTTCAGGTCGTTTTTCAAAAAGCCGCTTTCGAGAATCTTGGCGCGCAATCCTCCGCGCCCCTGCATCCATGCCTCCGCCGCCTCATGGATCGCCCCATTCATCCAATAGCAGGGTCGACATTCCTCCGTCCCGAGAAAACGGACGCCCTGAATTTCAAACTCCCGTTCGATCAGTTCGTTCAAATCGGCCCCTTCGACAATCACGTTGCGCCGGGTCGCGGACGGATCCCTTGCCCCCTCCGCGATCCCCAGTTCATCCCACATCCGGACGAGATTCTCCCATGCGAAAAACGTGATCTGCCCCTTGTAATCCGGTTTGTAGTCAAAAAACCGATCCCCGACGACACCCCGGCCGGCAACGCATTCGATCTTCCCGACGCCGACGATCGGCGCGTTTACCGCCCCTTTCCCGTGACGACCATAATAACTGTGCTCCGGCGAAATCCAGAGACTTCGAATCATCATTTCAGACATTTTAAGCCTTAAATCCATCCACCAAGTATCAAACCGGCGATCCTCCCCGCACGCAAGAGAGCAGGCTCTTTAATTAGCGTTGTTTCCCCGCCGCTTTTCCCTGATCTCTCAGGATTCCACCCATGAACGAGATCCCCATCCTTCTGAAACGATAGATCCGCCATCCCAATGCCCTCCCGCCGGATCCTCCTCCTTGCCACTGCCTACGTTGCCCTCCTCCTCGGTTCACACCTCAAAAGGCAACTGGATCCCGTCACCGCCTACCCGCGCGACGGCCAGGTCCTCGCCACCGTTCCCGAAAGAGGCCATCTTGGTGAGGCCCTTAGCGGCTCTGTTCAAATCGCTTATCAGGACATCCCCGGCGACGATCCATCTGCCCCCGTGACGCTTCTCATCCACGGCAGTCCGGTCGGCAGCCGTGGCTTCGAACCCCTCATCAAAACCATCCGGGGTCACTTTCGGATCATCGCCCCCGACTTGCCCGGCTATGACCGCTCCACCCCGCAGGTCACCTCCGGCAGCTTTCCCGCCGATACCGCCTACCTTCGTGACCTTCTCGACCATCTCGAGATCCCCCGCGCCCATCTCGTCGCCTACAGCCGGGGAGGCGGACCTGCCATTCATCTCGCCGCTGAATCCCCCGAACGTGTCGCCAGCCTCACCCTCATTTCCGCCATCGGGGTTCAGGAAGAGGAACTTCTCGGCGACTACACCCTCAACCACGCCCTCCACGGAGCCCAGCTTCTCGCCCTTCGGATCCTTGAGGCGGCCGTTCCCCATTTCGGATACCTCGATAACGCGATCTTCAACAGTGCCTACGCCAAGGGCTTCTTCGATGCCGACCAACGCCCTCTCCGCGACCTGCTCCTCCGCATTCGCCAACCCGCTCTTATCATCCATGGAACCTCCGATACCTTCGTCCCCTTCGCCGCTGCCCGCGAACATCATCGCCTCCTCCCCCAAAGCGAATCGCTGACCATCCCCGGCGCGGGCCACCTTCTCGTCATCCAAAGACCGGAGGAGATCGTTCCTCCCCTGATCAACTTCATCCAACGCGCGAATTCCGGGAGCGCTCCCGACCGTTCCACCGCTTCCGCTGAACGGGTTGCTGCGGCCATCGATCCCGTCGGCTACGTCCCCTCTCCGCTCGCACCCTCCGCCCTTGCTTTTATTATCGTAATCCTGATTGTCTCGACCCTCGTCAGCGAAGACATCACCTGTATCGTCGCCGGTCTCCTCGTCGCCAAGGGTACCCTCGACTTCGCCACCGCCACCGCCGCCTGCTTCACCGGTATTCTGATCGGCGACATGCTTCTATTCCTCGCCGGACGGTGGTTCGGAAAACCCGTTCTCGGTCGCCGCCCCCTCCGCTGGTTGATCTCCCCCGCACAGGTCGACAGAGCCGCCACTTGGTTCAAAAAAAGGGGTGCGGTCGTCATCTTTGCCTCTCGCTTTGTGCCCGGTGCCCGCCTCCCGACCTACGTCATCGCCGGTTCGGTCGGGGTCAACCCCTCGCGTTTCTTCCTCTATTTCGCCACCGCCGCCGCTCTCTGGACTCCTGCCGTCGTTGCGCTCGCCTGGTTCGTTGGAGCACCCGCCCTCGACTTCTTCGAAAAATTTTCCGGCCACGCCGTTGTCGCTCTCGTTATCGTCGTCCTCGGGCTCTTCCTTTGCATCAAGCTTCTATTTCCCGTCTGCAGCCATCGGGGTCGCCGGATGTTGCTCGGTCGTTGGCTGCGACTCACCCGATGGGAATTCTGGCCGTCATGGCGAATCTACGCCACCGTTTTGCCCTGGATTCTCTGGCGCAGTTGGCGGACCGGAGGCACTCCCGTCCTCTGCACCGTGACCAATCCCGCCTTCCCCTGCTCCGGTCTCGTCCATGAATCCAAAATTGACATCCTCACGTGCTTTCAGGGACTTCCCGAACTCCCCGCCTGGGCTCCCATCCGCCAATCCGATTCGGCCGAAAAAAAGCTCGCGACCCTCCGGCAAATTGCCGCCGCCTCGCCCTCGCGGAAAATCGTCCTCAAGCCTGACTCCGGGCAACGCGGGAGCGGGGTTCGTATCCTCGAACACCCCCATGAATGGGACGAGGCCATTGCCCGGCTCACCGGAGACGGGATCGTTCAGGTTTTCGTCGAGGGCGTTGAAATGGGGATCTTCTATATCCGCGAACCCGGCGATCCGATCGGTCGAATTACCTCCCTCACCCGGAAACAACCGACCACCGTCGTCGGGAATGGACAACACACGCTCGAACGCCTGATTCTCGATAACCCCGACACCGTCGCCTCTGCCCATATCCTCTGTGCCGAAAACCGCGAACGACTCCTCGACATTCCCGCTGAAGGTCAGGTCGTTCAGCTGACCACCGTCGGTGCCCACGCCCGCGGGACAACTTTCGAGGACGGGATCCACCACCTGACTCCCGATCTCACCGCAAAGGTCGACCAAATCGCCCGCCAGGTCGATGGGTTCCACTACGGTCGCTTCGATTTCAAAGCCCCCGACTGGAATTCCTTCGAAAAGGGAGAAGATCTCTCCATCATCGAACTGAACGGCCTCAGTAGCGAACCCACCCACATGTACGCAACGGGTACCCCTTGGCGCATCGGCCAACGCAGCCTCCGCCAACACTGGGCCGCCGCGATCCGTATCGCCAAAGCGAATCTCGACAGCGGCCATCAGCCATGGAAGATCCGTCAGGTTCTCAATCTCGCGTTCGGAAAACGCGATCAGCGCCCCACAAATCCTTCGAAAAATCGCGCCCAAAGCGGATCCTGTGCCCGGTAATCGTTTGCTTCGGCCGTTGCCCTCGCGAAGACCCGCATCGTCTCCAGATCAAGGTTCCCCTCCGCGATCAACCGCAGCCGCTCAACCATCGCCTCGGTGTCTTCCGGCGGGACCAGAAAGCCGTTCCGGCCGTCCTCAATCAACCAGGTCGCTTGTCCTACCGGGGTGGAAACGATCGGCACACCGGTTGCCATCGACTCGAGGATCGCGTTCGGTCCACCCTCCTGCCGCGATGAGACCAGATAGGCGTCAATTGCGTTGTAGAGTCCCGCTACCTCGGCCGGATTCTCAAACACCCGGTGGACATAGGGAACCCCCGCCTCTTTTAGTCCTTCTTTAACGTATCCCCGCGCCGGACCACTCAGAAGAACCCGCAGGCGCGGCACCGCCCGCCGAAGCTTTTCCATCGCCGCGACGAAAAGATCCGGGCCCTTGATGAGCTTCGGTTCAAGCCCCTCTTCCCACCCATTGCCATCCTTCTGGAACGATCCCACCACAAAGGCGTCCGATTCCAGTCCCAACTCCGCCCTCTGCCGTTGACGTTCCTCCGCCGCCACCACCCCGAAAACAGAGGTATCGATCCCGATCGCAATCCGGTGAATCCGATCCGCCGCCACTCCCGCTGATCGCAGGGCCTCCTCCATCGCGTCGTGCGTCACCTGAATTCGATCCAGCCGATCCGGATAGCGCGAGATTCGTTCAAAAACCGCATCAAACTCAGGATATCCAGTCCCCGGTAATCCGTGAAACACCGCCGTCGCGTTTCGGTGCTCTCCCCGCAACCAATCGTCTGTCTGCAGGCTGAACTGGCTCCCCCAGAAAATCGCCTGCCGCCGACTGTAACGCTGCCACCGCCCCCCCGTCCGAACCGACAAACCCAACCGACCTGCCACCGCCGCAAGATTGCGCATCTCGACATCGATCGCCCAGCCACATCCGTCGTGGACCAGAATCAGCTGCGACGAAGGCTTCCACCCCATCGTCCGCACCGCAAACGCCGCCTCAGTCGCTTTGTGTATCCATTTTTTCATTACAGCTTGAAACAATTTTCGTC
>CAZFLQ010000037.1:11582-16427 GCA_964519935.1 uncultured Puniceicoccaceae bacterium | reverse complement strand
GCCTCAGTCGCTTTGTGTATCCATTTTTTCATTACAGCTTGAAACAATTTTCGTCAGGCATGATATCGCGACGCGATTCCCGGCATCAGGGGGCGGAGCAAGTCTTTGAGGGGTCTTAGCATTCTCTCCTCGATACTCAGGCTCGACGGACTCCAGCGTCAATTCAGTTAACCGAAAACCACCCGACGATAGGCCGCCGCGATCTCAGCGATCGTCCGGACCCGGATCCGCTCCCGCAGGGCGGGGTATCTCGCGCGAACCTGCTCCCATGCTCCCGGCAATTCCTCCGGTGCCTCAAACCCTATCCCACCCCCACCAACCAGCTCAGGATGTCCCCCGCTGTCCCGGTAAATCACCGGCAAACCTACCGTCAGGGCCTCGATCACCGAATTCGAACAGGGATCGTTCCGGCTCGCCGCGAGGAAAACGTCACTCCTCCTGAGGGCTTCCGCCACCGCCTCACTGTCACCCGGGGGGAGGTGACGAATCCGCTCCAACCGCACCGCACACCGCCCCATGAAGGTGATCTCGACATTCGGCCCAAAACCGTTTCGCTCCAGCCACTCGAAAACATCCGCCCCCTTGTTTGGATTGTCTGACCAACTCGAAGCGAAAACCCTCAAAACCTCACGCGGAGGATCATCCCCCCGTGCCCGAAAGATCCCCGGATCCGCCGCATTTCCGATAATCGGTCCATCCCGCACCACCAAGCCTGCCTCCCGGTGGGCATCACGGCTGAACCCCGATTGAAACACCGATAGGTCCGCGAATTCCCGGTTGATCGCTTCGACGATTCGATCCGTCCCATCATCAAATCCCCGATAGGTCAACATTGGCCCGTCGAGGCGGTGTACCCGACGCAGGCCCGGCCGCTGGCAGGCCCGCAGCAGTTCGGGACGAAAGTTGAACGAGTTAAACAGCACCGCCTTTGTCTGCCTCCCCACCGAGTTAACCTGAACCCCCAATCCCGTCCGTCGAATCTCCGCCACCAGCGCCCGCATGAACTGATGTCCCCCTCCGACCGGAGGCGGCACAAAATCATGAAAAACCGCCAAGGGCGCACCCGCTCCCCGTGACCTCCATTTTGCAACCGCCACCGCCGCGATCCGTTTCAGACGCCGTCTCACCGTCAGTTAACCGCCCCCGTCCACATCATCTGCTGCCTCCCAAACCGCCCCTCCGGCATCCACGGATTTTCCCGCAGACGCCCCTTCAGGCCATCCGGATCCCGCAGCGAAACCCCGCAAATGTAGATCGGATACCAAATCGAGTTATTGCCATCGACGAAGACCTGGGTGAACCCGTACGGCGCATAGAGGGCCTCCAACCCCATCGGGGCTATTCGCCAAAAATCGCCGTAAAGCTCAGTTTGTCGGTGCTCCTGCTGGAGAAAAGGCACCACCGTGATAATTCCCTTCCGCGCAATCTTCGCGAGGTTCTCCGCTGCCTGCGAAAGGTTTCCGATGTGTTCGAGAACCGTGTGCGTGAAAACGTAGTCATACGCGCCCACCAACGCATCCGGTAGCGGTACCTGCAGATCGAGCTCGATTGCGCCCTCGATCCCGTCGTCGAGCCCGTCAGTCCCTTTGTAATTGGAAATCAAATACCCCGACAGGTTCGGAAAATAGTCCTGGTAATGCCCCCCCTCCTTGTCCTCATCCCGCCAACCGGAGACATTCAGCATCGTCCCCTCAAAAGCCGGACCGATCTCCCGCAAACACCGGTTCGACCAGCGTCGCGGCTCCTCCTCCCAAAGCACTTTCAGACGGGCGCGATTTATGATGCGCCGCCGGATGGCGTCAAGAATCCTCAGGGACAGAGGTGATTTCGGCGGATTCGTCATTTTGAAAAATCCCCATGGTGTTAAAAACCTTCCCGCTGACAAACCCCTTCCGACACGATTGTCGCTTGCCCACGACCACTCCCGGTTCTGAAACTGCACCCGTTCATGCCCGACCCGACCCGTCTCCCGATTTCCGCCTGCATCCTCGCCCACAACGAGGAAACATCCCTACCGCGCTGCATCGGTTCGGTCTCGTTTTGCCGCGAAGCCATCGTCTGCGACACAGGCAGCACCGACGACACCCGCCGGATCGCCGCTCAGGCCGGGGCCCGCCTTCTCGAAACCAGCTGGGAGGGCTTTTCCGAAACCCGCCGAAAACTCTTCCGCGCCGCCACCCAACCCTGGATTCTCTGGATCGATGCCGATGAAGTCGTCGACTCCAACCTCTCCGTTGCAATCATCAGGCAGTTCGCCGCACCCCCCTCCGTCGACGGTTTCGAGCTAAACCGCCAGGTCGTCTTCCAGAACCGGCGAATCCGCCACGGGGACTGGTTTCCCGACTGGAATCTTCGCCTCTTTCGTGCCGATCAATGGCAGATGGATTTTCGGCTGGTTCACGAATCGATCTCCGTTCCCGGTCCCGTCGACAGGCTCGAAGGCCTTCTCGACCACCACAGTTTTCACGATTGGAACGACCTCCACGTCCGTAGCGACCGCTACGCCGACCTCTGGGCCCGGACCCACCAGGATCGCAAAAACGCTCCCTCCCCGATCGCTCCTCTCCTTCACGCCAGCTGGCGATGGTTTCGTGGCTACATCCTCCGGCGCGGATTCCTCGACGGCCAAACCGGTTGGAGAATCGCCGCCGCCAACGCCCGTGAGACCGATCTCAAATATCGCCGCCTTCGCCAAATCCTCACCTCGCAATGACACCTCGGCGCTTCATTCTCATCCGCCGGGAACCAGCCGGCGGCGGGGCCGAATCCTTTCTCCACCGCCTCGCCCGGTCTCTCGATCCGTACGGTTCAACCGAGATCTGGAACGCGGGCGATTCCGCCAACCGCAGCCATTCCCTCGCCGGTTCCTCCGGCCCGTCCTGGTGGCGCGCAATCGCCTTTGCCCGTTCCGTCAATCGACAGGTTTCCTCCCTTCCCCAAAATGCTTGCGTCATCTCCTTCGCGCGCGGTGTCGGCGGTGACATCTTCCGGCTCGGCGACGGTATTCACCGCGAATGGGTCCGCATCAAATACCGATCATCCCTCCGCCAATTCGCCAATCCGCTGAATCAGATCTACCCGCGTCTCGAACGGGAATCGATCCGGACCGCCAGGAGGGTCGTCGCCAACTCAACCCTCGTCCTCGAACAGGCAAGTAATTTATATCCGGATTTTTCTTACAAATTTTCCCTGATCGAGAACGGATTTGACGAAATCCACCATCATTTCACCCCCTCCCCGCCCGGAGTCGCCCACGGGCCACGTTTTCTCTTCGCCGGCCACGGCTGGGAGCGCAAGGGTCTTGCCGCCGCCATCCGCATCGTCGCCGGAATTCCCTCGGCCCGCCTCGTTGTCTGCGGCCGGGGAAAACCGTCCCGGTTCCAAAAGGTCATCGCGGATTCCAAACTTAAAACGCGGGTTGAATTCCACGGGGAGGTTCCCGATATCCGCCCGTTTCTCCGCCAGACCCACGCTTTCATCCTTCCAACCCTCTACGATCCGTTTTCCAATGCCTGCTTGGAGGCCCTTGCCAACGGCCGTCCCGTCATCACCACGGCCGCCAACGGAATCGCCTCGCGCCTCGCCCCCCACACCAACGGTTTCGTCCTTTCCCGCGATGGCGGCCCCGAGGCAGTTGCCGCCTGGTGGCAAAGGACTGCCCCCACTCTCGACCCCACCGTCATCGCCCGGTCGGTGTCCGATCTTACCTCCGCCGAGGTCACCGACCGGTGGCTTCGTCTGATTGAGGAAACCCTCCCAATTCCGCGATGAACCGTTTTCCCATTCTGCACACCGAGGCCTCCACCGGTTGGGGCGGCCAGGAGATCCGCATCCTCACCGATATCCGCTGGCAACTTCAGTTCGGTTATCCGGTCCACCTCGCTGCCCCGCCTCGCTCCGGGATCTGGAACGCCGTCGATCCCGACGAGGTTCACCGCTGGCCGATTGCCTTCACCAAAAAATCCCAACTGACCGACTCCCTTCGGCTCGTTCGGATCATCCGCCGGGTTCGCCCCGGCTGTATCGTCACCCACAGCAGCGTCGACAGTTGGGTCGGACTGCTCGCCGCCCGCATCGCCGATCCTTCCTGCCTCCGGATCCGCTACCGCCATGTCAGCACCCCCGTTCACCGCCGCCCGCAGAACCGTTGGCAATACCGGCACCTCGCCCAACGGATCATCACGACGGCTGAATGCATTCGCCTCGATCTCATCCAGTCCTTCCAAATCCCCGAATCCCGAATCGCCTCGATTCCCACTGCCATCAGTTCCCCACCCGACCTTCCCGAACGCGGATCCGCCCGGCGCACCCTCTGCTCTCAGCTTCAACTCCCCTTTGACGCCCGCTTCATTGGCCAGGTCTCGGTCCTCCGCAGTTGGAAGGGCCATCCCGATCTGATCGCCGCCTTTGCCTCAATCGCCGACACCCACCCCCAGCACCACCTCGTCCTCGCTGGGGACGGCCCCCAAAGAGAACGCCTGCAGGAGGTCATCACAAACCATCCGCTCCGCCACCGCATCCATCTCCCCGGCCATGTTGATCCGGTCTGGCCGATCTTTCGCGCCCTTGATGTCGCCGTCCTTGCGAGCCGGCAAAATGAGGGGATTCCCCAATCCGGCATCCAGGCCATGCTGGCCGAAACCCCCTTCGTCGGAACCCGCTGCGGGGGCATCCCCGAACTCATCGGCCCCCATCAGGAACGCGGCTGGCTCGCCGATCCCAATGACCCCAAATCCCTCGCCACCGCAATCCGGGCTGCCCTCCAACCCGACCGCCGGGTTCATCTCGCCCGCTCCCACGCAACCACATCCTACTCCATCGAAGAACTCCCGACCCGCACCCTTC
>CAZFLQ010000037.1:0-11482 GCA_964519935.1 uncultured Puniceicoccaceae bacterium | reverse complement strand
TCCCGAATCCAGTTTGCTGCCAACATCAGCTTTCACATCCTCTTCCCCACCATCACGATTGCCTTGGGGTGGGTTCTCCTCTTTTTCAAGCTGCGTTTCCTCAAAACCCGCGATGAACGCTGGATGTCTCTCTATTTTACCTTCACCAAGGTTTTCGCGCTGACTTTCAGCCTCGGGGTGGTCAGCGGGGTAACGATGTCGTTCCAGTTCGGCACCAACTGGCCGGGCTATATGAACACGGTCGGAAATATCGCCGGACCTCTCCTCGCCTACGAGGTCCTGACCGCCTTTTTCCTCGAAGCCACCTTCCTCGGCGTGATGCTCTTTGGATTCCGTCGCGTCCCCGGATGGGTCCACACCCTCGCTACCTTTCTCGTTGCCGCCGGGACCACCGCCTCGGCTTTCTGGATTCTCGCCCCCGACAGATTGGCCGGAGCACCGGACCGTTTTTCGCGTAAGTTCCGGATTACAATTCCCAAATTTACACGAGATGTGGGTTGATGATCGAACGTCAGGCATCTCGCGCCCAGCGGAAACTCGCTACCTACGCGGGGGCATTTTTGAAAATGCTATTGTTCTCGAATGTCTCAAGCGCCGCCACAACGCCGCGAAACCTTTCCCGCCCAGTCCTGTCATTGACCCTGAGGCCCTCAGCCTTCATTCAGTTCTTGATCATGGACCCATCCGAACCAACTCTCGAAAAACAGGATCAACCCCCCGTCGCGACCGACTGGATCCCGGCCCTCCGTGCCCAAATCGCCCGCGTCGTTGTCGGTCAGGCCGCTCTCGTTGACCGGCTCCTCGTTGGCCTCCTCGCCAACGGCCACGTCCTTCTCGAAGGGGTCCCCGGTCTCGCCAAAACCCTCAGCATCCGCACCCTCGCCAAGGCGACCGGGGCCGACTTCAAGCGCATTCAGTTCACCCCCGACCTTCTTCCGGCCGACATCATCGGGACTCTCGTCTACAACCCCCGCGAAAGTCGGTTCGAGACCCGCCAGGGCCCCGTCTTTGCCAACCTCGTCCTCGCCGACGAAATCAACCGCGCCCCCGCCAAGGTTCAAAGCGCTCTCCTCGAGGCGATGCAGGAACGGCAGGTCACGATCGGGGAAACCACCTTCCCGCTCCCTCACCCGTTTCTCGTCCTCGCGACGGAGAACCCGATCGACCAAGAGGGTACCTATCCCCTCCCCGAGGCTCAAGTCGACCGCTTCATGCTCAAGGTCAAGGTCGGCTACCCCACCAGGGCCGAGGAACGCGAGATCCTCGACCGGATGGCCTCGACCGCCCCTGAACTGGCTGTCGACCCGGTTACGTCCCTCGCTGAAATCGAGTCTGCCCGCTCGGCCGTCGATGCCGTTTACGTCGATCCGAAGATTCGCGACTACGTCGTCAATCTGGTTGTCGCAACCCGCGATCCCGCCCAGTTCAACCTCGATCTCCAACAGTATATTCAGTTCGGTGCCAGCCCCCGCGCCACCATCGGACTGACCCTCGCCGCCAAGGCCTGGGCCCTCATTCAAGGGCGCGCCTACGTTGTCCCGCAGGATATCAAGGACATCGGTATGGACGTTCTCCGCCATCGCGTCATTCCCAGCTACGAGGCCGAGGCCGAGGAAATCACCGGCGAAGATCTCGTGAATTCCGTATTTGACGGCGTCCCTGTCCCGTGAACCCAGCTGAGATCATCAAGAAAGTCCGCCGTCTCGAAATCCGCACCCGTCGACTGGTCTCGGATTCCGTTACCGGTGCCTACCACAGCTCCTTCAAAGGGCGCGGGATGGATTTCGAGGAGGTCCGTGAGTACGCCGTCGGCGACGATGTCCGTGCGATCGACTGGAATGTCACCGCCAAAATGGACAAGCCGTTCGTCAAGGTTTACCGCGAGGAGCGCGAACTCACCATTCTCCTCGTCATCGACCTCAGTGCCTCCGGCCTCTTTGGCTCGGTCGAACAAACCAAACGCGAACGCGCCGCCGAAATCGCCTGCCTCCTCGCTTTCTCCGCCACCCGCAACAACGACAAGGTCGGTCTCCTCCTCTACACCGACCGCGTCGAACACTATCTTCCCCCGAAAAAAGGACGCCGCCATGTCCTCCGGGTCATCCGCGATATCCTCTTTTTCGAACCTCGAAACCGCCGCACCGACCACCGCGCCCCCCTCGACCACCTCAATCGAATCCAACGCCGCAAAGCCATCGTCTTCCTGATCTCCGACTTTCTCGACTCCTCCACCGCCGACGGAATTCCCCATCCCGATGTTTTCAAAAAAATCGCTATCCTCCATCGCCGCCACGACCTCATCTCGATTTGCCTCCACGATCCCCGCGAAACTAACCTCCCCCCCATCGGCTTGCTAACTCTCGAGGATGCCGAGACCGGCGAGGTTCTCGAGATTAACACCCGAAACCCCCGGACCCGCGAACGGTTTGCCAACACCGCCACCCAGCGGCAGGAGGCCCTTCGCGTGAGCATGCAGAAAAAGGGCCTCGAATGGCTCCCCGTCAGCACCGATGGCCCCTACCTTCCCGCCATTCGTCAACTCTTTGCCCGCCGCGCCCGCCGTCATTAGGAATGATCCCGCTCGCCCAGAACGCTGCCCCCCTTCCCGACCTCCCTCCCGGACCGGATCTCGCTGACCTCCGCCCACCCCCCGAAATCATCGCCCCCGGCTCAACTTCCGGATGGCTCTGGCTCGCCCTTATCGGCCTGATTGCCTCAATCGTACTTATCCTTTGGCGCCACCGCCGCAATCGATCCGCTACCCCTCCCCCAATGTCCCCGGTCGAGGCCGCCCGTTCTGAAATTCATGCCGCCGTCAACCTCGCTACCGATGACGCCCGCTTTGCCACCCTCCATGAACGGGCTATCCGACGCCTCCTTGCCCACCACTACCAACTTCCGAACGAGCACAGCCAGACCTCCCGGCAACTCCTTCCCCACCTCCCAGAGCCCACCCGCGCACAATACCGGCAATTTTTCGATACCTGCGAATCGGTAAAATTCGCCTCCCGCATCTTCACCTCGACGGACCGTACCGATTTTACCCAAACTGCCCTCGAAATCATCAACACCCTCGGAGAGGAGGCCCCCGAAACATGAGTTTCTTCCAGTTCCAGAACTCTGCCTTCCTCGCCCTCCTCGCCCTCCTGCCCGTTCTTGCCTGGCTCCGCGGTCAGAAGGGTCCCGATGGCGCCCTCCGTTTTTCCACCACCGCTGTTGCCCGTTTGGTCGGCCGACACCGACAATCCCACGTCGGCCGATTCCTCGCAACCCTCCGTCTCCTTGCCCTCGCCTGCCTGATTTTCGCCCTCGCCCGACCCCAGATCGGACACCTCAACGATACCCGGGAAGCTTCGGGCATCGACATCGTCGTCACCCTCGACCTCTCCGGTTCCATGCGCGCCCTCGATCTCTCCACCCGCGAGGATGTCGTTACCCGCCTCGACGCCGCCAAACGCGTCGTTCAGGATTTTATCGACCAGCGTGAATATGACCGCATTGGCATCGTCGCCTTCGGTACCGACGCCTACGTCGTCAGTCCACTCACGCTCAACCACGATTGGCTCAAGCGCAATGTGGATCGGCTCGAACTCGGTGATATCGACGGCAACGGCACCGCCATTGGCACCGCCCTCGGGGCCAGTGTCAACCGCCTCCGCGATCATCCTGGACGCAGCCGAATCGTTATTCTTCTGACCGACGGGGAAAACAACGCCGGTCAACTCTCACCCCTTGGCGCTGCCGAGACCGCCAAAACCTACGGCGTCAAGGCCTACACCATCGCCACCGGCAAAAAAGGCCGCGTCCCCGTCCCCGAAACCACCAGCGACGGTCGCGTCCTCCGCAACGCTGAAGGTCGCCCCATCTATCGCGGACGCAGCGATATCTCCAATTTTGACGAAACCGATCTCCGCGAAATCGCCGCCATGACCGGCGGACGTTTTTTCAGTGCGACGCAGGACGGCGATCTCGAAAAAATCTATGCCGAGATCGATGCCCTTGAAAAGACCACCATCGAACTCAAGAGCTACGCTACCCTGAACGAATACTTTGCCTGGCCCGCCATCGCCGGGCTGATTTTTCTCGGAACCGAAATCCTTCTCGGGAGCACTGTTTATCGGAGAATTCCATGACCTTCGAATATCCAATCTGGCTTCCTGCCACGGCGTTTCTGACCCTCGCGACCGCCGCCCTTCTCGCCTACAGTTGGCGTCAAAGGCAGATGCTCCTGCGCACCTTCGCCGACTCGCGACTTCTCCCGCAAATCACCCCACCGCCCTCCCCCTTCCGGCGATCTTTCAAAACCCTCTGCCTCATCCTCGCCGTCGGTTCCATCGGCATCGCCCTCGCTCGTCCCCAATACGGCGTCACCTGGATCGAACGCAAAGCCCGCGGACTCGATATCGTCTTCGCCCTCGACAGCTCCCGCAGCATGCTCGCGACCGACATCCGGCCAACCCGCCTCGACCGCGCCAAGCTCGCCATTACCGACCTCATCGAACGGCTTGACAGCGACCGCGTCGGCCTCGTCGCCTTCGCCGGTGGTGCCTTTCTCCAGACCCCGCCCACCCTCGATTACAACGCTTTCCGCGAAAGCCTCAAGGCCGCTGGTCCCGACATCGTTACACGCGGTGGTAGCGATATCGGCCGCGCCCTCCGCGAGGCCGCCAACGCCTTCCCCAACCAATCCAACGTCAAGGTAGTCATCCTCCTGACCGACGGAGAAGATCTCGGCGGCGAGGCGATCGAAGCCGCCCGCGAGGCCGCCGCCTCCGGCATCCGCGTCTTCACGATCGGCGTCGGAACCCCCGCCGGAACCTACCTCCGCATCCGCCGCCCCGATGGCAACGAGACCTTCGTCCGCGACACCAACGACCAACCCGTCCGCAGCCAACTCGACGAGAACGCCCTCATTCGAATCGCCGAAATCACCAACGGTCGCTACCACCGTCTCGGCGAGGGAACCCTCGAGGCATTTTATGATTCCGTCATCGCCACCCTCCCCCGCGAGGAACGCGAATCGGAAAGCCGTGAGGTCCCCATCGAACGCTTCCAGTGGGCGATCGGCCTTGCAATCTTCCTTCTTGTATCCAATTTTCTATTACATAATAACCGCATCCGCGTCGACCCCCTGACCCTCCTCATCGTTTCCCTCGCCCTCCTCCTTCCGGGAGAATCCACCCTTGCCGAGGAGATAAAACCCACCCCCGCAGATCCGAATCAGCTCGGCTACGATGCTGTCCTTGGTGGGGAATACGCGACCGCCGTTCACCACTACGAGAACGCCATTCGCGAATCCGCCGACCTCCAACAACAACGCGACGCCCTCTACAACATCGGCCACGCCCGCCACCAACTCACCCGCCAGGCCTGGAACAACCGGGATCTTCGAAACGCCCTCGACGAAGCCCGCAAAGCCGAGAACTCCTTTGCCTCCGTCCTCGAAATCGATCCCCTCGATCAAACCGCCGCTGAAGATCTCCGCAAAATGCGCGCCGTCCGCGAGGCCATCGAAAAGATGATGGAGGACCCATCCGACTCCTCTGATCCTTCCGACTCCTCCGAATCCTCTGACCCATCCGATCCTTCTGACCCCTCCGATCCTTCCAACCCCTCCGATCCTTCCAACCCCTCCGACTCCTCAGACCCCTCAGACTCAACCGAACCCTCTAATCCCACCAACCCCGCCGATCCAACCGAACCCTCCGATCCAACCGAACCCTCCGATCCGTCCAACCCCTCCGAATCGTCCGAACCATCCAATCCGTCCAACCCCTCCGATCCGTCTCAATCGGTTCCGGATGTCGTCGAATCGCCCGAAACCGACAGCGCAAATGACACCGACGGCGACGGTACCACTGAAAATCAGACCGTCCGACGACTGGAAAGCATGACCCTCCAGGATGCCCGCGCCCTCCTCGATTCTCTCCGCCGCGAAGAGAACATTCTCCCTTTCACCCAGCCCGATCCCGGCAAAAATCAACCCGTTCAAGACTGGTAACACACCATGCGCACGCTCTGCACCTTCCTCCTCCTGACCTTCCTCGGCCCCCTCACGCTCGGTGCCGCTATCACCGTCGAGGCCCGTTTCGACCCGCCCCGCATCCCCTTTGGCGACCGCTCTCAATACGTCATCGAGATCCGCGAAACTTCCGACCGCCGAAACACCCGTCCCGAATCCCTCAACCGCATCCCGATTCCCGCTCCCGACCGACTCCGCCTCGATAACGGCCGCACCTCCACCCGCCAACAAACCCGGATGATCAACGGCATCGTCGAATACTCCGTGACTCAAAGCGTTGTTTTCGATGTTGTCCCGACCGGCGAGGGCACCTTCACCATCCCGTCCTATGAAATCGAATACAAAGGGGGAAAGCGGACCGTCCCCGCCGTCTCCATCGAGGTCCTTCCCCGCTCTGCCGCCGCTGGTCCTACCTTCGACGAACTCGTCCAGATCGATGCCGACCTCCCCGAAACCCTCTACGTCGGCCAATCCCTTTCCTTCTCCCTTAAACTCTACCTCAGCAACCGGATCAGCCTCCGCGGCCTCCACAATTTCGAACGTCGCGCCGACGGATTCACGATCAGCGAATTGCCCGATCAAACCAACGAATCAATCGAATACCGCAACGGTCATCCCTACCGGGTCCTCTCCTGGCCGATGACCCTTACCCCTATCCGTACCGGCAACCAATCTATCGAGTTCGAATTCGAACTCAGCGCCCGCCTCCCCGAATCCCGCCAACGCCGTGGCGACCCCTTTGGGGGCAGCCCCTTCGGCGGTAGTCTCTTCGACGATATTTTTGGGCAAATCAAACAGCTAACGGTTGCGATGGAGCCCCGCAACCTGACTATCCTACCCCTCCCTGACGCTGATCGACCCGACAGTTTCACCGGCGGGATTGGAGAATTTACGATTCAGGTCGGCGCCGACGCCGAACAATGCCGCGTTGGTGAACCCATCATGCTAACGGTCGAATTGACTGGCACTGGAAACTTCGGACGGATCAACCCACCGGTTTTTCCCGAATCGCCCAACTGGCGGATCTACGACCCCGAAATCGAATTCGAACCCCTCGACGCCCTCGGACTCACCGGCCGTAAACGCTTCGACTACGCCCTCATCCCCCAAACCACTGGCTCCCTCGAAATCCCCGCTCTCGAATTCAGCTACTTCGACCCCGAATCTAAAACTTATCGCACCCTTGACGCCCCCGCCATCCCTCTCGATGTCTCCCCCGGACGCAACGTATCGATCCTCCCGCCTCAACCTTCGACACCCTCCGCCGAAACCAAATCCAACAAACTGGACCCAGTCCGCACCCCCACAACCGACGAAACCCTCCGCACCCTCGACTACCAACTCCGCCCCCCCCGCCAAACCCAACTCACCGCCCTTCACGACCCCGTTTTCATCACCGTAAATCTCCTCGCAACCGGCGGCATCCTCGCCTCCGCCTACCTCCTCCGCCGACGCGACAACCGCGCCCGTGACCCCCTCTACACCCTCCGCGCCCGCTCGAAAAGCGCCGCCCGGACCTCCGCTATCGCCGCCCAATCCGCCGCCCGCGCCAATGACCCCGAAACCTTCTATCGAGAAGCCCAATCTGCCATTCGTCACTTCCTGACCGCAAAAACCGGGCAAAACCTCCTCACCGCCGGCACCGAAACCCTCGTCGCCGCCTGGGCCGCGAACGGTGCTACCCCCGACCAACTCGAAACCCTCCGCGAACTCCTCACCTCCGCCGACGTCCAACGCTTCGGCAGTAACCGCGCCCTTCTTCAATCTGAAATGCCCGACCGACTGAATCAAATCCTCAACTCCCGATGAACCTCCCGACCATCTTCCTCCTCGCAACAGGCATCCTCACGACCGCCCTCCAGGCCGACTTCGAAACCGGTCTCCGCGCGTATGAGAACGGCGAATACACCACTGCCATTGAGGCGTTTGAAAGAGCCCTTGAAATCGAAGAGACCGCCGCCGCCCGTCACAACCTCGCCCTCGCCCAGCTTCAAAACGAACAACTTGGCGAGGCCATCTGGAACCTCGAACAGGCTATCGCCCTCGACCCCGGCAACGATACCTATCGCTTCAAACGCGACACCCTCCGCGAACAGGCCGGCCTTTCCCCCTACAAACCCAACTGGCGCGAACGGCTCACTCAAACCATCCCTCCCAACACCTCGGCCTGGACCCTCGCGATCAGCCTCAACCTCGCCCTCGCTGCCGCCCTCATCCCCGCTGCCGCCCGCCGCCCCCACACCCTCCGCGCCCGTATCCTCCTCACCCTCGGCCTCCTCGGCACCGCCACCGGAACCATCGCCCTGACCGAAAACCACCGCCTTCAAACCACCGCCTTCGGCATCACCCCCACCCCGACCGAACTCCGCGCCGCCCCTGCCTCGGCCGCCCCCCAGACCGGCCTCATCCGCCCCGGAGAACACGCCACCGTCCTCGACCACCACAACAACTACCTGAAAATCAAAACCGAATCAGAGGCCACTGGCTGGCTCCCCCGTGACCAAATCCAAACCTTCCTCCGATCCCCTTCCGAGCCCCCCACCTCATAGCCACAGTGCTTCAACCCCGAACCCTCGGCGATCACCGATTCGTGCTCCCAGGCCGATTGCCCCCTCACCGAAAACTCCGCCACAACGAGGGTAGGAACAGCGCGAGAATCGCAAAAAATTCCAGCCGACCCATGATCATCAGGACCGCCAGAACGAATTTCGAGGCATCCGCAAACCCGGCAAAATTCTCCGTCGGTCCGACACCCCCGAGGCCAGGGCCAATGTTGAAAAGGGAGGCCACCACCGCCGTAAATACTGTCACCAGATCCTTCTCCGGCTCGAACAGTCCGACCAACACCAAGCCCCCCGCCGTCGCGACGACCCCAATCAGCAAAAAGGTGATCACGTCCTCCCGTTCGGGATCGGAAAGAACCCGCCCGTTTACGCGAACCGGCCGAATGACGTGCGACCGGAATGACTTTTCTACATGGTTCAGGAGGATCTTTGTCCCCGCAACGAAACGGGTCACCTTCATCCCCCCCGCCGTCGACCCCGAACATCCCCCGACAAACATCAGCCCGATCAAGAGGATATGCGCCAGATAAGGCCACTCATTGAAATCCGCCGTCGCAAATCCCGTCGTTGTCAGAATCGAGACGACCTGAAAGACGCTGTCCCGGATGAGCTTACCCGTCCCCGCATCAACCGACCCATCCATCCTTATATGTAATAGAATAACTATTACAATTGACGCCGCCGATACTATCCCGAAATAGGCCACCGTCTCCGAACTGCGTCGCAAGGCCCGCAGATCCCCCCGCGCGACCCGCACCATCAGGATAAAACTGACCCCGCAGATCAACATAAAGCCGATCGCCGCCCACTCGATCACCGGACTCTCAAATCCCGCCAGGCTGGCCGAACGGGTACTGAATCCTCCCGTTGAGACGGTCGTAAACATGTGGCAAAACGCCTCATAGGCATTCATCCCGAGCAATTTGTAAACACCCGCCGAGCCCACCGACAGGATTAGGTACAGGAGCATGATCCGGTTCGCACCGGTCTGCATCCTCCCGTCAAAAATATCCGCCGTCTGCCCACTGCTTTCCCGCGAGAAAAGGATCTTCCCCCCGGCCCCAAGGAACGAAAGGATCGCTACAAAAAAGACCACCACCCCGAGGCCGCCGATCCACTGGCTCAGACAGCGCCAAAACATCAGGCTGTGCGGCATTTCTTCAAGGTCGCTGAAGATCGAAGCCCCCGTCGTCGTCAGGCCGGAGGCACTTTCAAAAAACGCGTCCGCTAAACCAACCCCCTCCCCCACCAGCAGATACGGCAACGCCCCGACCGCACTTGCACTCAACCACGACAATCCAATCAAGGCGAGTGCCTCCTTTTGAAAGATCCGGTTGTCCACCGGCCGCACTCCAAAATAAAGCGGAACCGCCAACCCCAACGCCACCCCCGCACTGACCAACAATCCCAAAACAGCCTGTGCCTCCATCGGGCTGCCCGATGTATAGGAATACCCCACCCCGGCGCTCACCGCAAAGGCCCCCGCCATCGCTACCATCACCAGCGAAAGCAACCGCGTCACAATCGAGTAGTTCACGTCAGCAATTTTACAAGGCGTTTTTCGTCCTCTTTCCGGAGCAGTGCGACCACCCGGTCACCCGCCCGGATTTCATCGTTCCCACCCGGCACAAAGGCCCCGAAATCCCGAACCACCGCCACAAAGACACAACCGGCTGGCCGATCCTCCTGCAAGCTCTCCAAACGCCTCCCGTCCGCCCGGCTCCCCTCCCGAACCAGTACCTCCAATAGTGCCATCCCGGCATCCTCGCCCTTCAGCTCGCACAGCTCAATCATCGGTTCACGCGTCAGGTATTTGATGATCTCCGTCGCGGTTGCCCTCCGGGGAGAGACCACACTCGCGAGACCCATCGTCTCCCGCATTCCATCGAGAAGCGATTCGTAATCCGTCTTATTCGCAACGAGGTGAACCGCCCTCGCTCCGAGCCGCGCCGCCTGCAGTGCCGTCATAATGTTCACCTCGTCTACCTTTGTCGCGGCTACGAAATGATCCGCCGAACCCACCTGCTCCTCCTCCATCAATCGCCGATGGGTTGCATCCCCGTGAATTACCGTGATCTCGGGAAAACGCTCCGCCAAATCACGACAGAGGACAGCATCATGCTCAATGATCCGCACTTTAAACCTCGGGTTGTTCAGCATACGCACCAGACTGATCGCAATTTCCGAACCCCCGAAAATCACGACCCGGCATAATGCCATCCGGCTCCCCGGATCGAGGTTCTGCCGATCTTCCATCAAAACCTCCGGACGCCCGTAGAGCGTCAGGACATCCCCTTTCTCCAGTACCGTATCCCCCGACGGAATCGCCACAATCCCTCCCCGACTAACAATCCCGACTTTACTCTTCAACCGAATCTGCTTCAAGGACCGGCCAACATGTCGAGACCGATCAGAGACAACCACCTGCTGCACCTCAATCTCCCCCCGGGCAAAGTTCTCCACCGCCACCCGGCTTGGATTGCGAATCACCTTGGCAAGCTCTACCGCCGCAAGGGCCTCCGGGTTCAGTAAATAATCGGCCTGAAAAAGCTTCTGATAATTGACGATTCCCTTCTCCAGGTAGGTCTGGTCATGCACCCGTGCGACCGTAAAAATCTTCGAATTCATCGCCTTCGAGACCGCACAAACCACCAGATTCGTGCGGTCATCACTCGTCAGGGAAAGCACATTGTCAGCAACCTCGATCCCCGCCCGCTTCAGCATCGCGGCCGAACTCCCGTTCCCGATCAGCACTTTGACATCCTGCTCCTCATCCGCCCGCGTCCCCGCCTCCGCCGACATTTCAATCAAGGTCACCTCATGCCCCACTTGACTGAGTAGCTCACTCATGTGCGCCCCGACCTCACCGGCACCGATCAAAACCGTCTTCATCGAC
>CAZFLQ010000036.1:0-21367 GCA_964519935.1 uncultured Puniceicoccaceae bacterium | reverse complement strand
TCGCCTTCATATAGGCTTCCTCCGGGGTAATTAGCCCTTCTTTGAGGACCTTTCGGAGCAAACTACCGAGCAAGAACCGCGCACTTTCTCCCTTCGCCGTCTCGAGTTCTCCCAGACTCGGGAACCGGGGCTCGATCTCAGCCTTGGCGGGAAACAAATCATCCCCTGCCCGCTCCAATCCTGAACTCGAAACCTGCATGAAGTGAGAAACGTTGACGGGTGTGTTTCAGGCAAGATCGAAGAATCGAGTGTTTCAGAACTGTTACTGCCTGGCCCTTTCCTTCTCGATTTGAGAGGGCCACGGCCAAGATGCAGGACTCCCCCGTCCGCAACATCCGTCCCGCCGTCATTCGTAACCGGAACAAACGCATCGTTCTCTGGCAGCGTGGTGATTTCCAAACCTACAGAAATTACCAACTTGATCCGGTAGGGTTTATCGAAACAACTCATACATCACCGGCTTGGAATATGTCTAGACTCCGCAAAACCATCCTTCATCGAATCAGTTGTATCTGGTCCTTACCGCTCTGCCTGGTCCTTCCCTCCCTCTTGCAGGCAGATCCCCCAAACGTGCTTTTGATCTGCGTTGATGACCTCAGGCCCGAACTTGGCTGCTATGGTGCTGATTACATTCAGTCCCCGAACATAGACCGCCTTGCTGAAGAAGGTCGCATGTTTACCCACCATTATGTGCAGGTTCCAACTTGTGGTGCTTCACGCTACACTCTCCTGACGGGCCAATACGGACCTTCCGACAACGGTGCTCTCGCGGCCCGTGCGGATGCGATACGGAAAGGGGTCGACTTCTCGCCTTCTTTGCCGGAGTGGTTTCGTGAACATGGCTACACGACGGTTGCGATTGGCAAGGTGAGCCATTACCCCGGCGGTCTTGGTGGCAGAAATTGGGCGGATCCGGACCACGAGGAGGTGCCGAATTCCTGGGATCGCAGCTACGTGCCGACGGGGCCCTGGCAGCACCCACGAGGCGTCATGCATGGTTTGGCGAAGGGAGAAATTCGTGAAAACGCTGGCGATATGGATGTTTTCCAATCGACCGAAGGGGAAGACACGATCTACCCGGATGGCCTGATCAAGGAAGCCGCTTTGAAGGAACTGGCTGAACTTGGAAAGGAGGGAAAGCCCTTCTTTCTCGCTGTCGGCTTCATCAGACCACACCTGCCTTTGGGGGCACCTGCGAAGTATCGTTTACCCTATGCGGACGGCGCACTACCTCCGATCCCTCATCCCGATAAGCCTGAAGGCCAAACAACCTGGCACAAATCCAATGAGTGCTTTCAATACAACCACTGGGGCAAGGATCCGCGCGAAGACGCGGTTCACGCCGAGGAGATGCGTAAGCATTATGCGGCTTGTGTCACTTACGTGGATGAACAAATCGGACAGGTTCTTGCGATGCTGGAGACCGAGGGCTTGGAGGACGACACCATCGTCGTGTTGTGGGGGGACCATGGCTGGCATCTCGGTGAACATGCAATCTGGGGCAAGCACTCGCTGTTTGAAGAGTCCCTGCATGCTCCGCTCATCATCAAAGCTCCCGATTTGAATGAGCCCGGCCATTCGAGTGCTGCGGTGGTCGAAACCTTAAGTATTTATCCAACCCTGTGCGACCTGGCGGGTCTGCCGACTCCCGCTTCCTTGCATGGCCCGTCGCTTTTGCCGCAGTTGGCAGATCCACTAACCCCGGGCTATGAAGCGGTTTCGTATTTCCGCAATGCCGAAACCGTGCGGACGCCACGCTATCGTTTGATTGCACACAAGAACGGCTATTATGAGCTCTACGACCACCAATCTCCTGAACGGGAAACCAGGAATATCGCGGCGGAGCATCCGGAGCTCGTTTCGGGGTTGGATGCTATCTTGAAACAAAAAACAGCACTGAGGGAAGGTTCCGTCGATCAACCGTTGGCTCGCGAATAGACAAAGATCGCGAAGGCGGGGTAACGAAAGAGTTCCTCACAGGCGGGAAAGTCGGCTTCGAAGGGGTCGAGGTACGTGTCGCCCTCGATCTCGCCTTCGACGAGGCTGAGAAACACCTTTGAGCACGAGGGCAGGAGGGCGCGGTAGACCTCGGCACCTCCGATCACGAAAGTGTCCTCGCGGGCGTCAATGTGTTCGAGGAGGGAGTCAACCGAGTTGTATATCTCGACTCCTTCGGCGTGAAACCCGGGACTCCTTGTCAGGACGAGGTTGCGACGTTTGGGAAGGGGGCGGCCGATGGACTCGAACGTTTTCCGTCCCATGAGAACCGTCCCACCGGTAGTGAGGCGTTTGAACCAACGGAGATCTTCGGGGAGGTGCCAGGGGAGGGTTCCATCGCGCCCGATCACCCGATTGGTGGACATTGCGACGACGGCAGCGAGGTTGGGTTGGGGGTGGGGATTCATACCGCGACGGGGGCCGAGATTGCGGGGTGGGGATCATAATCGAGAAGTTTAAAGTCGTCGTAGACAAATTCATCGATCTCGCGACGTTCCGGATTGAGACGCATCCGGGGGAGTGGGCGGGGTTGGCGGGAGAGTTGTTCGCGGGCCTGTTCGAGGTGGTTGCGGTAAAGGTGGACGTCCCCGAAGGTGTGAACGTAAGTGCCGGGCTGATACCCGGTGACCTGTGCAGTCATCAGGAGGAGGAGGGCGTAGCTGGCGATATTGAAAGGAACGCCAAGAAATATGTCCGCGCTGCGCTGATACAACTGAAGATTGAGGCGATCCCCGGCGATGTGGAACTGAAAGAGAGCATGGCAGGGGGGTAGGGCCATTTCCTCGATTTCGCCGGGATTCCAGGCGCAGACGATATGACGACGGGAGGCGGGGTTCTCCCGCAGTGACCGGATGACGTTGGCGAGTTGGTCGACGGTGGAGCCGTCAGGTCGCCGCCAGGAACGCCACTGGGCACCGTAAACGCGACCGAGATTCCCCTCAGGATCGGCCCATTCGTCCCAGATCGTGACCTTGTTTTCGCGGAGGTAGCGAACGTTGGTGTCACCGCGGATGAACCAGAGGAGTTCGTGGATGATTGAGCGAAGATGGACTTTTTTGGTCGTGATGAGAGGGAATCCATCGGCGAGGGGAAAGCGCAGCTGGGCGCCGAAGATCGACCAGGTGCCGACACCGGTGCGGTCCTCGCGAAAGTCGCCCTCGTCGATGATTTTCTGAACCAGTTCGTGATAGGTTTGCATGAGAGAGAGGTGCAGGCTTGAGTTTCGGGATGAATTTCTGGATGGTTTTGGGGTTTTGATGCTGAGTCGAGAGATTTTCGTTTTGATAACCCTGCTTCTGGGGTCTGGTATGTTTTGTCCACTGGACGGAAGGGTGCGGAATATTGGGGTTGAAAGACGGTGGGGCAGCGAAGCAGATCGAGCCCCTCTGCCGATGTTTGAGGGGCGATTTGACGTCCAGTCGCCAGACCAATCGCCTTTTCGGGGGGGGAGCGACCGGAAAGCCCTCGAAACCTTGTCGCGTCTGCAGGACAGCGCAAATCAGACCTTTAACCCGCTGGTGAATTCCTCGAGGTATACGAGCCGTTTAAATCTGCACGAAAAGGACGGGCGTTTTTCGGTTGAGGACCGGTTCGGGACACCCTTGTTTTTGAAAAACCCTGCGGGATCGGTTGAGATTGGGGCGGCTGACGTGGTTAGTTTGCCGATGTCGGGACGTTGGAACGCGACCTTTTCAGATTTTGTGGATTGGTGGGCGCCCGATTATGATGCCGCTTCCGGTTCGGATGCTCCCGACCTTTCCCTGCAGGACGTAAACCGTTACCAGTTCCGGAGAAGTCATTCTTCGGAACCGGGTTTACCGGTGAGGCAAGCCGGGGGAGGAGAATGATGAACGCAGATTGGCTGGAAGAGCTGATTGATCCCTGTGAGGATGTGCTCCAGAAAGCTCAGATCGGTTGGATGGTATCGACCCGTGAACTGGCGGACGCGATCGGAATCCCGTTTCAGGAGTTGCGGGAGTTGCGTTCAGGGATCGACCCGGATTCCCAGGCGGCGGTTATCGAACGGCTTTCCGATGTTTTGCGTCTGAATCCCGAGGCCTTGAAGGAGTCTTGCAAGGCGAGCTGGTTACCAAAACGGCGGATGATTCGAGGAGTGGAGCAATTCGTGACTCCTTTTTCCGACTTTCACGTTAATCATTTTCTGCTGACCTGCCCAACAACGGGGCGAAGCTGTCTTTTTGACACCGGCACATCGGTGGACGCTTTACACGGTCTCCTCGTGCGGCAGGACCTTCGAATTAAGCGGATCTATTTGACGCACGGACATCGCGATCACATTGCCCAGATCCAGTGGTTGCGGGAACGGTTGCCGGGGGTCGAGGTGGTTGCCCATCCCAATTGTCCGGTGGAAACTGACCGGAGGATCTGTCCGGGGGATCAGGAGGTCTTCGGGGGGCTGGTGTTGGATGTTCTCGCGGGGACCGCACACAAAGATGATATGCTTGTCTTTCGGATCGATGGACTCGGCGTTCCTCTGATTGTGGCGGGTGATGCGCTGTTTGCAGGTTCGATCGGTGCTATCAAGACGGGTCGAATCGAAGATTTTGCGGCATCTCTGGAGAGTGTCCGCAAGCATGTGCTTTCGGGGCCGACTGAGACGGTGATTCTGCCGGGTCACGGGCCCATCACGACAGTGGGCGAAGAGCTGCAGCACAACCCCTTCTTCGCCTGAGAAACCGTTGGGGTGAGGCAGGTCGGGAGTTCCGGCATTCTGCTAAATGGATGATTAACAGATGGATCAGAGCTTATTCGCCAGTTGTTCCCAGTTTGCTCGCAAAGTATTCACGGACACTAAATCTAGTGGTTTGAATTTTTTTCAGCCCAATATCTAGTATCTGGCTTGACAGTTCTGATCTTTCCGTTGTTTTCTTCTTCTCGAAAGATGGGAGGAATAGGAGAAAAACACCCTAAAGGCAGCGATGCTCGCTGTCGGGAAAATGATCGTGTCTCGAAGGCCCCCGTCCAGTTCGACAACTGAAACCTTCAACCTGAAAAACAACTCACACACTCACCATGGCGACAACCACCTACACAATCGGCAACCGCACCTTCGTTCTCGACAAAGAAAAGGCCGAGGAAGCCTTTGCCGCAAAGCGGATCATCAACGGCCGCGAAACGATGACCTTCAACCTCCTCCCGCTCAAATACGGGTGGGCCTATGAACTCTACCGTACGATGAAGGCGAACCATTGGGAGCCGGAAGATATCCCAATGCAAAAGGATGTCGAACAATGGCGTTCGGCCGATGAGCTGACCGACGTGGACCGCTGGATCATTATGATGGGCCTGGGATATTTCTCGGCGGCGGAGGGGATTGTCGGCGACAACATTATCCATGTCGTCCGCGAGATGGTGACTGCGCCGGAGCTAAAGCTGGTTTTGGGTCGGCACGCGCATGAAGAGAACATCCACGCGGATAGCCTGCTTTACATGATCAGCTCGCTAGGGGTAAATCCGCACGAGTGCGAGGCAATGTTTGAGCAGATCGAAACGATTCGACGCAAGAACGAGTTCGTGACACGTACCTCGAATGGACTCCGCCGGAATCTTGACCTGACCCAAGTCGAAAACCAGCAGCTTTTCGCGAAGAATCTCTTCGTTTTCGGGCAGTGCATGGAGGGCACCCAGTTTTACGGGCTGTTCGGAATGGTTCTCAGTCTCTACCGGCAGAACAAGTTCCCCGGGATTGGCCAAATGTTCCGGTACACTTTGCGGGACGAGTCGAATCACATCGAACTGTTCCGCAATCTTTTGATGGATCTCGTCGATGAGAACCCGTCGATGTGGACGGAGGCATTTAAAAATGAACTGACCGAACTGATGGTCGAGGCAGTCGATCTGGAGAAAGCTTTTATCCGCGACTGTCTGCCCGTCAACGCTCTCGGGCTAAGTGCGGAGGAGTTCCTCCAGTATATCGATTACATTGCCGACCGTCGTCTTGAAGGGGTTGGTCTGCGTCCTTTGAACCCCGGTATCTCGAACCCGCTGCCCTGGCTCGCTGAGCTGATGGACATCGGCAAGGAGCAAAATTTCTTCGAAGGCCGTGTAACCGAATACCAAAAGTCCTCCTCCCTCGCGTCGGTCGACGACGACGAGCTTTAGTATCCCGATCCCCCCGAACCAGCCAACCACAAACCAGAAACCGCTCCCATGATTTCAAAAATCGATCTCGACCAAGACATCGCGCTGAAGCGCTTTGCAAACACCCCCCGCGACGAAAAGCCGCGTTTCGAATGGGCCAATGCCTTGAACGGCGAACGCGACCGTCAACCTGAGGTCAAGGTGGGCGACGGCGGCACCGTCCGCGACCTCGACATTGCCGAAATCGCCGACCGAATTGGTGGAGCCCTGACGGATCTGTTGTTGTCCCGTGAAGAATCGGTGATCTTCACGGAAACGAATCAAGCCTTCGTGGCCTCGGTTACCGGATCGGTCGCAGCAAAACTGAAGCGGCAACTGGAGGAGGGGCGGGAGCTTTTCCTGAGCGAACGCGATCTCGATCTTCTGATCGAAAAGGCCCTGATCGAGAATGAGGCCTTTGACGTCGCGAAAAGCTTGATCTTTGGACGGGGCGGTGACGTCGACGGAGACGTTGGGAGTGCCACCCCGGGGGCACCCGACACCTCATCGATCCGACTGATTCGGCGTAACGGACAGGTCGTTCCGTGGAACACGAGCAAGATCGAAATCGCGGTCCGAAAGGCGTTCCTTTCTCTCGGCCTTGATTCGGACCCGGCAGTGGCAGTTGCCTACGGAGCGGTCGAACGGATTCTTGGAATGGACAATTCGTTTGTTCACATCGAAGACCTTCAGGACATCGTTCAGGAGGAATTGATGCGCCAGGGGCACTACAAAGTGGCCGAGGCCTACATCCTTTATCGGGCCAACCGTGCCCGCCAGCGTCTGGAGGAGGAGCCTGGTGACGAACCCGAGGCGACCCAGGAATCAATGGTCGTGGTCCGCCGCCGATCGGGAGAAACCTATTTTTGGGATGGAATCGATCTGCGAAAGCGGATCGAATTTGCGCGGATCGGCCTCGATCTTGACGACAGTGCCGAAGAGATGGAGCGGGCTCTCCGCCGTTCGGTCTACCCCGAAATGACGGACGAGGATCTCCGCAAGACGATCATCCTGAATGCGAAGGCGATGATCGAAAATGACGCCGACTACACGCGTTTTGCGGGCCGGATTCTCCTGACCTACATCTACGAGGAGGTTCTCGGCTGGGACATCGTGCGGGATGGGATCGAGGGGTTGCGCGAATCGCACCGAAAAGCCTTCCGCCGTTATTTGAAGCGCGGGGTGGAGCTGGACCGCCTCAATCCGGAGCTGTTGAACTATGATACGGACGCGATCGCGGAGGCTCTCGACCCGTCGGCGGACCTCGATTTTGATTACCTCGGGATTCAAACCCTCTATGACCGTTACCTGATCATCGACAAACAGGTGAAGCCAAACCGCCGTTTAGAGGTTCCCCAGTTTTTCTGGATGCGGGTGGCGATGGGGCTTTTCCTGAAAGAGGAAAATGACCGCGAATCCCATGCTATCGAGTTGTACGGTCTCTACAAGAGCCGTCGCTTTTGCTCATCGACCCCGACCCTCTTCAACGCGGGGACGAAGCATTCGCAATTGTCCTCCTGCTACCTCTACAAAGTCGATGACAGCATTGAATCGATCATGTATCGAGGAATCGCCGAAAACGCCTTCCTGTCGAAGTGGGCCGGTGGTCTCGGCGGAAGTTGGACCGCGGTTCGCGGAACTGGCAGCTATATCCAGGGCACCAATGGTGAAAGCCAGGGAATCATTCCTTTTCTCAAGCTCCACAACGACCAGCTTGTGGCGGTGAACCAAGGCGGCAAGCGGCGGGGTTCGGGTTGTGCCTACCTCGAAACGTGGCATAACGACATACTCGATTTTCTCGAGCTGCGAAAAAACACGGGGGATGACCGTCGCCGGTGTCACGATATGAATACGGCGAACTGGATTCCAGACCTCTTCATGAAGCGGATGGAATCCCGTGAAGACTGGACTCTCTTTCGTTCGAGCGATGCACCCGACCTGCACGACCTTTACGGCAAGGCCTTCGAGGAGCGTTATGTTGCCTACGAGGCGAAGGCTGAACGCGGGGAGATTTTTGGGAAGAAAATCCCGGCGATCGACCTCTGGAAACAGATGCTGAAGATGCTCTTCGAAACCGGCCACCCCTGGATCACCTTCAAGGATCCCTGCAACATTCGTAGCCCGCAGGATCACGTCGGGGTGATCCACTCGAGCAACCTTTGCACCGAGATTACCCTAAACACCAGCGAGGACGAAACTGCGGTCTGCAACCTTGGGTCGGTTGTGTTGGATTCACACCTCGATGCGAGCGGCAATCTTGACCACGAGAAACTCCGTGCGACGATTCGGGTGGCGGTGCGGGCTCTCGATAACGTGATCGATATCAACTTTTACCCGACTGATGCCGCCCGCCGGGCGAACCAGCGTCACCGTCCGGTCGGCCTCGGCGTCATGGGTCTGCAAAACGCCCTCTACCAGCGGGGTGCGCGCTTCGATTCGGCCGAGGCTATCGCGTTCAACGACGAATTTATGGAGGCTATCGCCTACTATGCCTACGAGGCATCTTCGGATCTTGCAGCCGAACTCGGAACCTACAGTTCTTACAAAGGTTCGAAGTGGGACCGAGGGCTTTTCCCACAAGACACGCTGGAGCTGTTGGAGGCGGAACGGGGTGTCGATATCGAAGTTGAGCGCGGCGGAAAGCTTGATTGGGCACCGCTCCGGGAAAAGGTGGCCCGGCAGGGAATGCGGAATTCGAACGTCCTCGCGATCGCCCCGACCGCGACGATCTCGAACATCATGGGCTCGTCACCCTGTATTGAACCCGCCTACAAGAACATGTTTGTGCGGAGCAACCTCTCGGGTGATTTCATCATGTTGAACGCATTCCTCGTCCGCGATCTGAAGAAACTCGGTCTCTGGTCAAAGGAACTTCGCGACCAACTGAAATATTTCGACGGGGAACTCGAGAATGTTGAGGGGATTCCCGCCGACCTGAAGGAAAAGTATCGGACCGCCTTTGCGATACCGTTCGATAGCCTGATGGACGCGGCGGCGCGTCGCCAGAAATGGATCGACCAAGCGCAGTCCCTGAACCTCTTTATTGCCGAGCCGAACCTGAAGACTCTCAGTCACATGTACCGAAAGGCATGGAAGGTAGGGTTAAAGACGACCTATTATCTGCGCTCGCTGGGGGCGTCCAACATTGAAAAGGCCACCGTCAGTGTGAAAAAGGAAGTCCGCGGCGTGGCCTCGGGGAACGGAGCCAGGCTCTATACCGAAGAGGAGAAGCAGGCCTGTTCGATTGACGCTATGATGAACGGCGGAACTTGCGAAGCTTGCCAGTAGGGAGGGGTTCACGACGGGGAGGGTCTGCGAGCGATGGATCAATCCGCCCTGCGCCGATGGATCACGCTTTCCTTCGGACGGGCGGTGCCTGCGAGTATCGAGGACGCAGGCTGATTTTGAGTACCGGAACGCCGAGTTGAGATCAGGCTCAAACATCCTGATCCGGGTGGAATTGGATTGGGCCCATTCATTCGCAAGCCTGATCCCGGGCGCGATGAAAGTGCAGGCCAACGAATTTGCGGTCGTCTTCTTCAATCCCGGAATCAGGTCCATCGCACTTCGACGGCATTCCATTGCAATCGCTGTATTTTCGACGATAGGTCAGAATGTCTGAGCCTGTCGTCCCTGACGTTGGCGACCGGGGGTTGCTCCACCCCCGGCGGTCGGCGCAAGCGGAGCCCCTACTGTGGCGGGAACATCCTGCTCGCGTTTTGGTTAGCCCGCCAATTTTGCGGGTAATCGCCGGCCTTCCTCGGTATACCACGAATGGATCGTCGCGAACTTTAAGGTTTTCCCTTCCATCGCCCTTGATGCTTGTTTTCAGGACCTTGTTAGCAGCCTCGATGTGAAACAGGAGGTCCCGAACTCTTTGTGGTGCGCCCGCGAAAGATCGGCGTAGAGACTGTTGCGGCTGCCATATCGAGGTTATGCACGGGGCGGGTTTTGCTCGAAACGGACGGGGCTATCGAGTTGGGTATGGGGGTGGAATTAAGTGAGATACGTTTGCCGGTTGATGCGGCGAGAGAAGAGATCGTTGGACGTTTTCGGGAGTTCGGGAGGCTGGTGGTGGAGGCGCCGCCGGGTTCGGGGAAAAGTACGCGGGTTCCGCGTTTTCTGAGAGACGCGCTGGGGTCAGGTCTCGGGGTCGTGGTGTTGCAGCCTCGGCGGATTGCGGCACGGATGCTGGCCGAGCGGGTGGCATCGGAGCTGGGGGAATCAGTCGGGGAGACGGTTGGGTATGAGGTTCGGTTTGACCGCCGGGTCGGTCGGGATACCCGGATCCGTTTTTTGACGGAGGGGGTGTTTCTGAGGCAATTGGTCGGGGGTGACGGTCTCAAAGGGGTCGGCGCGGTGGTTTTGGATGAGTTTCATGAACGGCATTTGGAGGCGGATCTGATTCTCGGGCGTTTGCGGGAAATCGTCGCAGAGAATCCGTCTCGGGTCGGCATCTGTATCATGTCGGCAACCCTGAATGCGGCGACGGTTTCGGAGATGATCGGAGGTGCTCCGATCGTTTCGATTCCGGGAAGCCTGCACCCGGTCGAGACCCGGCTGGTTGCGGCGCGTTCGGGTGGGCAGGGCCGGGGGAGGCAGTCTGGTGAGCCGATCTGGGACCATGCCGCGCGGGTGGTTGGGGAACGCTTTCGCGCGGGGGTAGAGGGCAGTGTTTTGGTTTTCATGCCGGGCGCGGGGGAGATCCGTCGAACGATTGAGGCCTGTCGTCGGGAAAAGGGCTTGTCGGGGGTGGAGGTTCTCCCGCTCTATGGCGAACTGCCGCCAGCGGAGCAGGATCGGGCGGTGGCGGCAGTGGACCGGGCCCGCGTGATCGTGGCGACGAATATTGCGGAGGCCTCCCTGACGATACCGGGAGTGCGGCATGTGGTTGATTCCGGCCTCGTGCGGGAAAAGAATTTCGATCCGGGTCGTCGTATCAACTTTTTGGATACGAAAAGGGTGAGTCGGGCTTCGGCGGACCAGCGCCGGGGGCGGGCGGGGAGGCTGGGTCCGGGAACTTGTGATCGCCTTTGGTCGGAACGGGATGAAGCGACGATGGAGGAAGCGGCCCGACCGGAAATTGTGCGTCTGGATCTGGCGGATATTTTTCTGCGGGTGCGGGCCTTTGGGACGGAGGATCCCCGGCAATTTGCCTGGCCGGAGGTGCCCGAGGAGGCGCGGGCGGAGGAGGCGGAGAAGGTTCTCCACCTGCTGCGAATGGTTGAGCGTCCATTTGGGCCTTTGACCGGTTTGGGGAAGCTGGGGCTGGATTTGCCATTGCATCCCCGCCTTGCGGCGATGGTCCTGTCAGCGGGAAAAGATCCGGGGCTGCGTTCAGCGACGATCAATGCGGCGGTTTTACTTCAGGAACGCCCGATTGTGCGGCCGACGCGCGACAAGCACACGATGGAGGAACGGGCGGAATCGGACCCTTTCGGGGGTATTTCGGACCTTCTCCTCGAGGGGCACTGGCTGGACCAGTTGGAGCGCAAGGCAATCGGACGGGGAGATATCGAGGTTCTCGGGCTGGCGGCGGGGGCGATGCACGAGGCCTTGCGGGCGCGGCGGCAGTTGGCGGATGTCCTCGGGTGGCGTTTGGTTCCGCTCGATGGGAGTGGTCCTGAGGTTCCGCGTTTGGGGCGGTGTCTGCTGGCAGGGTTTCCAGACCTGGTGGCGAAGCGGCGGGTGCGGGGTGGGGCCTCTTTCGACCTTGCGGCGGGGATGGTCGGGAGGCTGGATGGGGAAACGGTGGTCCGTCCGGAGGAATGGGTATTGGCGGCGACTCTCCGTTCGGTACGACTCTCGGGGGTGCCGACAGTGCTGCTGTCGAGATTGACGAAGGTTGAGCCGGAGTGGCTGGAGGAGCTATTTCCGGAGCACCTCAGCCGAATCGAGACACTGCTTGAAAACGATTCGAACGGTAGTTTGGAGGCGGTGGAGGAAGTCCGCTTTCTGGAACTGGCGGTATCGCGGAAGACCCTCGGGACGGCGTCGGCGGAGCTGCGGGGGCGTTTTTTTGGGGGATTGGTGCGGCGGGGGGAGAAACAGTTAAAGCACTGGAACGACGAGGTTGAAGCCTTCATTCGGCGGGTTAATTTCGCGGCGGTGGAGGCGCCTGAGTTGGAGATCGACCGAATCGACGACGATGCGCGGACGGTGTTGCTGGAATCGATCTGCGAGGGGGTTAAGCGCAACCGGGACCTGCGGATGGTTGAGGTGATGCCGGTGGTGCGGAGCTGGTTGTCGCGGGAACAATTGATCGCGGTTGAACAGATGATTCCGGAGACCTACGGACTGGCCCAACGGAAGAAACCAGCTGAGATCCGCTACACGGATGATGGCAGGGCGATTCTCGCGGCGACGATACAGGAGCTGTGGGAGGAAAAGGAGCCGCCCTCAATCCTGAACGGGCGTTACCCTCTCTATCTGGAGATTCTGGCCCCGAACCGTCGTCCGATCCAGATCACGCGGGACCTGGAGGGCTTTTGGAAGGGTAGCTACGCGGCGGTGCGCAAGGAGTTGGCGGGGCGCTATCCGAAGCATAAGTGGCCTTAGAATTCCCGGACAAAATGCCGGAGGCAGGCGGGGAGGAGGATGAGGGTGACGAGCCCGGCGGCGACGAGGATGGAGGAGATCAGGAACCCAACGGTCTGGTAGGGGACGAGGGGGGCGAGAAGAAGGGGGAGGAAGCCGACCCCGACGACGATGATGTTGCGGGCGATGGCGCGGGCGGGTTCTCCAAAGACCGGTCCGACGGCGGCCTCCCAACTACCTTTTTGACGAGCGAGTTCGCGGCTGCGGGCGAGGAAGTGAATCGCGTAGTCAACGGCGAGCCCAAGGGCGAGCGAGGAGAGGACGGCAACAGGCATGTCGTAGGCCTTTCCGGCGAAGCCGATCGCACCGTAGATCAGGGTGATGGTGGCGCTGAGTGGAATCATCGCGAGGATGCCCCAGACAAAGGACCGGAACAGAATCACCATCAGGATAAAGACGATGACGAAGGACGAGAGGAGAGCTTCGAGCATTCCGGCAACCATTCGGTCCTGCCAAACTGTGTTGATGTAGGTCAGGCCGAACCATTGGTCGGATTCGAGCCAGGGGGGGCGGTTGGCCCGGATGTAGTCATTGGCCTGATCGACGACGGCGGTCATATCCCGATTGTCTCCGCTCTTGAGTTGCAGCCAGATGGCGGCGCGGGAGAAGTCGGGGGTAACGAGGTGGTAGAGGTCTTCGGGGCGATGGCTGCTTTCGAAGGTGAGAATCGTTTGGGCGACGGCGCGGGATGAGCCGGGGATAACGTAATCGGAGTCGTTGCCGGAAATGAGTTCGCGATAGACCGTTTTGACGAGATCGGGGAGGGCGACGGTTTTCCCGACGAGGCCCTTGGATTCGAGATGGGCCTGAAGCCCGCCGATCCAGGCGAGGGTATCTGGGTCCTTGAAGATTTCAGGCTCGGTCGCCTGGAGGTTGAGGTAGGCGGGATAGGTTCCGGCAAAGCGTTCGTTGAGGACGGTGTCGGCGACGCGGATGGGGTGTTTCGGCTCGAACCACTTGACGGGGTTGTCATTGATGACGATCCGGGTAATCCCGATGGTTGAAATCGCGAAGGTGAAGGCGGAACCGATCAGGATGAGCTTGCTGTTACGGAAGGTCCACCGACCGATGGCGGGAAGGATCCCGCTGTCCTCATCGTGATGGGCGTCGGTGCTCTTGAGGCCAAAATTGGCGAGCTTGGCATCATCGAGGAAGAGGACGATGTAGGCGGGGATGAGGATTACGGTGAGAAGCCAGGCGAGAAGGACGCCGAGTGCGACGAAAATTCCGAAGACCTGAACCGGGGGGATCGGGGCGAGGGCGAGGGACCCGAAACCTGCGGTGGTGGTGAGGGAGGTGAAAAGCATCGGCCGCCAGAGGGTGCGCATGACGGATTCGATGGCTTTCCGTTTGTCGCGGGTTTCCGGATACCGGTCGTAGAACTCGGAGAGAATGTGGACGGCGTCGAGAACGGCGATCGGCATGATGAAAATCGGGATCATCGAACTCATGATATGCACGGTGTTGCCGGTGATGATGAGCAGGCCCATCGTGATGATGACCGAGATCATTGCGACGACCATCGGGGAAACGATCAGGCGGAGATCTTTGAAGAAAAGCCACATCAGGAGGAAGATGAGGACCATAGCCATCGGGGCGGAGATAGCCATCTGGATGAACATCTCAACCCCAAAGGTATCGTTCGCAACGGGCAGACCGGTGATGTGGTATTCGGCCCCGGTGGTGGGAAGGGTATCGATGTGGGCGAGGAGATCCTGCGAGATCCGGTAACTGAGATCTTTCGATTCAATCGGGATTTGCAGAACGATGGCGGTCCCGTCCTCGGAGACGACCGATCCCCGTAGCATGGGCAGTTTGAGAAGTTTGTCGCGGACGGCGAGAGCCCCCTCGCGGTCGATGGGGACCTCTGGCATGATCCAGTCAAAGGAGACCGCGCCGATTCCGGCCTGTTCGATATTGTCGAGATTCGACGGGGCCATCACCTGTCGGGAGATAACGCCCTCGGTTGCGATGGCGCGGTCGGTGATGGACTGGATGTTGGCGAGCGTCTGCGGCGTAAAGACTCCGTCGGGGGATGAGGCGTCGACAACCCCGAGAAGAATTGTGTCATAGAGGGCGAACTCGGCCTTGGCGGCACGGTGGAAAACCCGCGAAGACTCCTCGGATGAGAGCATGTTCTCGGGGTCGGTATCAACCTTGAGCCCGTTGAGCCCCGGAAACGTCTTCGGGAAAATGGTCGGGAGGGCAGCGAGGGCGAGGATGATTCCGGCCGAGATGACAGACGTGGCGACAACCGCACGCGGGTAGCGCAGCCCAAAGGAAGACAGATGATGGCTCATATGAATGGATCAGTAGAAGCGATTCGAGGAAAGTTCGGGCAGAGGTGATACCCTGTCGAAGAGGGGTTGGCCGAGGAATCAGGCCTGATCGGAGACGGCATTATTACGGCAGCAACCTGCGTCATCCTTTGTTGCAGCAAAGGCGCAACCTTCGCGGAAACCGATCCATTTGAAAACGGTGGCGGCAGGACAGAATCCGGTGAAGGATGCCTGAAACATATTCAGCCCGACAAAGGCGGTGAGCAAAAGCCAGGCCGGGTGATGGAGTTGGGACAGCGTCAGGCTGACGAGAATAAAGGTCCCGGCCATCCGAAAAATAGCCTGGTCGATGTTCGTGGATCTGGATGATTTCATAGTTGAAAGATTAGGAGAAACTAATTTAGTGAAATCTAATTAATGTCAAGAGGTGATTTTCAGACCATTCCGGTTGAGGACCTGATCGAGCAAGCGAGTCTTGATCGAGCGGTGGCGGTCTTGCGCCTGTTGAGTCACCGTGAACGTCTGAAGGTGCTTTGTGTGTTGATGCACGAAGGCGAGAAAAGTGTCGGGGGCTTGAACGAGAAAGTTGATCTTGGGCAATCGGCATTGTCGCAGCACCTCGCCCAGTTGAGAGAGGCGGGGATCGTCGACACCCGGCGGGAAGGGCAGACGGTTTATTACTCAATCATCCGGGAGGACGTGCAGCGGGTTATTGCGGTTCTGCGGGAGGAGTATTGCCGCCCAAAAGATTAACCCGGGTTATGCGGGCAGGGTGAGGCGGACCATTCGCGGGCGTCCGGAAAGATCGAAACGTGACTCAAAATTATTGTATCCAAAATCTGGATACATTTTTGATACCGCCTCGGGTTGGGCAATGCCGGTTTCACAGTAGACGCGTCCTCCGGGACGGAGAAAGCGGGGGGCTTCTGCAATGATCTGGAAGAGATCTTCAGAGCCATCCGCTCCGCCTCCAACGAGGGCGCTGCGGGGTTCATGGAGGCGAACCTCGGGTCCGGCCGATTCCCATTCTGAATCCGTCAGGTAGGGAGGATTCGAGACGATCAGGTCAAATCCCGGTTCGATCTTTTCGAACCAGGATCCCTGGGAGAGGGTTGCATCGAGACCTAGATTTTCGAGATTGGCGTGCGTCGCGGCAATCGCTTCGTCGCTGAGATCGCGGAGGTGAAGATCCCATTGTGGGCGGGCGTGTTTAAGGGCGAGACCGATCGCCCCGGAACCACATCCAAGGTCGAGGACGCGGAGGGGTTGGCTTGAATCGGCGGGATGATCATCGAGAATCCATTCGACGAGTTCCTCGGTTTCGGGGCGGGGAACGAGAATGCCGGGAGGGACGAGAAGTTCGATCTCGTGAAATCCAGTACGACCGAGAATGACCTGAAGGGGGATCCGGAGGCCCCGCTGGCGAACGGAATCGCGGAGGGGGGCGAGTTCGCCTTCGGAGAGGGGCCGTTCGAACTGAAGGTAGAGATTGAGGCGCGGCATGCCGAGAGCGGCGGAAAGGAGGATCTCGGCCTCGAGTCGGGGCTGGGCGATACCCTTCCGGGCGAGGAAGTCGGTTGTGCGCTGAATGATTTCGAGAACGGTCTTCACGCGTTGGTGGACGTTTCGGGAGCGTTTGACTGGCGGGTAAATGCCTCGATCCGGGCGGCGGTATCGGCCTCCTGAAGTTTGTGAATCAATTCGCTGATATCACCGGCGATAATTTCGTCGATACTGTGAAGGGTCAGACCGATTCGGTGATCGGTGACGCGGGACTGGGGGAAATTGTAGGTTCGAATCCGTTCGGAGCGGTCGCCGGAACCGACTTGTCCGCGGCGTTCGGCGGCGTAGCGGGCATGTTCCTCCTCCTGGCGGGCCTTGAGGAGGCGGGCGCGGAGAACCTGCATCGCCTTGGCCTTGTTTTTGAGTTGGGAGCGTTCGTCGGCGCAATTGATGGTTATGCCGGTCGGGCGGTGAATGATCTGGACAGCCGAGTCGGTGGTATTGACCCCTTGACCGCCGGGTCCGGAGGCGCGGGAGACGGTGATCTCGAGATCGGCGGGATCGATATGGACATCTACCTCCTCGGCCTCGGGGAGAACGGCGACGGTTGCAGTGGAGGTATGGATACGTCCGCCGGCCTCGGTGACGGGGACCCGCTGAACCCGGTGAACACCGCTTTCAAATTGGAGGGAGCGGTAGACGGCCTCGCCCGTGACCAGAAAGATGACCTCCTTGAAGCCTCCCCCGTCGGTGGCACTGGAACTCATCATCTCGACCTTCCACCCCTGATTTTCAGCAAATCGGGTGTACATTCTGAAGAGGACGGCGGCAAAGAGGGCGGCTTCGTCCCCGCCCGCGCCGGCGCGAATCTCGAAAACGGTGTTGCGATCCTCATTTTCATCGCCGGGAAGCATTTGGCGGAGGATGTTGCGCTCGAGATCGGGGATGCGCGTTTCGAGAACGGTGATCTCATCAACTGCCATCTCCCGAATCGATGCATCTTCAAGTTCGAGCATCTCGCGGGCTTCGTTGAGGCTGCGTCGGGCGTTTTGAAGTTCGGCGTCGAGGTCGATCAGGCGAGTGAGTTTCTGATGTTCCCGTGAGAGACGGGCAGCTTCGCGGGGATTTTCGAAGACCGTGGGGTCCGCGAGAGCCTCGGCAAGCGAGTCGAGTTTATGGTGAAATGAGTCGAGCGGGGGGATATGCATGAAAACGAGAATGGCTCGGGTGGAGTGAAAGTGAATTCTTTGCGGCTTGTTCGATTTGGAATCGCCTCCGGCGGAAACATGGCTGTACTGACGTCAATATGGGCGAGTCCAATCTTCACGGTCAAAGTGTCATCGCGTGCATCTGGGATTTCGACAAGACACTAATTCCCGGTTACATGCAAAGTCCTCTTTTCGAGGAATACGCTATCGATGGACGGCGCTTCTGGGAGGAGGTTCATCAGCTTCCGGAAATCTATTTGCGTCGGGGAAACCACGTTTCGGGGGAGACCGTTTATCTTAACCACCTCCTGAGCTACGTCAAAAATGGTCCGTTGAAGGGATTGTCGAATGGAAAGTTGCGTGAACTGGGCAAGCGGCTGGAGCTTAATCCAGGCCTGCCGGATCTGTTCAAGAGTCTGAAAAATTTCGTCCGGGAGCAAGATGCTTTTCGTAAACACGACATTCGACTGGAGCACTATGTTATCAGCACGGGACTTGCTGAAATGATTCGCGGCAGTGCAATCGCCCCCTATGTGGAGGGGATTTTCGGTTGCGAGTTTATCGAAGAGCCGGTTCCGCCGGGCTTTTCGCTTCAGGAGGAACTCGCAATCGAGCACAGCGAGGAGATCAGTCAGATAGGGGTTATCGTGGATAACACGATCAAGACTCGTTTCATCTTCGAAATCAACAAGGGTACGAACCTCGACAGAGGAATTGACGTCAATGCGCGGATGGCAGCAGAGGACCGAAGGGTGCCGATCGAGAACATGATCTATATCGCGGATGGTCCCAGCGACGTGCCGGTCTTCTCGGTCGTCAAACGCAGTGGCGGTCTAACGTTTGCGGTTTATGATCCAAGCAGTGAAGCGGAGTTTGCCCAGAACGACAGGTTGTTGCAGGACGGGCGGATTCATAGCTATGGTCCGACCGACTATCGGGATGGAAGTAGCACCGCGATGTGGCTGAGGATGCACGTGACAGCAATTGCGAACCGAATTGTGCGTGCGCGGGAGGTCAGTCTGCGGTCCAAGGTTGGTCAAGTTCCACAGCACATTCATCCACCGGCTCACTCGGTGGAAGCGATTGGATTAGGGGATCAGCAGCCCGAGTTGCTGCCTGGTAGCGAGGATTGATTTCGAAGGGATAAATCTTCCCGCAGGATAGGATTCTATCTGTGGATTCGGGCAATTTTCCTGGAACATGGGGTGAACCTTGTGTTTTTGGGCTTGATCGGAACAGTCGTGCCGGGAAATAGTCTTCAACAACCCGAAGCCCAGCCTCGCTGAGTCAATGATCCGAATTGCCCCCAAGTTTTTCCTGCTAGTTTTTTTAATGATGCCGTGCACGGTTGTCTTACGTGCTGACCCTTCGCAAGCTTCCCGCTCGGCGCTGGTGGCGCAAACCAGCCAGCTTCTTGAGCGGGGTGACCTCCCCGCAGCGATTCCCTGGTTGGAGGAGGTCATTGTCCGGTTTGCTGATTCCGAGTTGGAAGAAGAGGTAAATCTCGTTGCGACCAGCCGTTACTTTCTCGGGATGGGTCACCTGCAGCGGTACGTCCGCACGGGGGATAAAGAGGAGTTGGTCCGGTCAAAGGAGGCACTGACCGGATACCTTGACGATCCCGGAGACAGGACGTTTGTTGAGGCGGCACTAGAGAACCGGGGTGATGTGTTTCGAGTAATAGGAGATTTCGAGTCGGCGGCGGTCGATTTTGAAAGACTTTTGAGGGAGTTCGGGCGTTTTCTTTCCCCTGAGGGCCTCACAGCCATCAACCTGAAATACGGCGAGTCACTCTACGCGTTAAAGGATTGGATACGGGGGATTCCGGTTTTTGAATCACTTGTGTCGGGAGGGGGAACCGTCGATAGCCGCAGTTTCGGTGCGTCCGCACTGGTGGAGGCTCTGGTGGCAAGCGGCAGAATGAAAGAAGTTGCGGACTACCTCCCGCTCCTGATCCGCTATCGCGTTCTGGAAGAGAATCTTTCTCTCAACGTCGCCTTGATTCAAGCGAGCGACGCCCTTGCCGATCAGAAAGTCTTCGGGGATTCGGCGATGATCCTCTCCCTGGTTCGGACTGGCGAAGAGGTCGTTCAGCGCCTTGAAGAGATCAGGGCTGATCGCATCCGAATGGTGGAGAGACTCAAACGTCAGGGCGGCAGTGCAACTTTGAGGATTTTGGAAATCGAGCGTGAGATCGAGACCCTGGAATCAAAGATTGAAGCATTTTCGGATGTTCCCTCGTTTGCGGCGGATGTGCAGATCCGCAAGGCAAAGAACTTCTTCCTCGCGGGCCGCGATTTCGAGGCCTTCTGGGCCTATCAAAATCTCGTGGCGGACTACCCCGACCATCCGAATCGGGATGACTTCCTCTACGCGGCATTCTCTTTGGCGATGCAGACGGGTCAAAGGGACCGCGCCGAAACGATCGGCCAAGATCTTCAGGCGAGCGGAAGTTCATTTGCGAAAGAAGCAATGTTCGGTGAGTTGACGACGCTGTACGAGAGGGAAGACTGGGAAGGACTTCGTCCGGCAGCGGCTGCATTCATTGAGGCCTACCCGACCGATCCTTACACGACACAGGCAATCTACATTCTCGGTGCGCTCCATCTCGAACTCAGCGAGCCTGAAGACATGAAGGGAGACTTTTTAAAGCTTGCGGAAAGGATTCCGGAAGTCGAGGGGGTCGATGGAATTCTCTACTGGCTGGGATTATCGCACCTCTTTTTGGGTGAGTTGGAGTCGGCGCGGACGGTTTTCGAGCGGCTGACTAAAGGCTTCCCATCGTCCGGATATATGGCTGATGCCCGATATCGATACGCGGTGGCGCACTACGCGGACCAGTCACCGCAGGTTCAGGCACAGGCGAAGATTTTGTTCGAGGAGTTTGTGGAAGACTTTCCGGATGAACCGATCCGCGGCGAGGTCGAGTTCTTCCTGGGAGAGATCGCGGCAGGTGATGCGGACTTGAATCGTGCATTGGAACACTATGGACGCGTTCCTGGGCACACGACGAACATGTCCTACATCACGAGTTCGTACATGCAAAGAGCCCGTTTGTTCGAGGAGAACCGTCAATACCGGCGGATGGCGGTGACGCTTGAGGAGTACATCGAAACCTTCGGAAAGGAGGGGGATCTCTCCCGAGCGGTGTTGGAGCTGGGACGATCTTTTTCTCTTCAGAACCGACCCGCTGAGATGCTTAGCACTTACATCAATGCGGTTAATACTTACGGTGATGATCGTGAGATGACCTCGATCGATGAAATTATCGATATGTATTACGAGGAGTATTACTCTCAAAAGAAATCTCTCGAGTCGACGCAGGCCTTTTTTGTTCGGTTGAATGGGGATGATTCCTTTCGGGATCGGTTTCTCGCGAACGCAGGATTTCGTTTTCAATACCTGGTGATCGATAATCCCCAAATTGATCGAAGTGTTTATGAACTGTTCCGGACAAACGAAGGGCTTATCGAGGAGGTTCGGAGCGACCCGAATATACTCGGTGATTTTATCCGGCGTTATGACGAACAGTTGAGTTCGTTTCCGACCGAACTGCCGGAGGAGACACTGCTTGATATCTACAGGAGTTCGAGGGCCGAAGGGCGTCGGACACTAGCCCTACGTTTGTTCAGAGTGTTGAGC
>CAZFLQ010000035.1:0-21738 GCA_964519935.1 uncultured Puniceicoccaceae bacterium | reverse complement strand
AACCGATTGAGCTATAGGCCCGATGAAGGGTGGTTTGACGGTTCGGCGACAACGACTGATTGAAGTCCGGTAGGGGGGACTCGAATCGCAGGTGGAGCGTTGAACCGGCAATTTATCGAAGAAAGTAGTTTCGTATTGGGGTTGGAAGCAAGATTGTTCGGGGGCAGTGAGGTTGATTTGAGATATGTGATCCGGCGTTGGCGGGACGACGATGGATCGGAAGCTTCGATTGCGAGTAGGATTTTAACGGCGGGTTAGGAAGAAAGGAGGGTATCGATGGCGGTGCGGACAGAATCGGGACCGGGCATGCCGGGTTGGTTGCGGCGGGCCATGGCGCGGGAGAGGTCGAAGACCTCGCGCCAGTCGGGGCCGAGTTCGGGGCAGGCGGCGCGGGCGTCGGGGTCGGGAATTTGGTGGATCGGGGTCCGGATCTTTTCGGAAAGGGCGACGAGGGCACCGACGCGGTGATGCGCGTCGCGAAAGGGGACGCCGCGTTCGACGAGATAGTCGGCGAGATCGGTCGCGAGGAGGAGGGGGTCGGAGACGGCGGCGGCGCAGCGTTCGGGGACCATTTCGATGCCGGGGAGGAGGTCGGCGAGAATTTCGAGGCAGGCGAGGGTTTGGTCGAGGGCGTCAAAGACCGGTGGTTTGTCCTCCTGAAGATCGCGGTTGTAGGATAGAGGTTGGGCCTTGACGAGGGCTGCAAGGGTGGTCTGGGCACCGATCAGGCGAGCGGATTTTCCCCGAATCAGCTCGAGGGCATCGGGATTCTTTTTCTGCGGCATGAGGCTGGAGCCGGTGGTGTAGGCGTCGGGGAGGCGGATGAAGCCGAATTCGGTCGAGGCCCAGAGAATGAGGTCCTCGGCGACGCGGGAGAGGTGGATCCCGATGAGGGCGCAATGGTTGACGAACTCGATGTGAAGATCGCGGTCGGAAACGGCGTCGAGGCTGTTGCGGGTGACGCGGGGGTTGCCCTCCTGGTTGACGAACCCCAACTCGATCGCGGCCAATTCGCGGTCAATCGGGAGGGTGGAGCCAGCGAGGGCGCCGGAGCCGAGGGGGGACCAGTTGGCGTCGTCGGCAAGCCGCTCGATCCGCCGGCGGTCGCGGAGAAACATCTCGGCATAGCAGAGCCACTGGTGGGCAACCTCGATCGGCTGGGCACGTTGGAGGTGGGTATAGCCGGGGACGAGGGTCCCGAGATCGGTCCGCGCACGGTGGCGGAGATTTCGGAGAACTCCCGTCAGGGCTCCGTAAAGCTCGCAACTGGCGGCCTTGAAAAAGAGACGCATATCGGTCGCGACTTGATCGTTGCGGCTGCGCCCGGTGTGGAGTTTGGCGGCGGCGGGAACCTTGGTGGTGAGGGCCTGTTCAATGTTCATGTGAACATCTTCGAGGGCGGGGTCCCAGGTGAAGCTTCCTTGGGAGATTTCGTCGGCAATTTCGCGGAGACCGTTGTGGATCGCGACGCATTCCTCCTCGGTGATCAAACCGACCTTGGCGAGCATGGATGAGTGACCCATACTGGTGCAGATGTCGTAGGAGGCGAGGCGGGAGTCGAAGCTGACGGATTCGCTAAAACGGGCCATGCGGGCGGATGGTCCGGATTCGAAGCGGCCTCCCCAGGTGACTTGTCTGGATTCACTCATGGGTGATGAGGGAATCAGATTTAGGGGGTTGGAGCAATCCTCTTGGGGAATGAAGAAGAGGTTTGACAGGAATGTAGCTGAGGCTACATGTGGAGGGCGTGAGTGCGAATCGAAAATGGATGGAAGACGGTGAAGGATTTGATCATTCGCCGGAGTCGGCATTGTCGATCCACGATTTGACGGTGGCCTATCAGCGGAAGCCGGTATTGTGGGATGTCGATCTGGATTTGCCAGCGGGGAGTTTGATTGGGGTGGTCGGACCGAATGGGGCCGGAAAGAGTACGTTGATCAAGGCCTGTCTTGATTTGATCCCGCGGGTATCGGGGGAGGTTCGGATGTTTGGGCAGCCGTATCGAAAGGCGTTGAACCGGGTGGGTTATGTGCCGCAGCGGGAGAGTGTGGACTGGGATTTCCCGGTCAGTGCGGAGGATGTTGTTGCGATGGGGGCGTATGGGCGGATCGGTTGGTTTCGCCCGGTCGGTCGGCGTGTGCGGGGGGAGGCGAGGGAGGCTTTGGAGCGGGTGGGGATCGGGGAGTTTCATGATCGTCAGATCAGCCAGTTGTCGGGGGGGCAGCAGCAGCGGGTTTTTCTGGCGCGGGCCCTAATGCAGCAGGCGGATTTGTATCTGATGGATGAACCGTTTGCGGCCGTGGATGCGGCGACCGAGCGGGCGATCGTCGAGCTGTTGCGGGAGATCAAGGCGGGTGGACGGACCTGTGTGGTCGTGCACCATGATCTCGCGACGGTTCCGCAGTATTTTGATGAGGTGATCCTGCTGAATACGCGGGTGGTGAAGGCGGGTCCGACGGCGGAGGTCTTCACGAATGAGAACCTGCGGAAGACCTATGGTGGGACTTTGTCGTTGATCGCGGAGGCGGGACATGCGCTGCGGCAGGGTGTCCCGCATTGAGAGTTTGGCGGTGAGCAATGGTGGGTTTTGAAACTGTTCTGAGGGTTCTCTTTTTGGAGGACTACAACACCCGTTTGGTGATCCTGACAACGGTGGTGCTGGGGGCGGCCTGTGGTCTGACGGGGACGTTTTTGTTGTTGCGGAAAAGTTCCTTGATGGGGGATGCGCTGTCGCATGCCTGTCTGCCGGGGATCGGAATTGCCTTTCTGGTAATGGTGGCGGCGGGCGGGAGTGGCAAGGCGCTGGGCGGTTTGCTGGCGGGGGCGATCCTGACAGGGGCGCTGGGTGTCGGGACGGTCTTGCTGATCCGGAATACGAGCCGGATCAAGGAAGATGCAGCGATGGGAATTGTCCTGAGCGTGGGGTTTGGGATCGGGGTGGCGGTGCTGGGAATGGTGCAGTCGGTGCCGGAGACAAGTGCGGCGGGGCTGGAGTCGTTTATCTATGGGAAGACGGCCTCGATGGTAATGGCCGATTTCCAGGTTCTGGCGGGGGTCGCGGGGTTGGTCTTGGTGGTTTCGTTGATCTTCCTGAAGGAGTTTGTCCTGATTTGCTTCGACGAGGACTATGGGCGGGCGCTGGGATTTCCGGTCGGGTGGCTGAACGGTTTGATGTTGGCGCTGGTGACGCTCGTAACGGTGGCGGGATTACAGGCGGTCGGGCTGATCCTGATCATTGCCTTCCTGATCACCCCGGCGGCGGCGGCGCGTTTCTGGACCGAGGATTTGCGGATGATGGCACTATTGGCGATGGGGATCGGGGCACTCAGTGGTTGGATTGGTGCGGGGTTGAGTGCGCTTCTGCCCGGTCTCCCGGCGGGAGCGATCATCGTTTTGGTCGCGACGGGATTTTTTGGGTTTAGTCTGCTTTTTGGAACCGCCCGGGGGGTGGTGACAAGGGAGCGGGACCGCTACCGGCTGCAACGCCGGGTGGGGCGGCAACATCTCTTGCGGGCGGTTTACGAAGTTCAGGAGAAGGCGGTCGCGGCGGACGGGAGACCGGTGGCGAACGTGCCGGTTTCGTTTGGGTCGGTTCTGGGAAAACGGAGCTGGAGTTCGGGGCGATTGCGGGGTCTGATCCGGAGGGCAAAGGTGGAGGACCACATCGAGGCTGGCGATCAGGCGGAGATCGCCTTGTCGGAATCGGGGTTTGGCGAGGCGTCGCGGATAACCCGCAACCACCGGCTGTGGGAAACCTATTTGATTAAACACGCGGACATCGCAGCGAGTCACGTGGATCGGGACGCGGATGCGGTTGAACACGTCTTGAGTCCGGAAATGGTCCGGAAGTTGGAGCGGGAGCTGGATGCCGCCGACCGGATCCGCAGTCCGCATCCGTTGGGCGAGGGGGAGGAAAAGCAATGACCTGGTTGCCGTGGGATACCTGGATTGTGGTGGTGGGGGCGCTCTGTGCGGTGGCCTCTGCCTTGCCGGGTTGTTTCCTCGTTTTGCGGAAGATGAGCATGATGGGCGATGCAATCAGCCATGCGGTCCTCCCGGGACTGGCGGTGGCGTTTCTTCTCACGGGGTGCCGGGCAAGCCTCGGGATGTTTCTGGGGGCGGCGGTGGTCGGTGTTTTGACGGCGGTATTCACGCAGTGGATATCGGAGTGGGGGAAGGTGGATCGGGGGGCCTCGATGGGGATTGTCTTCACCACGCTCTTCGCGATCGGATTGCTGTTGATTGTGCGGGCGGCCGACCGGGTCGATCTCGATCCGAGCTGTGTCTTGTATGGGGCGATTGAATTGACGCCGCTGGATGTGGTTGGGTTGCCCTCGGTCGGGATGGAGGTCCCGAGGGCGGCGGTGGTTCTGGGGGTGGTTTTGGTGTTCAACCTCGGGGTCATTCTGTTGTTTTTCAAAGAGTTTCGGATTAGCGCGTTCGACCCGGAAATGGCTGCGACGGTGGGGGCACGGCCCCGGATGATGCACTATCTGCTGATGGTGATGGTAGCGGTGACAACGGTGGCGGCCTTTGAGGCGGTCGGGAGCATTTTGGTGATTGCGATGTTAATTGTTCCGGCCGCGACGGCGCATTTGTTGACGGATCGATTGGGAAGAATGCTCTGGATTGCTGCGGGGGTCGGTGCGTTTTCGGCGGCACTGGGGCATTGGTCGGCATTGGCGCTGCCCCCGTTGATCGGATTTGAGGAAACCAATTCGGCCGGAATGATCGCGACGGCGAGCGGGTTCCTGTTTGGGGTGGTTTGGCTGTTTGGACCGCGCTACGGGATTGTCGCGCGGTGGCGGAACGGAAAGGGGAGGCCCGCCGGGGAACGAGTTTCAGAGGGATTGGAGGAATTTCAGTAGGGCTTCGCGGTCGGCGGCGGTGAGGTTGGTGTAAGCATCGCGGGCGATAGCGGCTTCGCCTCCGTGCCAGAGGATCGCTTCCGGAACGCTACGGGCGCGGCCATCGTGGAGGAGCTGGGTGTGTCCGCTGACGACACGCGTGAGGCCGAGACCCCAGAGGGGAGGGGTGCGCCATTCGCTTCCGGTGGCCTCGAAGTCGGGTCGTCCATCGGCGAGATCGGGTCCCATATCATGCAGGAGAAAATCGGAATAGGGATAGACCTCCCGACCGGAGATTTCGGGAATCCCGGGAAAATCCCCAACCCGGAGTGCTGGGGTATGGCAGGAGGCGCAGCCAATCTCTCCAAAGATCTGCTTTCCCCGCAGCACCTCGGGATGATCGGTTTGCCGTTGGCGGGGAGCCGCCAAGGTCTGAACGTAGAAAGTGACATCCTCGACGATCTCCCAGGCGAGTTCGGGTCCGTCGGACGGGTTGGGGTCATCGGGATGAGGATCGGGAAAGGCCTTTGTGGTGATTCCCATATCGTTGAAATAGGCGGCGGCGGATTGAGCGAGAAGGGATGGGGTATTTGCCTTGAGTCCGAATCGACCCAGTTGAATCCCTCCCGTGACCGGGTCGCGGACCCAGTTGGGCTTTCCGCTGATTCCGTCCCGGTCCCGATCCCCGGGGTCGGCGAGAGCGAGGATGGTCGATTCCGGGATGGCTTCGATCAGGCCGAGACCGAAGACCGGAGGTGCCACCCGTGGACTGATTTGAAGGCCGTCCGGAACCGGGTAAAGGGGTTCTCGGATGGTGTAGCTGGGCCGCCGGAGCGAGACCACCGTGCCGTCCGCGAGGGCGACCGCGTGATCCTCGTATTCGACTTCAAGTCTGCCTTCGGGCCGGACGCCATGAACCGCACGGTCGCTGAACTGGGAACCGAACCCTCGGGCGGGGCGGGCCCTCTCCTCTGATTCAGGGTCGGATACGGGGACGCTGAGGCGAAGGACGAGGCTGCTGTGGGGATGTCCGATCCGATCGGGCCGTCCCCGCCCGTCGCTGATGTGACAACTGACGCAGGAGACGTTATTAAAATGGGGGCCGAGACCGGGGTTGATCGAGGCGGGAGAACTGACGAAGGCAGCTTCGAAACCGGCGTCGCCGCGAATGTGGCGAAGGAGTTGTTCTGGAGTGAGTTCCTCGAAGGGCTGTTCGAATGCGCGGCTGGAGAAGGTGCGGACGCTGCCGGGAGGGTCCCCGTTAACCGCCTCGATCCCGGACGTGATCAGGACCGGGGCCAGCGCGGTCAAAGCGATGGCAGCGCGGAATCGGGATCGCGTCGGGGAGCGGGGGGAAGCGGGGGGATTACCGCGAATCACAGCACGGCGGAGAGGATTGAGACGTTGGCAAGAATCTCGGATTCGAGAAGAGCCTGGAGGGTGGCGGCACGAGACGCAGCGGTGGCAACGGAATCCTTGGCTGAAGCGGGGTTGGCATGGAGGCGGACCGGATCGATTGCGGCGAGGGAAGCCTCGAGGTCGCCGATGGCGCTTTGAATTGCAGAACGGCTCTGATCCGAGAGGGCTGGTGCGATGGCTAGCTCGAAAGCCTTGGATACACCGCCGATGTTGTCCTGAATATCGGTAAGGGTGTTTCCGGAGAATCGTGATTCGAGGAGGGCGGGGTCGTTGGCTTCGACGGGTTCAAGGAGCTTGGCGATGCGGACCTCCTCGACGATGCCAATCATGGCGAGGGCGATTTCCTCGGTGATTGCCTCGACATTGGGATAGATGGATGTTTCCGAACCGGCGCCGATGATTTCCGAGATGAAGGCACCATCGGCGGGATCGTAATCGGCGAGGAGTTTATCGGATTGGGAGCGAAGTTGTTGGGCGGAGGCGAGGAGATACTGGAGCGCAATCGGATTGGATGTCAGATAGGCGACTGAGGCGTCGGATGAGAGAGGATCCCCGTTGGCATCTGCGAAGAGAAAATATTCGACGACATGGAACCCGGTGAATCCCTCCCCGAGAGCTTCGAGGCGTTCGGGAGCGAGGGCGGCCTTTGTTTTCATGATGCCGGTGACATCGGTCAGATTGACGGGCCAGCTATCGAGAAGCGGGTCGTGGCCTTCGGTATCAACTGGACCGAAGAGAAAGGCCTCGCTGGTTTCCCAGGGCTGACGCGCGGCGACCCAAGCCTCGCGGGCGGATTGGAGTTTGGCAGCAGTTGGGGCATCGGCAAGAGCGATGACGGCGGTCTCGAGTTTGGCGGCTTCCTGCGCAAGTTGTAAGTAGGTTGGGAGGAGCAGATCATTGGCGAAACGCTCGCGGGTAGTGGATGCGGCAGTGGCTGCGGTGGAAACGAGTACCGAGGCGAGGATGGCAGTGATCCGGATGATGTCTGAGATGTTTTTCATGGTGTGGATGGGTTGAATTTAAAATGTTCGTTCGGTTAGAGGCTGAGGGTGACGAAGATGCCGCCGGCGGTATTGTCGCCGATATCCTCGCCGGTCGCTTTTTCCTCTTCGTCAATGTCGTCGAGGGCGATGGCATGGGCGACGTAGCCGCCGACGCTGAGGAATTCGGTGACGGCGAATTCGAGATCGACCCCGATCTGAAAGTGGTTGAGCCCGTCATTTTCCTCGGTCCGGTAGCCGAAATCGAGACCGAGCAAGGCGTAAGGGGTCACGACGAGTGATTCCGCGAGGCTTTGGGGCGAGGCTACGGCGAGTTCAACGAAGCCGCCTTCGGCATCAAATGAGTAGACGTAGTCGGCGGTGGTCTCGATCCAATCCCGTGGGGCGTAGGCAAAGCCAAAACCGACCTCGCTATCCTCGGTATTGTCATCCGGCTCGAAAAAGGCGAGATAGGTGAAGCCAACGTATCCCGAAAGGGTCTCGGTAAGGTCGAATCCGACCTCGGCGAAAAGATTGACCTCGTTGTAGTCGACCTCGGTCCCGTCGGCGAACCAGACGCCGAAGGACGTTGGGCCGAACTCACCGGCAAATTCCGAATAGAGGAGACCGCCCTCGCCGAGATCGTCGCGACCCTCGGCAAGATACATGGAATCGAATCCGCCCGTGACGGCAGCTCCGGTTTCCCATTCGGAAGGGGTAAACGCGCCCGTTGTTTGGGCGCCAATGGCGAGGGCCAGAAGCGGGAGGAGATAGCTCATTTTTGCTTTCATGCGATTGAGGATCAGTCTCATTGTCAAAAAGGCAAGAGATTTTCCGAAAAAAAAGCACCGGACGGAAAATCCGACCGATGCCCGGGTTGTTCGTTTGTTTCAGGACTTAGCGGGTAAGCTCGATGATCGAGACGGAGTCGGTTGGATCATTGGTGCACTCATCGTTGGGTTCGCCCTCGTTGGCCGGGAGGATGAACTATCACGGGAGGGCGCGGAGCCGGTAGAAGCGGGATCCGGGAGTGTCGATGGCCGTCAAGTCGGTTGCGGTGATCTCGACCGATGGGCCGTTGTTCAGCTCGGCGACGCTGGCAGTCCCCGACCAGGAGCCGTCGGTGGCGCGGGTCGCGAGAGGGCTCCAGGATTCGAGAGAAAGGTCGGGGCTGGATTCGAGAACGAGGACGACCTCGGCGGGCGGGGAGGCAGGGATGGTAAAGGTGACGGTGGGATTGCCGGAGCTGAGGGCAATGACTGGAAGGGGAGGTTGGGTGGCATCGAAGGCGAGGGGATCGAGATCGAAAAAATACTCGATCCCGTTGGAGGCACCGTCGCCCTCGCGGTCGGCATTGAAAGCGGCGGACGGATCGACGGTGGGGGTCGTTCCAATCCTCGCGAGGGTCCATTCCCAGTAGGGTTCGGCATCGATGACAGTGGCGGTGGCGAGGGGATCACCGAGGATGGTAATTTGCCAGGAAAGCTGGGGGATGGAGGCCGAGGACGCCTCAATGTAGGTCCAGCCCTGATTGTAGAAGCGGTCGAGAAAGATGGCGCTGCGGGAGACCCCAAAGGTAAACGGTTCCCAGACGGGACCACTGGCAAAGGTCCCGCCACTGGAGATCCAGTCCTCGACCTGCGCCTGGTTGATCGGAGGGAGAATGCCCCCGAGACCAGCGGCACCGTAGCTTTCGTAGGCGGCGAAAGTGGCCCCGGGGATGAGCTGACCGGCAAAACTGAAGGGGTAGTTGCGTTGGCCGCCACCGCTGTGGTTGGTGCCATAGGAATGCAGGTAGGCGATAGGTCCTGTAATGGATATTTCGTTACTGGCGGTGGTTGTGTCGGTTGTGCCGATGAGGAACCCGCCATCGTTGTTAAAGAGGAACCGCGGCCAGGCGGAGCTAAAGGCAGCGTCAGTCTCGGCGTAGTCGTAGCGGGAATTCGCGGTGAGCGGGTCGGCGTAGTATTGGAGGGGCTCGCCATTGCCCGCGAGGGTTCCATCGGCATCGAGGAGGATGGCATCGGTTTGGCGGCGAACAGTGATGGCGGCGGCGCGGTCGATCATCGCGATGACGTCGTCGACGGTTTCGGCATCGAGACGGGCAGTCAGGTAGATGTGGCCGGCGTCGAGAGGGGACTGTTTGAGAGTCCCGAACCGGGTCTGGCGAACGGTCCAACCGCGCCACCATCCGTTGGCGGTTTCGTTGAGATAGAATTCACGGTCGGACGAGGTAATGTTGGCGCGATTAAACGTGGCGATCCGGTTCGATTCCTCGAAAAAGGGATTGTAGACCGCCCGGTCGGCGATCGAGTCCATCGAACCTCCGGCCTCGCCTGCCTCGAGATCAAACTGGAGAAGGGTCAGTTCGGAATCAACCGAGGCGTAGGTAGCGTTGCCACCGTCATAGGCGGAAACCGAAGCCGAGGGATTGTCGCCGACATTGGGATTGGATGTATTCAGATCCTGGATGCGATGGGGGATTCCTTTGGTCAGAACGAGGACGATAACGGATTGTTCGAGGTTGTTGGAGTTGAGATGATTGCGGACGGGGTTGCGAATTTTTGAAATGAAGTCGGCGTAGCTGAGGGTGCCGGGGAGGAGGGTGGGATCGTTGAGGTCGAAGGAAAGAACACCCGGTCGGGCGGCAGTGTAGACCTGTTGAACGGCGAGACTGTCGGGGTTTTGGCTGTTGAAGAGGACGAGGACGTTGGAGGGGGTGAGCGCAATCAGATTCAATGGAACGAAACAGGTTGCGAGGAACCCGAGGAGAAGTCGGAACCTGCCGGGATGGGGAGAAGGGGTTGATTGTGGAGGGAGGCGTTGCATCGAATTTCAGAGACAATCGTGATGCTGAGGGGCGAAGCGGTGAGTGATTTGGGTGCGGGGGGCGTTGAGGTGTGATTGCGAGTGGGAGCGCGAGCGTGATTACGATTCGGAGTAGAGAGGTGACAACTAGGATAGTGAAAGGATTGGGATCTGCAATCACGTTAGGGTTGGTTTTTATGGACAGAACTTTCGCAGGCTCTTATCATGAATCTATGAAAGATATTTTGGTATGCACGGATGGTTCGAAGTATGCGTTTGAGGCGTTGAAGTATGGGGCTTGGGTAGCTGATCGGACGGGGGCGCATGTAAAGGCGCTGTATGTTTCCGACCTGCGCCAGTTTCAACTGCCGGCGGTGTTGGATTTGAGTGGGAGTCTCGGGATTCAACCTTATCAGGACTCGATCGACATTCTGCGGCAGGTTGAGGACGAGAAGGTCAAATGGGTACGGGTGGAGACTGAAAAGGCCTTTGCGGAGTTGGGTATCGGGTCGGCAGTTTTTGAGGCCCAAACAGGTCTCTTGAGTGATGTTGTGCGGGAGTATGACGGGGAGGTTGACCTCGTGGTTCTGGGTAAGCGGGGAGAGGGATTCGAGTTCGCGAGTGAACATCTCGGTTCGACCCTCGAACGGGTGTTGCGGGAGAGTGAACTGCCCTGCCTGGTGGGAAACCGGGAGTACCGGGAGATTGGCAAGGTCGCATTTGCATACGACGGGGGGAAGAGCTGTCTTGAAGGGTTACGGTTTTTGAAGGAGGAATCCCTCTTGAAGGGCCTGCCCATTCTGATTCTGGTGGCGGCGGAGGGTGATGGGGATGTTGACTGGGCCCGCGAGCAGGCTAATGAGGCGGAGGACGCGCTGGTGGACGCAGGCTACTCGGTCGAGGTTGAAATGCTGAATGGTGTGGTTGAGGATGCGATCGCGAAATACGTATCAGATCAGGGAATCGATCTTTTGTTGATGGGGGCGTATGGGCACAGTCGGTTGCGCCGTCTGATCATCGGGAGTACGACGAGCGAAATGTTGCGACGGTGCCGGATTCCGATTCTGTGTTTCCGGTGAATCGGTGGATCATTGCTTCGAGACCGCGAACCCTGCCAGCGGCGGCGGTGCCGGTATTTGTGGGAACGGCGCTGGCGTGGCAGGCCGGAGGGTTTCGTCTCTGGCCGGCGGTAATTTGTCTCGGGTTTGCGCTACTGATCCAAATTGGGACTAATTTCGCGAACGATTACTATGATTTTCGGAAAGGGGCGGATGGGGTCGCCCGTCTGGGACCGACGCGGGCGGTATCGAGCGGTTTGATCGAGCCGCAAACCATGCTGATCGCGACGGGATTGGTACTGGGCGGGGCGTTTGTTCTCGGTCTGGGCCTGATTCCGTTTGGTGGGTGGTGGCTGTTGGCGGTTGGTGTGAGCAGTGTTCTTCTGGCGGTTGGATACACGGCGGGTCCTTTTCCGTTGGCCTATCTCGGCCTCGGAGACGTTTTTGTGATCCTCTATTTTGGGATCATCGCGGTTGGGTTTACGGAGTTTGTGCAGACGGGAGCTTTCTCGGTCGAGGGGTTGTTGATGGGTTTTGGGGTGGGTTTATTGACGAACAATCTTCTGGTGGTGAACAACTATCGAGACGCGCCGGAGGATGCGAAGGTGGGAAAAAGGACTTTGGCGGTTCGTTTCGGGCGGGACTTTTCGGGGTGGCAGTTTGCCGGATCGACAGCGGTGGCCGCACTTACGGCGCTTGGGGTGGCGGTGGGTAACAGATGGTGGCTGCTGGGATTGGCGGCAGCTATCGCTTTATGGATTCCGGGTGATGGGCGTCATCTTCGGCGGGCGGTAACTCCGCTGGAGTACGGGACGGTTCTGGCGGCAACGGCCCGTCGTCTGGTGTTTTACGGAGTCATTGCGACGGTCGGGATCGCAGTGGGGTGATGTTTCATCGCCGAGCGGTTTCCAGTGATGGTTGGATCGGTTGGTGTGAAGGACTTGCCCGGTGGTGAAATTCGGTTTTCATGCGAACTATGGCCAAAGTGTTTTTGGGTTTTGGGTTGGCATGGTTTGGGGCTGCGGGGCTTTGGGGGCAGGTTGCCTTGAACCGTGGTGAGGTGAACCAGAGCTATCAGCAGCTTTGCGCGAGCTGTCATGGAGCGGAGGGAGAGGGCGGTATGGGAGGGTCCCTCGTTGACGGGGTCTGGAAACACGGGAGTACAGACGAGGCTATTGCGCGGGTGATTCGAGAAGGCTTACCCGAGCTGGGGATGGTGTCTTACGGGTCGGTGATGAGTGAAGATGAGATTCGTGCAATGGTCGTGTTTCTGCGCGAGCTGGAATTGCGGGCGAATCGGAAGGAGGACCGTTCGGACAGTCTTTCGCCGGGTGATACGGTTTCGAGCCGCTACCACGATTTCCGGATTGAGAAGGTTGTCGAGCGTCCGGATGACGCCTTCTGGTCGATCAACTTTCGGTCGGACGGGGTTTTGTTGGTATCGGGGTTTGCGGGGAACTTGTATCTGTATGCGGACGGGATGCTGAGTGATCCGATTGAGGGAATGCCGGAGGTGGCGCGGGTTGGACAGGCCGGAATGCTCGATATTGTGGCGCATCCTGAATTTGAGAAAAACGGTTGGATTTACCTCAGTTACGTCGAGCGAACGGGCGAAGACCGGGGCCGACCGGCCGGAGCGACCCGGATTGATCGAGGGCGGATTCGTGATGGACGCTGGGTGGATGTTGAGACGATCTATCGTGCGCGGGTGGAGCAGCACAGGGGAGTTGGGCGGCATCATGGGTGTCGATTGGTATTCAGGGATGGGTATCTCTACTTTGGGATCGGGGAACGGGGACATCCTCCGAACGCTCAGGACCTGACAAATCCCTACGGAAAGATCCATCGGATTCACGACGATGGTCGGGTCCCGGATGACAACCCTTTCATCGACGTTCGAGGCGCGATTGCGAGTATTTGGACTTTCGGAAATCGCAATTCACAGGGGTTGGCTTTTGATCCGGCAACGGGGGAATTGTGGTCGACCGAACATGGGCCGCGGGGCGGGGACGAGTTGAATCGGTTGGTGGGCGGGAAGAACTATGGCTGGCCGGAGGTGACTCACGGCATCGGATACAACGGGCGTCCAATCACGGACCGGACGGAGGCCCCGGGAATGGAGTCACCGGTTCTGCATTGGACACCGTCGATTGCGGTCTGCGGAATGGACTTTCTGTCAGAAACAGACGCTTTTCCGGGATGGGAAGGACATCTGTTTACGGGGGGGCTTTCCTCGCGGCAACTCCATCGCCTGGAAATCAGTGATGGACGGGTGATCGACGAAGAAATTCTCTTTCGGGGGATCGGTCCGATTCGCGATGTCGCAGCGGGGCCGGATGGGTTGCTCTATCTCGCAATCAGCGAAACGCGCGAGGCGGGGGGGGCGATTTATCGGCTGGCGCCCGTTCTAAGGCAAATAAACGAATGAGGCCTGCGAGGCGTTCCCGAAGGTGGGGCTATGGAGGGCTGCGCTCGAGCCAGTAACGGTATCGAGGACCCGCAGGGAGGTTTTCCCGGATTGGCGCTGTGTGTAAACGATGTGACGACCATCATTGAGCCACGAAGGTTCGATCGCATCGCCAGCACCCGATGATACAGTGCGGGATTTTCCGGATTGGAAATCAAAGACCGCAATCTCGAAGCCACCCCCCTGGGAAATCGTGAAGGCGAGAAGGGAGGGATCGGTGGGGTTCCAGGCCGGTTCGGCGCAATATCCGCTAATGTTGGTGCGGACGCGGGTGAATTCTTTGGTTTGAAGGTCGTAGATGAAAATCTGGGGTTTGCCGAGTTGGTCGGAGGTTACGGCGATGCGGCGACCGTCAGGGGACCAGGTTGGGGAGGCCTCGGCGCTGCGGTTGCGGGTTAGCCGTTGGGGGGTTCGGCCGGAGGGGTCAGAGACGTAGAGCTCGGGGTTGCCCGAGCTGCTCAGGATCATGGCGACGCGGCTGCCGTCGGGGGAGAATGCGGCCCCGTTGTTGACCCCACGGTAGGTTGCGAAGGCGCGGCGCTGGTTCGTGTTGAGGTTTATCTCGTAAATATCGGGAAAGCCGGTCCGGGCGTAGGTTGTGAAGAGGATTCGCGATCCGTCGGGGGACCAGCGGGGACTGAGGGACGTGGACTTGTCGGTGGTGATGCGGCGAAGGCGCTGGAAGAGGAGATCGCCTTCGTAGATTTCCTTTTTTCCGGTGTTTTCGCCGACGATGGCAATGCGTCCGGAGAAGAAGCCCGGTAAGCCGATAGTCCGCTCGACGACGCGATCGGCGGCGCGGAGGGTGGCATCAAGCCAGTCCTTACCGGTAACGGTCTCGGAGATCTCTCGCCCCTGATACGTGAGGTTGATGAGAATCGACCTTTCTCCGGAAGGGCGAAAGGTCACTTTGAGTTCTCCGCCACTGCTGACCGGCTTGAAGGCACCGTGCAGGTTAAACGCGCGGATGGCGATTCCGGAGATTCTGGCATCGGGGGAGTTGATCTCGATCGGGAGAACCCTCGGACCGGCGTTGCCGACAATTGCCGGCAGATCGGTGTAGCCCTGAGAGAAAGCTGCGAGAGGGAGAAGGGCGAAAAGGATCGATCGCGAGAGAATCCGGGAAAGGGTATCCATGGATGAGAATGGAACGGCTTCGCCGAAATGCGGCAACAATGATTTTTCTCGCGTTGCACGGAATCATCGAGTGGTCTCTTCTTTTCGTATGGGTTCATCTGAATCAGAAGTTCGTCAGGTTCTCGCACAGGTAAAATACCCCGGATTCAGTCGCGACATTGTGTCATTCGGTCTGGTTCGGGCGATTGAATTTCCGGAGGCGGGAGTGGTTCGGGTCACCCTCGCTTTGACGACATCGGATGCGGCGATTCCGCGTGAGTTAAAAAGCGCGGTGGAGGCTGCGGTTGGGGCGATGGCGGGGGTTGAGCAAGCGGAATGCGTTGTCGTCGTGAATGCCCCGGCGCAGGGAAGTTCGCCTTCGGGCGACGGGGAGCCGCTCTTGCAGAAAGTCCGCTTCGCGATCGCGGTGGCGAGCGGTAAGGGCGGGGTTGGGAAAAGTACCTTTACGGTGAATCTGGCCTGTGCGCTGGAGCAGCTTCTGGCGAAAGAGGGAAAGCCGTCGGCGGTTGGAATTATGGACTGTGATATCTACGGGCCGTCGATTCCCCTGATGCTCGGGGTAAACCAGAAGCCTGAAGTGAGGGGAGAAATGCTTCAGCCGATTGAAAATTTCGGTGTCCGTACGATGTCAATGGGACTATTGGTCGATCCCGAGACCCCGGTGGTTTGGCGGGGGCCAATGATCATGAAGACGATCCAACAGTTTGCTCAGAATGTGGATTGGGGAGAGCTGGAAGTCCTGATCGTTGATCTGCCACCGGGAACGGGCGATGCCCAGCTTTCGCTGGTGCAGACACTACCTCTGGACGGGGCCTTGATCGTGACGACGCCCCAACCGGCGGCTTACAATGTGGCCGTGCGGGGGGCGCGAATGTTTGAGAAGGTGAGTGTTCCTTTGCTGGGTGTGGCCGAGAATATGAGTTTCTTTGTGCTGCCGGACGGGAGCCGCCAAGCCTTGTTCGGTGAGGGAGGGGGACAGCTTTCGGCCGATGTCCTCGAGACGGATCTACTCGGGCAGGTGCCGCTCGATCCAGCGGTGCGGGAGGGTAGTGACCGCGGTCTTCCGATTGTGATTACCGACCCCGGATCAAAGACATCCCTTGAATTTTCGAAGATCGCCCGCATAATTTACGAGAAATTAACAGGCTAATGGTGTACTGTAATATTCGTTTCTAATCGTCTTCATTAGATGTCAGTAAAGCCCCAAAGGAAGAAGGACGGCGAATTCGCCCAACGCTCGAGTCTCTATCAGGAGTTCCTTGCGGAGCGTGAAGAGATTCTGCGCCACAAGTGGATCGAATCCGAGAAAAAGGGCGCGGACATCGGGTTTGAGAAGGCGTTGCTGGACTGGATTCGCAACCATCGCGAGGGCTGGCGTCTGGCGAGGCGGAAAGAGTAATGGGCGAAAACAGTCCCGAAAGAGACATTCGATTCAGGCGATTCGTAAGCGGGAGCGTTAGTCGAGAGGAAACACTCGATGAAAGGTTGATTAAAGATTTGACCCTGTCGGGGGTTTCTACGGCTTGAGCATTTTCAGAGTTTCGTCGAGGACCTCGGATGAATGGAGTTGGTCGATGTTGCTGCCGCCGAGGGGGGAAGCCCCGGGAGGTTGGAGGATTTCGACGGGGGCATTGAAAACAGGACCGGTGCGTGTCGGGTTGGTTGGCCCGAAAAGGGCGATGACAGGGATTCCAAGGGCGTTAGCGAGATGGATGCCACCGCTGTCGATTCCGATGACGAGGGTTGCCGCCCGGAGGGTGGTGATGAGGGCCGGAAGGTCTGTCTGGCCAGCGCCGTCGTGGAGGCGGGGATCGCTGACCGATGCCTTGATCTGTTCGGTGGTGAGACGGTCCTGAGGCGTTCCGGCGAGGGTGACGGTCAGGTCGGGCCGGGCGGCGAGGAGTCCCGAGATGAGTTCGGCCCAGTGTCTCACGGGCCAGCGTTTTTCGGGATCGTTGGTGCTTCCGGGGAAACAGACTACGGTCTGGGATCGTTTGGTCGGTCCGTCGCCTGCGTCCCAAGTCAGGGGTGATCGATCAGGAGATTCCCGCCAACCGAATCTTCGGAGATATTCGGACCAAAAATCGAGCTGATGCATTCGCTTTTCCTTTTCCCAGCCGGGTGCCTTCCAGGTGTGGGTGAGGAAGGGGCGGGGGCGGCCGGGCCGGCGGATGCCTCCGCGAAGGGGGATTCCGAGGGCGCGGACCTCAAGATCCCCGCGCCAGGAGTTGGTGAAAAGGAGGGCCGCCTCGTATTCAGGATCCAATGACGGGCGGAGTGCACGCCGGTAGCCCGGACGCCGTTCGGGGAGAATGCGGTAGGCATCGAAGGACTCGGGGAGGAGAGTTGTAAAGAGCGGTTCGAGGAAGGCGGGGCCGAGGAGGGTGATGTGAGCATCGGGACGGGCAGTCCGAAAGGTGCGGAGGAGGGGGATGAGGATGACGGCATCGCCGAGCCAGTTGGGCAGGCGGATGAGAAGCGGAAAGGTTCGGGGGAGGTCGGGGCGGAGGTGTCCGTCGGGGGCGAGCAGATTCGGGTGGATTTTCTTGTTCCGGTATCCGAGAAGGCGGTGGGGAGCGTTGCGGATTTTCCAGCGTCGGTGGGACCAGAGCCAACCGGCGGTGTCCGTTTCGGCACGTCGGAGTTGGGCTGCGAGGAGGTCTTCGGCCTGGTCGAGGTAGCTGCGGTGCGGGTCGAGGGGGGTCGAGTCGACCGTGCCCCTGAGAAAGCCGGTTCGCCGCAGAGTCAGGTACACCCCGGGGGCACCGGTTTGGCGTTGGAGAAGGTCGGAGAGCGGTGTGCTTGAGACGAGACTATCAGCGAAGAGGTTGAGCTGTCCGGCCATTCCGGTGTGTTGGTCGAAGAAGACCGAGATGAAACCGCCGTGGTGGCGGAGGAGGGATCCGGCGCGGCGGATGCCGCCGGTCCGGTCGATCAGTTCGACCCCGCCGACGGCGCGGGATCGGGTGATCCAGCGGTTGAGCCCTTTGGAATCGAGGGGACGGAAAACACCCGCGACCGGTGCCCTCAGTCCGAGATCACGGGGTCCGAGGGTGAGGGCTTCGTTCAGGGAAAAGTGGGGGATCATGACGATCAACCCTTTCCCGGCGGCATCGTAGTCGAGGAACTGCTGGCGAGTTTTCTCATCGAGCTGGCAGAGCCGGGCGCGTTCGTCCGGGCGGAGTCGGGGCAGCAGCAGGACGAGGAGACCGTATTCGGCGAGATGTAGAAAGTGTTCGCGGGTGGTGGCGCGGATCGAGGCCTCGTCAGTGTGGGGAAGGACGCGCCGGAGGTTTTGACGGACGATCCGCCGCCGACCGGGGAGGAGAGCGTGGGCAAGCGTGCCAATGCCCCGGCAGGCGGAGGCGAGGAACGGGCGGGGGAGGCATCCGACGAACCGGCTGAGACCTTCGGCGACAAACTCGAGGGGATAACGCATGAATGAATTGAAAGGTCGAGGATGCGCGAGAGCCTCCCTGCTCGACAAGGCCGGAAAATTTACGGTTTGATCGGGAGATGGCAGAGACCCGACCGACCGTGCTGATTTTCAAGAAGGACCTGATGGCCTATTCGGAGACCTTCATTGCGGAGCAGGCCCGAGGTTTGCAGAGGTATCGGGCGGTCTTTGCTGCGTTTCGGCGGGTTGAGTCGGGAATCGGTTTGATCGAGGGGATCGACCGTCTCTTTTTGGACGAAGGCGGTTGGCACCGCCTCGGGCTGCGAATGGGATGGCTGACAAAACGATGGAAGAAGCGCTTGGCGGCGGAGCGACCGGTTCTCGTCCACGCCCAGTTCGGGACCTCGGGGGTAGTGGCAATGCCGATTGCGCGGGCTCTCGGTTGCCGATTGATCTGTACCTTTCAGGGGTTTGACATCACCGCCCGTCCCTCGGCGGCCTATCGACGGGGGCGGCGGCGTTTATACAGCGAGGCTGCGCGGATTTTGGCGGTATCGGATCACCTGCGGGAGAAACTGAAGGCGGACGGCTGTCCCCCGGAAAAGGTTGAGACCTTTCACACCGGCGTGCGTTTGGAACGTTTTGACCGCGAACGGAAGCCGTCTATGTATCCATTAATTGGATACGCAGGGCGCCTGGTCGAGAAAAAGGGGATTCCCTTCCTGATTCGGGTGGTTCCGGGTTTGCTGGAGCGAATTCCGGATCTGCGGGTGGAATTGATTGGACGCGGGGCAATGGAGGCGGAGGTGCGGGAACTGGCGGGACGTTTTCCGGATCGGGTGATTTACCGGGGGGCGGGGACGCATGAGGAGGTCGCCGACCTGTTTGCGAGGAGTTGGCTTTTCCTCGGTCCAAGTGTGGTCGCAGCGAGCGGGGATTCCGAGGGTCTCCCGAATGTGCATGTCGAGGCGCAGGCGGCCGGCGCGGTTGTGGTTGGGTTTGACAGTGACGGGGTGCGCGAGGCGGTGGTTGGGGGGGAGACCGGTCTATTGGTGCCGGAGCGGGATGGAGCGGCGTTGGAGGAAGCCTGTTACCGGGTTTTGACGGATCCGGAGCTGAGGGAGCGGCTTTCGAAGGCGGGTCGGGAACGGGCCCGGAAGCATTTTGACCTCTCGCGGCAGTGTGGTCGGTTAGAGGAACTCTATGACCGGGTGGTCGGTCCGGCGGGTTGACCTTTTGGGGGATTTGCGACAGTTGGTCGGGATGATCGAATGGAAACGTTATGGCGACTATCGGGATATCCTCTACGACAAAGCCGAGGGCATTGCGAAGATCACGATCAACCGTCCGGAAAAGCGGAATGCCTTTCGTCCGGAGACGGTTTCGGAGATGTACGCTGCGTTCATTGACGCCCGCGAGGACCCGACCGTCGGGGTGATTTTGCTGACCGGGGCGGGTCCGCATACCGATGGGAAGTATGCCTTTTGTTCGGGAGGGGACCAGAGCATCCGGGGCAAGGCGGGCTATGTCGGGGGTGACGGGGTGCCGCGGTTGAACGTCCTCGATCTGCAAAAACTGATCCGTTCGATTCCGAAGGTGGTGATCGCGCTGGTGGCGGGATACGCGATTGGGGGAGGGCATGTCCTGCACGTGATCTGCGATCTTTCAATTGCGGCGGACAACGCGATCTTTGGGCAGACCGGACCGAAGGTGGGGAGTTTTGACGGGGGACTGGGCAGCAGCTACCTCGCGCGGTGCGTCGGCCAGAAAAAGGCGCGGGAGATCTGGTATTTGTGCCGTCAATACAATGCGGCGGAGGCTCTGGAGATGGGACTGGTGAACAAAGTTGTTCCGGTCGGGGATCTCGAGGCCGAGGGGGTCCAGTGGGGGCGGGAAATTTTGACGAAAAGCCCGCTTGCGATTCGCTGCCTGAAGTCGGCATTCAACGCCGAACTGGACGGTCAGGCGGGGATTCAGGAGCTGGCGGGGAACGCGACGCTGCTGTATTACCTGACGGAGGAAGGGAGCGAGGGGAAACAGGCCTTTCTGGAAAAGCGCGCCCCCGGCTTTCGGAACTATCCGTGGTTACCATGAGCCGGGCGGGCGGGATCGTCGGTTGGTATCGAAACCATCCCCGGACGGTTTGGGTGATCGGGTTGTTGGGAGGCCTCGTGCTGGCGACGGTCGGGATTTGGGTCCTGCGGCAACCGGAGGTCTCTGCCGCCTGGATCTCTGCCGGTCGGGATGTTCTGGTCGAGCATCCGGCAATCCTTTTTCTGTCGATCGGCCTGCTGCCGACGGCTGGCTTTCCGGTCAGTGTACTTTTGGTTCTGGGCGGTTATGTGTTTCCGAACCTGTTTGGTCCGATTTTGGGGATGCTCGTGGTGTTGTTGGCGATCAGTCTGAATATCGCGATCACCTACTGGATTGCGAGGGGGTTTGCTCCCTGGTTCCGGGGATGGTTTGAGCGGCGGGGATATCCGTTGCCCGATATGAAAACGGGAACGGCGTTGCAGGTGACGGTCCTCGTTCGGGTCACGCCGGGGATGCCCCTTTTTGTTCAGAATTACATGCTGGGATTGCTGAAAATCCCTTGGCGCACCTACCTGATCGGCAGTTTGCCACCGCAGTGGGTGATCTGTGCGGTGGTTGCGACGGGCGGAGGAGCGATCATCGCTGGTAACTGGTTGGTGGCGATCGGGGCAGCGGTCTTTTTCGTCTTGCTGGGATTGGTTTTGCGGCGGGTTTATCAGTCTATGTCGCGTCGATCAATTGTTCGAGGGCAATGAAGTCGAGATTGCCAAGACCGGCCTCGATCCCGCGGGCATAGATTTCCCAGGTCCGCTCTGCCTGCGAGAGATGAAGATCGCGAGCGGCCGCGAGGGCCAGTCCGAGGTCTTTCTTCATGTGTTTGACGGAGAACATGGGGGCGGTCTCCCGATTCCGGAGCATCGGTTCTTTGAGTTTCGCGAGACCGGAGTGGGCGACGTTGGGGCGGAGCGCCTCGAAAAACTCATCATCGGTCAAGCCGTAAAGCTTGGCGAGATGCCAGCCCTCGGTGAGGGCAGTACTGATGGCGGCGATTTGGAGATTCATCGCCAATTTCAAAGCGGCTGCTTTCGCACCTGAATCGAACCGGAAAACCTGCTTACTGAGGGCTGCGAGGACCTCGCCCGCGCGGTCAAGGGAGGATGGGGAGCCGCCGGTGTAGAAAACGAGTTCCCGGTTGCGGGCAGCCGGACTGGAGCCGGTGAAAGGGGCCTCGACATAGGCGGCCCCAGTTGCGCAGACCTGTTGCTCGAAGGAGGCGGATGCCTGCGGTCCGATCGTGCTGGATTGGATTACGAGGCTGCCTTCGGTCAGGGTTGGGAGGATCTGCGCAAGCGTCTCCCCGACGGCTGCTGGATCGGCGACACAGATGTGAATAACTCCGGCACCGCTACAGGCTTTCGTAAGGTCGGCTTGAAAACCGGGAGCATCTGGTTTCGGGGTGCGATTCCATGAGGCCTCGAGCCGACCGGACGATTGATAGTGTCCGGCCCAGATCGATCCGATGATTCCAAGTCCGACGACGGCAACGGATGACGCATTTCGGTTGTCCATGGTTGGAAATTAGAAGCGCGGG
>CAZFLQ010000034.1:10255-21949 GCA_964519935.1 uncultured Puniceicoccaceae bacterium | reverse complement strand
TGGAGTGTGCGAGGCGCAAGAAAGGGATTGCAAATCCCTTCTCCATAGCGGGGCTCTGGCGTGGAAAATGCCCGGCTGGAGGGGGACGGTGGGCAGACCAACGACTTTGTGGTGGTCTTCTCCAATCCCGGAATCAGGTTCATCTCGCTTCCACGGCAATTCGTTGGAATCGCTGTATTTCCGAGGATAGGTCAGAATGTCTGAGGTTGTCGGCCCTGACGTTGGCGACCGGGGGTTGCTCCGGACCGACAAAGGTGACGTTGGCGATCCAGCCCAGGTTTCAGTAGCTGCGGTCGGAGATGCGGTTCTCGTAGTAGTTGATGAAGGCCTTGTTGAGGGCGTGGAAGCCGCCGGGGGTGGGGTAGTTGCCGGTGAAATACCAGTCGCCGGCATGGGCGGGGAGGGCGGTGTGAAGGTCTTCGATGGTTTGGTAGAGGATGGTAACCTGGCCTTTCCAGTCATCAATCTTCGGGGTGACGAGTTCGGCGATTTTGGCGGAGATCTGGGCGTCGCTGTAGGGCGCGTAGAGGCGGCGGACCTCGTTCGGGATCGGTTCGTCGACGGGAACATTGCGCTGGGCAACGCAGGCCTCGTAAATCTCGGAGAGAATCGTCGCGTTGCCGTGTTCCTTGTGGAGGGCGACGGCGGCCTGAAAGGCGATGAACTTGCCGATCTGCGACATGTCGATCCCGTAGCAGTCCGGATAGCGAATCTGAGGGGCGGTTGAGGCGATGACAATGTGGGAGGGCTCGAGCCGGGAAAGAATCTTGATGATGGATCGTTTCAGGGTGGTTCCGCGAACGATCGAATCGTCGAGACAGACGAGGGTTTGGCCGGGTTGGACGGTTCCGTAGGAAATGTCGTAAACGTGGGAGGCAAGGTGGGTGCGTTCCTTTTCCTGGGTGATGAAGGTGCGCAGTTTGATGTCCTTGTTGGCGACCTTTTCGGAGATCGGCCAGGACGCCATGATAACGGAATCAATGAAATCCTCGGTGATGCCGCCGTTGGCAACCTTTTCGAGAATGGCGGCCTTGACCTGATCGCGCCGAAAACGCCGGACCGCCTGCATGAAGCCGTAGTAGGCGACCTCGGCGGTATTCGGAATGTAGGAGAAGACGACGTTGTCGAAGTCATCCCCGACGGTATCGATGACCGGGTGGACGAGGGCAGCCCCGAGGCGTTTTCGCTCGGCGTAGATTTCGATATCGTTACCACGGGAGAAGTAGATCCGTTCGAAGGTGCAGGACTGTTTCTTCCTGGGTTCGCGGATTTGGGAAATCCGGGGGGAACCATCATGGCCGATGATAAGGGCAGCACCGGGGGGGAATTCCTCGACATCCTCGAACTTGCGGTCGAAGACGGTCATGAGGGGGGCGCGTTCCGAGGCGACCGCGACAACCTCGTCGTCGATAAAATAGTGTAGCGGACGGATCCCCCAGGGGTCGCGGAGGACAAACATGTCGCCGCTGCCGATGAGTCCACCGATGGAGTAGCCTCCGTCCCAGATCTCGGAGGACGGGCCGAGGACGCGTTCGAGTTCGAGTTCGCGGGCGATCCGGGCGGAATTCTCGATCCCGTGGAGGCCCTCGATGTCACGAAAACGATGATACAATCGGTCGTGTTCCTCGTCGAGGTGGAAGCCGATCTCCTCGAGGATAGTCTGGGTGTCGGTATCAAAAATGGGGTGTTGTCCGCGGTCGATGAGACGCTGGTTGAGAACGGACGTGTTCGTCATGTTGAAGTTGCCGGCGAGCATGAGGTTGCGGGAGGGCCAGTTGCTTTTCCGGTAGTAGGGGTGGCAGGCGTGCTGGTTGTAGCCTCCGGAGGTGGCGTAGCGGAGGTGGCCGATGAGGGCCTCGGCGGCAAAGTTGAAGTTCTCGCGGACGGTTGAAACGAACTCGGGGTGGATATCCCCACGGGAGACCCCGGATTCGTATTCGGCGAGAAGCCGTTTGAAGATCCGGTCGAGGGGGTTCGATTTGACGCTGCGTTCGCGGAACATGAAGGGGTGTCCGGGGGGAACCCGGAACTTGACGGCGCCGACCCCAGCCCCGTCCTGTCCCCGGTTGTGTTGTTTCTCCATCAGGAGGAACAGCTTGTAAAAGCCCCAGAGCGGCGTGCCGTATTTCTCGTAATAATATTCGAGCGGTTGGCGGAGCCGGATCATGGCAAGACCGCATTCGTGTTTGATGGATTCGCTCATCAGAGGTAGGCGTCGAGGTTGGTGGCGAGACGTTCGAGAGGGTTGCTTTCGGGAGGGGGCAGTTCGAATTCGGTTCCCGTGATGATGTTGTGGAGCTGGAGGTAGCGGGCGGAGAGTTCGAGGATGAGATCGTCGGGCGGCTTGGGGAGATTCGCCTCGGCGTAGGGGTTGCAGTGTTCCCGATACCAGAGGCGGATGAATTCCTTGTCGATGTTCTCAGGTTCGAGTCCTTCAGAGAGGCGTTCTTCGAGACTTTCGGCGATCCAGTAGCGACTGGAATCCGGGGTGTGAATCTCGTCCGCGAGAATGATGGTGCCGTCGGGAAGTTTCCCGAATTCGTATTTCGTATCGACGAGGATGAGCCCGTTGGCGCGGGCGACCTTTTGTCCGAATTCAAACAAGTCGAGGGCGGCGGTACGGGCGGTTTCCCAGTCGGCGGGGGAAAGGATCCCGTCGTGAAGTATCTCCGCCTCGGAGATGGGTCGGTCGTGATCGGCGGATTTGGTCGTGGGGGTAAGGATGGGGATGGGGAGTCGGTCGTTTTTCCGGAGTCCCCCGGGAATCCGGTGGCCGCAGTAGATCCGTTCGCCGCGCTTGTAGTGGGTCCAGAGGGAGGTGTCAGTGGAACCGGTGAGGTACCCGCGGACAACGAATTCGATCGGAAGCATTTCGCAGCGCCGGGCAACGGTGGCAGCAGGGTCGGGGGTGGCGAGGAGATGGTTGGGGATGATTTCGGCGGTTTGTTCAAACCACCATTGGCTGGTCGAATTGAGGACCGATCCCTTCATCGGAATGTGGGTCAGAAAGCGGTCAAAGCCGGTTAAACGATCCGTGCTGATGAAGAGAATCCGTTCCTCGAGAGGATAGATGTCCCGAACCTTGCCGCGGATGACGGGTTCGCGGAGGGAGGTGCGCCGGAGGACGTGGCCGAGGTAGGGTTGGAGGGATTCGATATCGGGTTTCACGGTTGGAGGCGGTAGATCGAATCGGAAACCGGATTGTGGAAAATGTGGGTCGCGATGATCGCATCGACCTCGGCGGGATCGGGATAAACCGGGAAGGTCAGACGCCAGACAAACTGCCGTCGAACGGCGCGGAGACCGGGGATCGAAAAGTGATCACGGAGTTCCTCGAAACGGCGAAGCCCGGCGATATCGTCGTGGCTGTCGACGATGAAGACGACCTGGGAAGGGTCGGCGGGGGAGAGGATCCCGTCGGCAACGTATTCCTTGTTCGAGTTGTAGAGCACCCCGGACGAGTGCACGGCGCGAAGGGCACTGTCGCGTGGGGTGTCCGGATCAAGATCCAGCCCCCAGAGGACCTGGCGTTCGACGGCGACATCGATCCGGCGGAGGCGGAGGGCGTTTTCGACCGAGGCGGCGGCGTTGTCGGTGATAATCAGATTGACCGGGAGGTATTCAAAGGATTCATTTTGTATCCAAATTTTGGATACATTATCCGGTTCGATTGGTTTGGCGATGGTTTCAGTGCGGACCGGGCACCCGGCGTCGAGGTAGTCGCGGATGGAGGCAAAGATAACGTCGCCGTTCGGGGTGCGTTCGGGGTGAGGCATCATCGCCATGACATTCCCGCCGGGATTGGTAATGGCGGCGAGGTTCCCGATGCTGCCGTTCGGGTTGGTTGGGAAGGTTGGGTCGGGGATGCCGCTTGGATCAACGTAGCGGAAGGGGGTTTGCTGGTTGGATTCGAGGTGTTCGAGCAGTCCTGAGGGAAGGACAAAGCGGCCCTCGGCGTGGGCGAGGGGGACATTGAGGATTTCTCGACGGCTGAGGCAGCGGGTAAAGGCAGTCGATTCGGGTGTGACGCTGAGGCCGAGGCGGCACCAGACATTGTAGAATCCGGTCCCGACGAGATGACCATCGACCTCGCGGCGATTCTCGGTGAGGGCGGCACTGACCGCCCCGGTGCCCGGGACGATGCCGCTTTCGACGAGAATCTGGGCACCGTTGCAGATCCCGAGGACGGGTTTACCAGCATCGGCGGCCTCCCGGATGACCTCAAGGACGGGGTCAAGCGAGGCGATCACGCCGGCGCGGGAGCGGTCCTCGTAGGAAAAGCCGCCGACAATGAAGAACCCGTCGCAGGCGCGCAGGGTCTTGACCGGACCATTCCAGAGGCATTCGATGGGCTCCATCCCGGCACGGCGGATGGCGGCAGCGGACTCGGCCTCGCAGTTGCTACCGGGAAAGACGACGATGGCGATGCGGTGCATAATGATTGGGTGGGAATATCGGGGTTGATTCAGGAAGGTGGCAGGATGACGACATCACCGGGACCTTTGACGGTGGTTCCGATCCGGACGGCCTGGAACGGGCCGCTTTTGCGGATCACGGCGATACAGTTGTCGACCTGATCGGCGGGGCAGACGAGGGTCAGGCCAATCCCCATGTTAAAGGTGCGGAACATCTCTTCGTTGGGCAGCCCGGTGATTTCGCGGATCAGCTCGAAGACGGGGGGAACGGGCCAGAGACCGTCGCGGATCTCGGCGCGGACATCGGGAGGAAGGACCCGGGGAAGGTTTTCGATAAACCCGCCGCCGGTGATGTGGGCGATCGAGGAGAGATCCTTTTTCTGTTCGAGAAGGTTGAGGACGGGACGGGTGTAATTGAGGTGGGGGCGGAGGAGGACCTCGCCGAGGGTCCCATCGAGGCCGGTGGGCTGGTCATCAATCCCGTGGCCGGCAATTTCGAAAAATGCCTTCCGGGCAAGGCTGTAGCCGTTGGTATGGAGACCGTTGGAAAAGACGCCGATAATCGCCTCGCCAGGGCGGACGCGTTGACCGTCAATGACCTCGTCGCGTTCGACGACACCGGTAATCACCCCGACGAGATCGTGTTCTCCGGGGCGGTAGGTCGAGGGCATTTCGGCGGTTTCTCCCCCGACGAGGGAGATACCGTTTTCGCAGCAGGCATCGGCCATCCCGCTGACGAGTTCCTCGACGATGGCGGGATCGAGTTTCTCGTTGGCGATGTAGTCAAGAAAGGTAAGGGGGCGGGCACCATGAACAATGATGTCATTGCAGCAGGCGCTGACGACATCGTGACCGAGATTGCGAAAGCGGCCTGCCATCCGGGCGACCGTCACTTTGGTGCCGACGCCGTCAATGCTTTGCACGAGGACCGGTTTTCGGTAGTTGCGGGCGATGTCGGTGAGGTCGAAGAAGGCCCCGAAACTGCCGATACCGGCAAGGACCTCGGGACGGTGGGTGCGGGTAACGGCATTCCTGATCCGGCGGACGGCTTCGTTGCCAGCGTCGATATCAACACCGGCGGATTTGTAATCGATCTGCGACATAACGGGTGAAGGAGTGGGGTGGGTTTGAGGTGTGGGATTAGCGGAGGGCGTCGCGGAGACCGTTTTGGTACAGGGTGGAGGCCTCGGCGAGAGGGATGTCGATGTTTTCCTGGAGGGTGATTTGTTCGCCCCCGGATGTTCCGACCCGCTGCCACCAGACGCGGGCATCGCGAAGGGTGGTTTCGATCTGCTCGCGGTTGGCGGGGTCGGCGGCGAAGACGAATCCGGGGGTTTCGGAAAAGAGGATCCGGAGGGGGAGGAGGTCCGATTCGACCTGCAAACGGATACCGATCCGTCCGGCGATGGCCATGCGGGACGCGGCGACAGCGAGGCCGCCTTCTGCAATCGGGATGGCGGCCGTGACGAGACCGTCGTCGACGAGCCGGGTGAGGGTGTGGAGTTCGCGCTCGGTCTCGGCAAAGTCCGGTTTCGGAATCGAGGCACCGGTGAATCCAAAATGTTGATACAGAAGGCTACCGCCGAGTTCGTTGAGCCGTTCCCCGACGAGGAAAACATCGCTGTCGGGGGTGGAGAGTCCGAGGGGGACGGCGCGGGTGGCATCGGCGATCCGCCCGATACATCCGATCATTGGGCTGGGGGGGATGGCGGAGTTGGCAGATTCGTTATAGAGGGAAACATTGCCGGCGACGATCGGAACCGGACTGAGGGGGTGTTCGCGGAGGTGAATTTTCCGGCAGGCATCGGCGACCCCGTTGACCCCGAGGACAAAGTCGGCCATCTGGGCGGGTTTTTCGGGATTGCCGTAACAGAGACAGTCGGTGATGGCGATCGGGGTGGCCCCGGTGGCGGCAACCTTGCGCATCGCCCCGAGGACGGCGAGGACACCGCCCCAGTAAGGGTCGATCCGGTTGTAGCGGGGGTTTTGATCGACGGCGACGGCGATCCCGGTCGGACGGATTTCCTCCGGAAAATGAGGGGTGTCAAACGGGCGGAGGACCCCGGCGGCGGCGGCACCGCGTTCGAGCTGGACGAGTCCCTGGACCTGTTTGTCGTAGTTCTCGTAGATCGGGGCGCGGTCGGCGACGTTGGGATGGGCGAGGAGGGCGCGGAGGACGGCGTTGGCATCCTCGTGGTGAAAGGTGGTGCCAGGTTCCTGAAAGCGGCGGGGGGCGAACGTCCAGGGCCGGTTGTAGATCAGCCCCTCGGTAACGTCGCGGGCCTCGGCATCGACAAGAAGCTCGCCGTTCCGAGTGACCCGGAAGCGCCCGTCGGGGCGAATTCTCCCGATCACGGAGGCGCGGGCTCCGGCCGAGACCTCGGGGAGGGCATAAACCTCGTTGTAGTGTTCGAGAATCATCGGGACGAGATCCCCGGGGGCAACCCACATGAAGCGTTCCTGGGTCTCGGAGCAAAGGGCGACGTGGGGCGGGAGGTTGTCCATCCCGAGATGGATTTTTTCCAGTTCGAGATCGGCGCCGAGACCGGCGGAGTCGGCCAGTTCGACGGCGGCACAAGCGACCCCACCGGCCCCGAGATCCTTGAAACCGACCCGACTAATCTGCCCTGATTCGCGGAGACGGTCGCGGAGGGCGTAGGTGGATTTGAGGAGGTGGCGTTCGAGAAAGGCGTTTGGTTCCTGAACGGCACCCTTGTTCTTTTCCTTTTCGGATTCGGCGAGTTCGAAGGAGGCAAAGCTGGCCCCGCCGAAGCCGCTGTTGTCGGTCGGTTTACCGACGAGAATGAGAGCGTATCCGGCGCTGTCGGAGGGGGCAGAGGAATGGATCAGTTCATCCTCGGCGATTGCCCCGAGGGTCAGGACGGTGACGAGGCAGTTGTCGGCGTAGCCATCGTCGAACCAGACATCCCCGGCGAGACTGGGGATGCCGAGAGGGTTGCCGTAACCGGCGATTCCGCTAACGACACCACTTTGGATCCAGCGGGTTTTGTTGGTATCGGGCGAACCGAAACGGAGACCGTCGGCGAGGGCGACGACGGTCGCGCCCATACAGCAGACATCACGGACATTCCCGCCGACCCCGGTGGCGGCACCTTCGTAAGGAACAATCTGAGACGGATGGTTGTGGGATTCGTGACTGAGGGCGATCCCATAGCGACGGCCCTCGTTATCGACGGCGGCCTCGACGATCCCGGCATCCTCCCTGGGACCGAGGATGACGTTGGGGGCGTCGGTGACGAAGGCCTTGAGGAAGGGACGACTGCTTTTGTAGGAACAGTGTTCGGAGCCCTGGATGGACCAGAGGACGAGCTCGGTCAGGGTGGGGGGGCGTTGAAGGATCTCGAACTGGATTTTGCGGGCCTCGTCAACCGTCAGTCCGAGCTGATGCTCGTGAAGGAGAGCCTTGGTGGCGGTGTCGCTGAGGCCGGTAAAGTCAATCGACTCGATCTGCATGAAATCGGTATGGTGGGAGGGAGGCTGGAGGGCAATGTGTTTTCGAATCGGTTAGCGCCAGGCTTCGAGGCGGAGGAGGTTTGGGTCGGGGTGTTCGGTCTCGGCGGCGTAGACAGCGAGACGGAGGGAGGCGCGGGCATCGGGATGGGGCGTGCCGCGCCGGGCGAGTTCCTCGTGAAGGGCCTCGGGGCAGCGGCCGACGACCTCGTGGAGATCGCGGAATCCAAGATCGAGGAGGGTGCGGGCACCTTCGGCGCGCATTCCGTTGATGCGCATCCAGGGGGATCGGAGGGCCTCGACATCGGCCTTGCGCCGCCTTCCGGGCGGGGGCGCGTAGGGATCGACCTCGATGTCGAAGAGGCTGGGGATAGGGGAGGGCTTGGGGGCGTCAGGCGGCATCCTTTTTCTCCTCGCGCCGCCGCCGGATCCTTGGCTTGGCCCGTCCCTCGACGACTGAGCGGGAGATCGTAACCGATTCGATATCGTCCTGATCGGGAATTTCGAACATAACATCGAGCATGAGACGCTCCATGATGGCGCGGAGAGCGCGGGCACCGGTTTTCATCTCAAAGGCTTTTTCGGCGATTGCGGTGATGGCGTCCTTGGAGAATTTCAGCTCGACCCCGTCGAGGTGGAAGAGCTTGGCATACTGGCGGACGAGGGAGTTTTTCGTCGCGGTGAGGATGTGTTCGAGACTGGTCAGGTCGAGTTCCTCGAGGACGGAGACGGTGGGGAGGCGTCCGACAAATTCGGGAATCAGGCCGAAGCGGTTGAGGTCCTCGGGTTGGACGTGGTGAAGTACATTTTCGGAGGCGAGGCGTGATTCCTCGACCGGATCTTCGGCGTGGTTGAAGCCGAGGACCTTGTTGCCGAGGCGGGCCTCGATGATTTTCTCGAGCCCGACGAAGGCACCACCGCAGATGAAAAGGATTTTCGAGGTATCGACCTGAACGTATTCCTGGTTGGGGTGCTTGCGTCCGCCTTGGGGGGGGACGTTGCAGACGGTGCCCTCGAGAATTTTGAGGAGGCCCTGTTGAACGCCTTCTCCGGAGACATCGCGGGTAATGGAAACGTTCTCAGTCTTGCGTCCGATTTTGTCGATCTCGTCGACGTAGATGATTCCGGTTTCGGCCCGGCGGGCATCAAATTCGGCAGACTGGAGGAGGCGAAGAACGATGTTCTCGACATCGTCGCCGACATAACCGGCCTCGGTCAGGGTGGTGGCATCGGCAATTGCGAAGGGAACATCGAGGAGACGGGCGAGATTGCGGGCGAGGTAGGTCTTTCCGCTGCCGGTTGGGCCGATGAGGAGGACGTTGCTTTTCTCGATCTCGACCCCGGCGAATTCGGAATCGGACTGGCTCGGTTTATCGAACTCGGCGAGGCGCTTGTAGTGATTGTAGACAGCGACGGAGAGAACGCGTTTGGCATCCTCCTGGCCAATAATGAAATCGTCGAGGGCAGCCTTAATCTGGCTGGGTTTGAGAAGACGGCGCCCGGTGGGTTGGTTGATGGATTCCTTCCCGGTTGTTTCCTCGTCCTCGGATCGCAGCTCGCGCTCGATGATCGTGCGGCAAACGGCGACGCATGAATCGCAGATGTAGACCCCGGCGGGACCGGCGATCATCTTGCGGACTTCATTCTGGGATTTTCCACAGAAAGAACAGAAGGTCATGCGGGTGGATTTTGCCATCGGAAGATCAGGAACGGGGTTGGTTTTCGATCACGTGGTCGACGATTCCGTAATCGCGGGCCTCATCGGCGGAGAGGTAGAAATCGCGGTCGGAATCCTTTTCAATGCGCTCGACAGGTTGGCTGGTGTGGGCGGAGAGAACATCGTTGAGGGTTTTCCGCCAGCGGAGAATTTCCCTCGCGGCGATCGAAATGTCGGAGGTTTGTCCCCCGGCGCCGCCGGAGGGCTGGTGAATCATCAGGCGGCTGTGGGGAAGGGCGTAGCGTTTGCCGCGGGTCCCGGCGGCGAGGAGGACGGTCCCCATGCTGGCGGCGAGCCCGACGCAATAGGTGACAACGTCACATTTGATGAAATTCATCGTGTCGTAGATCGCCATCCCGTCGGTGACGCTGCCACCAGGGGTGTTGATGTAGATGTGGACATCCTTTTTGGGATCCTCCATCTGGAGAAAGAGCAGCTGGGCGATGACCGCATTGGCGACGGCGTCATTGATCGGCGTACCGATAAAGATGATCCGGTCGCGGAGGAGTCGGCTGTAAATGTCCCAGGCACGCTCAGTGCGGCCGTCGCGTTCGTAGACGTATGGTAAAGGAAGGTAGCTCACGATAATAAAGAAACTGCATCCTACGGGTACTGGCTGCAAACGCAAATCCGCAGGTTGGGAAGGAATCAGGTGGCGGGGGTGCCGCCAAGTTCGCCAAGGGCCTCCTCGGAGACCTCGGTCCGGTCGGTCTTTTCGGCAATTTTCAGGAGGGTTTTATCGACGAGGAGGTTTTGGCGGATTTCGTTGATTGCGTCGCGGTTGTTTTTGAGGTGTTTGACGATGTCCTCGGGGTTCTGGCGTGTCTGGTTGGCGCGATTGTAGATGTAGGCACCGAAATCTTCGTCAGTAACGGTAACCTCTTCCTTTTCGGCGATTTTGCCGATGATGAAGTCGAGTTTGACGCGGTTACGGGCAGCGGCGTCGGCACCCTCGTAGAGCTTTTCCTTGTTTCTTTCAAAATCTTCCTCGGTCGCACCCTGCTGCATTTGGTTGCCCATGAAGTTGGTGAGCATTTGTTCGCGGCGGGATTCAATGCTGCTTTCGGGCAGTTCAAAGGTTGTCGATGCAGCAAGGGCATCGAGGAGCTGGCGGCGGATCAGGTTGTGGTTCCGCTCTTCCTTTTGTTCGCGGATGCGGGTGGTGATGGATTCGCGGAGCTGTTCGACGGATTCGAGACCGACGCCTTTGGCAAAATCCTCGTCGATTTCGGGCAATTGCTTCTCCCGGATTTCGTGGACCTCGACGGTGTAGGAGACCGTTTTCCCGGCGAGGGCCTCGACCGAGAATTCTTCTGGAAAGGTGTGCTCGACGGTCCTGGAGTCGCCGCTGGACATCCCGAGAAGACCCTCGACGACGGCCTTGATACCAGGACCATCGGTGTTCCCGGCCTCCTCCCAAGTGTTCTTTTGCGACCCGTAGATCGGAGATTCCGGGACGAGATCGGCGATGGGCTGCCCGGCAAGAGTGCCCTCGTAGGAACATTTAACGAAATCGCCGGAGGCGGCGGGTTTTTCGGCAACGACAAAATCGGCCTGTTGGCTGCGGATCCGGTCGATCGCTTCCTCGATCTCGGATTCATTGACCTCAGTCGAGCCGACCTTGACGGGAATGTTCTCGTAATTGGGGACTTCGAACTGCGGAGCAACGTCAATCGTGAAGTCGAGGGCGAGGTCAACGGAGGTGTCGACGGGGTCATTGGCCCCATCGAGTTTGATCAAAGAGAGGACCTCGAGGCCTGAATCGGTGCGGATTTTTTGGAAAGCCTGATTGAGAACGCGTTGTTTGAGTTCGTCGCGGAGGGGCTTCGCAAAACGCTTGCGAACCATCGCGAGGGGGGCCTTTCCGGGCCGGAAGCCGGGGATTTTGGCCTCGCGGACAAATTCCTGCAGGAGGGAGCCCTCGGTTTTTTGAATCTCTTCGGCCGGGAGGGAGATGGAGATCGCTTTGCGAGTCTGCGTTAGGTCGTTAACGGTAAGTTCCACGGTTGCTGGTCAGTTGATTTTGGATCGAAAAACCGCCTAGTAAGTGGGAGACTGCGGGCATCGTCAAGCCATTGTACGGTCGGCGGG
>CAZFLQ010000034.1:0-10155 GCA_964519935.1 uncultured Puniceicoccaceae bacterium | reverse complement strand
AAATTTGAGATCTGAGAGACCGGGGGAGGGTGGGTCAGGTTGAGGAGGCGACGACCTCGATCATTTCCTGGATGGTGCTGGTGCCGAGGGCGGCGTGGGCCCAGGCACTTTCCTCGAGGGTGCGCATTCCCGCTTCGCGGGCGGTGTCGCGGATTTTGCGGGCGGTGGCGCGTTGGAGGACGAGGTCGTGGATGGCGTCATTGATCTCAAGGATCTCGCAGCAGGCGATCCGTCCGAGGTAGCCAATGTTGCGACAGCGTTCGCAGCCGACGGGGCGGCGGAAATTGAGTTCGGGCGGTTCGATCCGGATATCGAATTCGCGGCGGAGGGCATCGAGTTCGGCGGGGGTGTGTTCGGTCGGAGCCGAGCAGGTGGGGCAGAGGCGGCGGATGAGGCGCTGGGCGGCGACCATGCGGACGGCGGAGGCGATCAGGAAGGGCTCGATCTCCATGTCAATCATCCGGGTGACGGCCCCGGCGGCGTCGTTGGTGTGGAGGGTGGAGAAGACGAGGTGTCCGGTGAGGGAGGCACGGATGGCGATGTCAGCGGTCTCGCGGTCGCGGACCTCCCCGACCATGATGACATCGGGGTCCTGGCGGAGGATGTGGCGGAGGGCGTTCGCGAAGGTCAGGCCAACGGCCTCGTTGATCTGAGTTTGATTGACGCCGGGGACCTCGTATTCGATCGGATCCTCGACCGTGATGAGTCGGCGTTCAGGGCTGCTGACGAGGCGGAGGCAGGCGTTCAGGGTGGTGGACTTTCCCGATCCGGTCGGGCCGGTGACGAGAATGATTCCATTGGGGTTGTTGGCGGCTTTCTCGATCGCGGTGCGGTCGCGCTTGTCCATCCCGAGATCTTCGATCGTGAAGGCCTCGGCGCGACGGTTGAGGAGGCGGAGGCTGATGCTCTCGCCATAGAGGGTGGGAAAGGTCGAGACGCGCAGGTCGATGTCCTCGCCGCGGGACCGGAAGTTGATCCGGCCGTCCTGGGGGCGGCGACGTTCGGAGATGTTGAGGTTCGCCATGATCTTGATGCGGGAGATGACCGCCCCCTGAAAGCGGCGGAGTTCCTCGGGAACGGAGACCGGGGTGAGGGCGCCGTCAACCCGGTAGCGGATGTGGAGATCCTCGCGACCGGGTTCGAAGTGAATGTCGGTGGCGCGGAGTTCGAGGGCCTGGCGGACGACGTCGTTGACGAACCGAACGATGGCGGCCTCCTCGTCGATCGAATCGTCAGGGCTGTCGTCGGCAAGGGTTTCGTCACCCTCGTTGTCGAGAAGGCTGCCGGAGCCGACCCCGAAGACTTTTGTGATTAAATCCTGGATACGTGAAGCGGGGGCAATTTCCCAGAGGGGAAGGATGCCGGTTTCAGCGATGAACCAGCGAAGATCATCGGGACGGGGAATCCAGGGGACGAGAACGCGGATGGTATGAACGGGGGTGTCGGAGGTGGCCGCGGGTTCGGAATCTTCGTCTCCGGCTGGTGCGGGCGCGGGATCGAGGGGGAGGGCGTCAAGGTGGTGGATCAGGCGGACGGGAAAGTCGCGGAGGCGGGGGTGGGGGGAAACCCCGGTCCCGTCGTGGTAAGGGAGTTCGGCGATGGTAGCGAGGGCGCGGGCGGTTTCCGATTCGGTCAGATTGGCAAGACGGGCGAGGTCGGTCTGCCGCCGGTGGGCGGGAAGGGTTTCAAGGTCGGGTCGGTGGGAATCGAGGAGTTCGCGGATGGTCCCGGTGGTGGTGTCGGTCGCGGTAGGCATCATTTTTGAGCGCGGCGGGGAAGGGTCCGTTCGGTAACGGGGGCGGGCCGGTATTCGGTGGGGACGGGGTGGCGTTTCCAGTCCTCGATCCGATCGAGGGGATGGGGGCGCATGTGACCAGTTTCGATAAAGTTGCTAACCTGTTCGGTGTTTTCGAGTTTTTCGAGGACTGAGCCGGCATCGACGGAGGCGGCATCGGCATCGAAGAGAACGGTGGGCTTGATAAAGATGACGAGTTCGCGGGTGGTGATATCGCGTTCCTTGCGGGTGAAGAGGGCCTCGCCAAGCCAGGGAATGTGTCCGAAAATGGCGAGACGGTTTTCGGAGAGGGATTCACTGGTTTCCTGAAGGCCACCGAGGACGATGATGGAGCCGTCGCGGACGCTGACGAAGCTTTCGGCCTCGCGGGTTCCGATCAGGGGTTGGCCGTTGAGGTCGGGGTTGTCGCTGTCGGTGATGACCGAGACGATATTATCGACGGTTTGTTTGATCTCCATCTGGATGACCCCATCGGGGGCGACGAGCGGTTTGACGACCAGTTCGACGCCGACCTTGATTCGGTCGATCGTACTGCGGGTGGATGTGCCCTCGTCGCTCGTAACGGTCCCGGTGACGATCGGTATGTCCTGGGAAACGTTGATGGTGGCCTCTTGATTGTGGGTCGTGAGGATGGTGGGGGAATTCAGCACGCTGACGTTGCCGTTTGATTTGGCGGTGTTGAAGATGGCGTCGATGGAAAAGTCCTGAATGGTAAGGGCGTTGACGAGGATGCCACCAACGCGGAGGGGAGGGCCGGTAGGGGAGAGTTCGATCTCGTTGGAGTCCTCGAGGTTGTAGGCGAGGCCAAAGGCGTCGAGGCCGCGAACCATGCCCTCGGTGAGAGTGACCTCGGTGATGACGACCTCGAGCCGGACCTGGGAGAGAAGGATGTCGATCTTGTCGATGAGGTCGCCGATTTGGCGGATGTCAGAGTCAGTTCCGTAAACAACGATGGCGTTGGCGCGTTCGTCGGAGGCGAGGGTGATGAATTCGGAAAACTGGAGAGAAGCACCGGTCGTGGTGACGCCAGCAGTGGTGGTGACGGTGGCGTTGGCAGGGGCACCGGGGACCGGAGGGGTATTGGGATCCCCGCCGCGGGCCCGCTGGGCGGTCGCGGTATTGGTTTCGGACTCCTCCGCAGCCTGCTGTTGCCCGGTGATAATGGTTTCGAGAACGGTGACAATCTCCTCGGCGGTGGCGTGTTTGATGTAAAAAACCTCGCTGCGGGTGATGGGGGCGGCATCGACGTCGAGTTTGGTTACGAGGTCGGTCAGGAGGGGAAAGTTATCGGGATGGGAGACGATGATGATCCGATTCGAACGCTCGTCGATGGATAGGTTGAAGCGACCGCCGAGGCGGTTGGCGAGGGCATCTTCGGCGAGGGTGCTGATCCGTTCGCCGACCGATTCCGCAGGGGCAAACTGGAGATCGAAGAAACGGACCTCTTCGCTCCGGGCGGTGGGGCGGTCGATTTGGGAGAGGAGGGTTTCGACCCGTTTGAGGTGGGTGAGCTGGTCGGTGAGGAGGAGCCAGTCCTGACGGGGTTCCTGAATGGCGGCAGCCTGACTGAGGAGGGGTTGCACGACGCTGACAGCCTCTTCGGTGGTGACGTAATCGAGTTGAAAGAGTTTTGAGACAATCCTTTCGCTGCCGGGGAGATCCGTGAGAGGACCTAAGATCAGTTCAGGGGCGTTGAGGGATGCCTGGGCGGAGGGAACAATCTTGAGGAGACGGGGGTTGACCTCGATGAGGGTGAGGCCGTTCAGAGCGAGAAGGCTTTCGAGGGCGACGAGCTGCTCCAACGGATTCATCGGGTGGGACGGTTGAAAATTGAAGCGAACGGCAGGGAGGGCCTGGGGAACGATGATGTTTTTCCCAGTGAGGTCTTCGAGGATCGGAATGATGACATCGATTCCGGCGTCGCTGAGGAGGATGGCCCCGGCTGAAAGGGGATTGGCGGCAACGGTTGGGGAGGCCGGAGCCGGTCCGGGTTGGCCCGAAGCGGAGGGCAGCGCGAGGGTTGCGCCAAAGCAGAGGATGGGAAGGAGACGTTTCATGGGTTCGGGTTGGAGACATCGACCTCGAAGGCCGAAAGCTCAAATTCGGCGGAGAGGACGGATGTGTTCCGGCGGCTGTTGATGAAAATGGATTCGATCTGAATGTAAGGGGATTGTTCCCGCAGAAGGGCCTCAAGTCGAATCAACTCTGCGATCCGAAGCGAACGGATTTCGAGATCAAGCCGGTGGAGGCGAACCCCTTCGTTCTCACGGGTGTTGACCCGCCCGAGGTTGGGGAGGACCTCGGCATTGCGGGCGACCCGGTCAACAATCTCGATAAAGCGGTTGGCGGAGAGAAAACGTTCGGTCTCGAGGCGGGAAAGGGCATCCCCAAGACGTTGACGGATTTCGGTGTCAAAACCGAGATCGAGGCGGGCCTGGGAAATCTGGCGGCGGATGAGGGAGGTTTCGCGGAGGGCGCCGATCCATTGGCTGAGGACGGCCCCTCCCCACCAAAGGACGGCGATGGCAAGAATGGCGGTGAGAAGGAAGCGTTCCCGCTGATTGAGCTGGAGGCGGGTCGGTTTCATGGGGCGAAGCGGAGACGAAGATCGAAAGCGATCCGGCCTTCACGTGCGGTGGCCTCGCTGACGACCTCGGTAAAGACGGGGTTGGCGCGGAGCTGGGCGGCGTATTGGTTGACGGTGGCGATATCGGGGGCGCGTCCCTCAATCGTGATGAAGCCATTGGCGGTCACGAGGGCTTCGTCCCATTCGATTGTTTCGGGACGGCTAAGGTTGGCGATGGCGATCCATTCGAGGGGCGGGGACGAGCCTTCGGAAAGTTTTTCAAGCCGGAGAACCAGTTCCCGCCGGGTGTCCATTGCCTCGACCTCGGCGGTGATGTCGCGAAGGTCAGTTCGCAGTGTTTCTACGTATCCATTAAAAGGATACATCAGAAGTTGGAGTATCCCGGTGAGGACAAGGGTGGCGGCAAGCCCCCGGGTTATCCGGCGGAGTCGCCGACGGCTTCTCTCGGTCCGTCGCAGGAGGGCGATTGCGGCTGGACCGCGGAGATCGGCATGCGGCTGGGTCTCGGCCGGAATGACGATCGCGGGGAAGGGCTCGTCGGGATCGTTTCCGTTCGATGGAACGAAGTCTGCGGTCCACGTGCCGGAGGGATCGGCCGTGAAATGGAGGTCGAGGCCGGCAGCATCGGAAGGGGGTGGGGGGCACACCTCGGATTGGAGGAAGGTCGCCCTCGTCCGGGGATCCCAGGTTGGGGGCAGGGTGAGAACGCGAGGTAACCCGTTCTCACGAATGAGGATGAACCCGCTGCTGGAAACGGCGTCGATCAAAAGATCCTGATCGGTGGCGAGGGCGAGGGCGAGGGCGGGAACAAACGCGGGGAGAACCGCGCGGGCGGAATCATCGAGAGGTGTCCCGAGGCGTTCGAGACGTCCGCGGCTGGCGGCATAGAGGAGAAGGCGGGTTCGTTCCGGATTCAGGGGGTAGGATCCGGAGACCCGTCGGTCGGGTGGAAAAGGGGAGGATGTGTCGATCGAGAGATCGGCGGCCCCGGCGGATTCATCGGGGGAGAGGCCGGGCGGGAGTTGGAGAATCCGGGTCCAAAAGGCCTCGCCGGGGAGGAGTTGGGCATCGTCGGGAGAGGGGATCTCTTCGATACGGAAGGCTCTCATTCGGGGGACTCGGAGTTTGCGGCAGCGGACATCACCCCCGAGCGGATCCGGAGCGGGAGAGGGTTTTCGACACCGGCACCGCGCACGTTGAGAATTGCCTCGCGGAAGAAGATCCGGTCGCTCCGGCGGATTTCCGCGCGGATACGGATGCGCTGGGCGGCGGTGGCGATCCAGTCGGGAACTTCCCCCGCAAGGCGTTCGCGGAGGACGGGTTCGTAGGTAGCGTCGCGTTCGGTTGGTTGATCGCGGAGACCGTAGGGCAGCGTCAGGTCGGCGATCGATTCGACGATCTCGAGAGTCTCGGGCGTGGCGCTGTTCAGGTTCATGGGACTGTCCTCAAACGTGAAATGCTGGTTGAGAAACTGCAATCTTTCTCCGGCCTCGGGACTGCCGTCGTAAAAGGCGGCGCGGAAGGCAGGGATGAGCGCGAAGGCTCCGGAACCCTCGACGGTTGTATTGGGCGGACGAATACGGAACCCTCCGGGGCCGGATTCGCGGCGATAGGCGAGGTTTTCACCCCCTCGCGGGAGGGGCTCGTCGTCCTCGTCGATCCAGTCGAGGAGGGAATCGGCGAGGATCCCGGCCTCGCTGAGGGAGAGATCCATCTCGGCAAAGGCGGAACGGAGGGTTTCGCGGGGGAGACGGAGTAGAGGGATGCGGGCGGAGTCGTCGTAGACCCGGACGGTAAGGTCGGCGGGCAGGTCGGCAGAGACCCCGAGAGTTTCGAGGGGGAGATCCCAGCCTTCGGCGGTGGGGTTGAAGAGGCCATTGGTTTCGGCGCGGAAGACCTGGAGGGCAGCGATGGCGGTATCAATTCCGGAAGCGAGATCGGCCCGGAGATCCTCGTCGGGAACGCCACCCTGGGTGAGGAGAAAGCGTTCCTCGAGATGTTGAATGGCGACACGGGTGGCCTGCAAGGTAAGGAGGGAGAGGACGGCGAGGAGGCCGAGAACAACGATCAGAACGGCGCCGGTCCGGGGATTCGGATTCATTCGAGGGCGGGGCGAAGGGTTTCGAGAAGATCCTCACGGTCGGCCGCCTCCATCTCGCCGGGCAGGTAGCGGAGGCGACGGAGGAGACGGGTCTGACCGTCTAGTTCGATTTCGGCGGCGATGATCATGAGGTCGGGAAGGGGTCCGGGTTCGATCTCGGCCTGATATGCGATCTCCCGTTCATCGGGCAGAGTCAGGGTCCCGCCGGTTTCAAGATCCTCCGGGTCGAGGGCAAAGACGGCCTCTTCAGCCCAGAGGAGCATCGGATCATTTTCGAAATCGGTGTTGAGGGCGTTGATGGCCGAGAGGGTGGTGCTGACAATCGCAAAGGTACCCAGCGAGAGGATCGCGAGGGCAACGAGAACCTCGACAAGGGTAAAGGCGGGGGAGCCGAAACCTGAGCGGTGGTGGATGAGGCTACTCGAGCCGGAATCCATGTTTTTTCGCAAAGGCCTGTTGGGTGGACTGGAGTCGGACGACGATGAGACCGCCGTCCTCGATCATTTTGAAAAGTTGCTGCTGGATTGGGTTAATCAGTTCAGGGGTGGGGGGATTGGTGATCCGGGCAGAGGCGATGATCTCGTCGTAGAGATCGTGGGCCTGCTGAAAGTGCTCGACGTAGGAGCCGACGGTTTCATGGAAGGCGGTTGCGGTGGGATCCTCGTTGGGTGGGGGCATGGTCTCAAGTTTCTCGCGAACGAGAGCAAGGGTCTCGGAAAAATGTTCGAGAGTGTGTTCGGTGGTATGCACGTCGATTGGTTCCCCCGCGAACCACGGTTCGATGGCGGTCTCAACCTCGAAGGAGTTGGGTTGGAGGGGCGCGATAACCTCGAGGAGGCGGTCATTCCACTGGATGAACGATTCCTGTCTTTGGTTGTAAAAAAAGAAGCCGGCAAAGACGGCAATTCCAATCAGGGGTCCGAGGTAGCGACGGTTCATGGGGTTGTTTCAATCGGAATCGGGAGGAAAGCTCAAGTCCGGGAAAGCCCCTCGACAGCATGCCGTCCACTGAGAAGGGTGAGGGGGATACCTCCGCCGGGATGAGCGGAGCCGCCCGCAAAGCCGATCCGGGCGCGGGGATCGGCGTTGGGGACGCGGGCAAAGGCGGCGAAGCGGCTGTTCGAGGCCGGTCCGTAGATCGTCCCGTGCCAGGCACCGGTAGCGGTGGCGAGGTGGTGGGGTCCGATCCCGTGGGTCCAGAGTGAATCTTCCGGACGAAGGTCGAGCCGTTCGCAGAGGCGATGGTGGAGAAAATCCGCGTAGGCAGCACTATCCCATTGGGGGTGATCGCGGAGGGAGGGGGCGTTGGCGAGGATGAACCAGCCCTCCTGTCCCTCCGGGGCCATTTCGGGGGAGTGCCGGGCTGAGATGGAGAGGTAAAGGGTGGGGTCGGAGAGCGGTTGAGGGGTTTCGAAAAGCTCGGTGAATTCGCGTCGGTAGTCGGCGGGGAAAAAGACGTTATGCGTCCCGGTGTCGGGGGTTGTCCGGGGGCGGGCGGCGAGGGCTACGAAGCCGCTGAGGGAAGGTTCGGCACGACGGTAACGGCGCACCCATGATTTGTGCCGGGGATGGTCAGTGAGGAGTTCGCCGACGCGGGCCTGGACGGCATCGGCGTTGCAGATGACGGCATCGCAGGGATGGTGTCGTCCGTTATCGAGGGTCAGTCCGTTGGCCTTTCCGGCGGGATCAAAGGTGACGCGGGAGACGGGAGTATTGTAATGAAAGCGAACCCCCTTGGAGATCGCGACCGATTCGAGGGCGCGGACGAGGGCGAAAAGCCCACCCCGGCAGGTCCAGGATCCGAAGGCCAGTTCGGCGTAGGGAATGACATTAAAGGTGGCCGGGGTGCGCCAGGGGTCTGACCCGTTGTAGGTGGCAAAACGCGAAAAGAGAGTTCGGAGATTTGGATCGCGGAAGTGGCGTTCGATGGATCGGCGCATCGATTCGGGTCGGAGGGCGGCAAATCCGGCGGCGATTTTCCCCCAGGGAATTTTCCGAAGGGTGGAGAGTTTCAGGGGATTGAAAAGGAAAGCCGGACCGCTCAATTCCCAAAGCCCGGTCAGCGTGCGGCGGAACCGGTGCCAGCCATCGGCCTCGGAGGGCCATTGCTGGATGAGGGCCTCCTCGAAGGCATCGAGTGTGCCGGGGGCGTGAAAGATGGTCCCGTCGTGAAAGTGGTAGGTGCAACCGGGCTCGACCGGGATCCACTCAAGGTGGTCTTCGATGGACTGGCCGACGGCGGCAAAGGGCTCGGCGACAACCTCGGGGAGGGTGAGAAGACTGGGACCGGTATCGAACTGAAAACCATCCCGCTCGAAACGGTTGCATTTTCCGCCGGGACAGCCGGATTGTTCGAAAACGTCAACAGACCATCCGCGGGCGCGGGCATGGAGGGCGGCGGAGAGACCGCCGAGACCGGCACCGATGATCGCGAGGGAACGTTGTGATCGCATGAACTTCGATTATGGGGGCGGAGGGCGGGGAGACAAGTGAGGAAGCGGATTGAAAGATAAAGATTCTGTCTCAAAGCGAGGGGTGGTTTTGGATTGATCGCGAGGGGTAGGTCGTTTTTAGAACTTTGGATGGTAACGCCTGAAACACTCGATCTGGTCAAGGAAATCGCGAAGCGCGCGGGATACCTCTGGAGGTATCTTTGACCTCGCGAAGAAGAAATCCGAGGTAGAACGACTGGAGGGCGAAATGTCCTCGCCGGAGTTTTGGGATGATCCGGAAAACGCGCGGACGGTTTCGTCGGAAGTGGCCCGCCTGAAGCGGATCATTGACATGATGGAGGCACTTCAAGCGAAGGTGGACGATCTTCAAACCCTCGTCGAGCTGGTTGAAGCGGCGGACGAGGACGAGGCGGAGGCTTATGCGGCGGAGGTCGAGGAATCGACGGCGAGCCTCGACAAGGAGATCGATCGGGTCGAACTGGAGTCCTTCCTGAGCGGTCAGCACGACAATGCGAATGCGATCCTGACGATTCATGCCGGGGCGGGCGGGACCGAATCCTGTGACTGGGCCGACATGCTGTTGCGGATGTATTTGCGATGGGCGGAGCGGGCGGGTTTCTCGGTCGATATCCAGGACCTGCAGGACGGGGAGGAGGCGGGTATCTCGCGGGCGACGATCCGGATCGCGGGGACGAATGCCTACGGGTATTCGAAGGCCGAGCGCGGGGTCCACCGGTTGGTGCGGATCTCCCCGTTTGACAGCAATAAACGGCGGCACACCTCGTTCTGTTCGGTCGACGTGATTGCGGAGATCGAGGACGATATCGACCTCGAGATCAAGGAGGAGGACCTCCGGGTGGATACCTACCGGGCCTCCGGTAAGGGCGGGCAGCATGTCAACAAGACCGATTCGGCGGTCCGTCTGACCCACATTCCAACCGGGATTGTGGTGGCCTGTCAGAACGAACGTTCGCAGCACAAGAACAAGGCCACTGCGATGAAGATTTTGAAGTCGCGGATTTTTGAGAAGCTGGAGGACGAGAAGCGGGCCGAAATGGAGCGTTTCTATGGGGACAAGGGCGAGATGGGCTGGGGTAACCAAATCCGGAGCTATGTGTTTCAGCCGTATCAGATGGTCAAGGACCTGCGAACGGGGGAAGAGACCTCGAATATCCAGGAGGTGATGGACGGGGATCTCGACGATTTTATCCACGCCTGG
>CAZFLQ010000033.1:2668-22374 GCA_964519935.1 uncultured Puniceicoccaceae bacterium | reverse complement strand
GACGTTGGCCATCGAGGGATCCGATTGGGGAACAGGGTGGGTTGAATCTGTATGGGTTCGTTGGGAATGATGGGGTGAATTGGGTGGATGTGCTGGGGTTGATTATACCTCGCGAGCGACCCAATGTTCCATTTCCGAGAATTCCGCGCACAAGCCGACCAAGGAGGGTATGGAATCACACTACCAGTTGGACACCTTGGTATCGTACTTCGCACGAAATGGACATTGAATTCCCTAGTCGTGAATATTCCAATATGGAAAAGCTGCTAGATAAGATCTATAATGATTTGAAGGTTTTTAGACACTTTTCGACTCCGTCAAACGATGGTGGTTCTGTCCGGGTTCAAGGCACAACAGCGAAATTCAGTGCACCATCTCCTCTTAACCTAGCCCAAGGGGCATCATCTTTGGTTACGAGCCTCACATACTATAATGTAGTGACCCTTTCTTTTGATGACTCTAACAAAACCGTTACCGGGGTTACGGAGCCTGGGCACATCTTAGAAGGCAAGCGTTATTGGAACGCAAGCATATTGAGAGATAATCCATGTGGAATAAGGGTAAGAACCTGGGCACGAGAGAGGAGCGCGACCTTGCTGGTTGAGGTAACAAGGAGACTTGATTCCCGATTTGGTCCCGATTTTCAGAGAATTGTATGGAATGACTATTTGAAAAATATTGGGCATTTCTGGAAATCCGCTCGCAGTGCGAAAGTAAGCAATGTTCGGTAATTTAACTACTTTCATTTCAGGTCCCATCATTAAACGATGGGTCATTCTATTTATCTGTAATATTCTCATGAGCTCTTGTTCAAATCAGCACCGATACCATGACCGATTTGAGATGCTCTACCAAAAAGCCAGCACTTCTGCGGACAAACACGCGTTGAATGAATTAATTCATGAAACGAATAGCCGTTCTTTTTGGGAGCGCTTTTACGCTTTTCTGTTTTTGGGAAATCTTGCAGTTAACTATGAGAAACAACTCGAATCTGATGTGTACGACGAAATTCTGGATATTCTCGTGTCGGGTATTGATGATTCTGAACCCGAAATTCAACGAATAGTTATCGAAAGATTGAAGAGAACGGGAAAAGATGGGATTCGACGTGGATTCGATAAGCTTTTAAAAATAGTGTCTGAATGCCGAGAGGACGACGTTGGATGGTTTTCAGCAGAGGCCTTAGCTATCCCAGTTTCGGAGATCCACACAGAACTCGCCGTTAAAACCCTTGTGGAGGCATTGAGTTGCGAACCCCCTGCTGCGCAAAAAGTTCCGGGCGCACCCCAGTTGAGGCAGTTTGCGCTGCGGGCGTTGGTGGATCTTATCAAAGCATCTGGGATTGACCCAGATGGTGTCTTAGTTAAGGCAAGAGGAGGAATTGTAGATCCTGTATTCATGGGGGAAGTTGAGAGAATTTTGAGTGGTATTAAGGAAACGGCAAAAGGGTTCAGCAACGGTCTTTCACGCTGATGAAAGGGACGGGGGCCAAAAGGGGTCGAACGTAGAATTAAAATGTTACGAACTTTTTTGACATCGTATTTTCTGCAACTTTGATGTCCCCGATTCGCTTTGCTCACTTCCCTACGGCGGGGCTGTGAGCGTAGGGTTTTGCACAGGTTTCCCTCACTGACGTCGTCATTTTAGTCCGTTTTAGTCGTAGCCTCGGAGGAGAGGCTACGACCTTACATGACGGGTTGATTTGCTCAAAACAGTTCGAGTTGTGTGTCTGTCAAAGAAGGCGCGGCTTTTTGATTCTTCTGGCCTTGCAAGAGGTTGTGTGCCTGGGCGAGAGAAGTGACGGTGTGCGCGTTTCGACTCGTGTCGGACCGGCTCTTAAGGGCTTCGCGAAGGGACCATGTCGTAAAACCTCAATCCTTGCCCGCGCTTTCCGATCAACGCCACAACTGGCCTCGACAGCCAACCCCGATTCACTTCGTTCCCCGACACGCTTCGCGTGTTGCCCTGTCGGCGGGACTTGAAGCATTCCCCTTTGGTGGGACTTTAAGCGGATCCAATAAACCGCCCCCCCCGCGTCATGGGAGATGCCAGACGGGGTAAAGTAGATCACCGGCTCCAGTGCCGCCAGCTGCCGGCGGCGGAGATGTCGGGGGCGGTTTGGGCGGGGGTGGTTTCGCAGAGGAAGCCGTGGCAGGTGGTGCCGTCGGCGAGGGTGAGTTGGCCGAGACCGAGGGGGGCGCGGATGGTGGCAAGAAAGGGGCCAATCGCGGAGATGGGGAAGCGCCAGCGTTCGCCTTCGATGGAGACGCCGTTCTCGGCCACGCGGTAAAGTCCGGGGCGCGGTGGGGGTGGGGTTTCGAGGCAGACCATCCGGTAGTGGGGGGCGGTGCGAACGGTTTCCATAAAGGTGGCGCCGAGGGAAACGACCTCGGGATTGAGGGGAAAGTCCCGCATGTGGGCTCCGAGGAGGATAAGGTCGAGGGTTGTTTGCGGGGCGGATTCGGAGGGGCCGGAACGGGCGATCCGGAGGAGGTGGGCATCCTCGTCGCGCGGGGCGATCCAGGTGATCCCGAAGGGGAGGCCGGTGCCTGTGAAGCCCGAGGGCGTGGCGACCGCCGAGAGGTCGAGAAGGTTCATGAAATTGGTGTAGGTGCCGAGACGGGTGTTCATCCCAATCGGGTCGGCGTCGACCTCGGCGAGGGTGGGAAAGCCCCCGGCGGTGGGGGTGATGAGGGCGTCGATCTGCGTCCAGATCGTCTCGGTCTGGCGGCGGATCGCGGCGAGGCGGTAGATCGCGGCAAAGGTGTCACGGGCGGATGGGCGTGAACCGGTCTCGATGATCGCACGGGTGACGGGATGAAATGCGTCTGGTTGCTCGGCAAGAAAGGATTCGAGGGCGGTAAAACGCTCGGCGATCCAGGGACCCTCGTAGAGGAGCCGGGCGGCCTCGAAAAACGGGCTGGCGTCGACCTCGCGGATGTTCCAGCCCCGGCGGGCGAGGTCTTCGATGCTTTCGAGCCAGGCCTGATGGTACCCGGCGTCTCCGAAAAACTCGAGCTGGTCGGGTTGGGGGATCCCGACGGTTCCGGTCGGCGGGCGGGTGTGGTCGCGGGTCGGTTGGGAAAAGGGATCGAGCGGGTCGTAGCCCGAGCAGATCGGGAGGAGGGTCTCGAGATCCGCCCCGTTTGTCGCGAAGAGGGACACGCAGTCGAGGGTGCGGCAGGCGGGGACCACCCCGCTGGTGGAAAGTCGCCCGCGGCTGGGCTTGAGGCCCCAGAGGTTGTTAAAGGCGGCGGGGATGCGTCCGGATCCGGCGGTATCAGTCCCAAGGGCAAAGGCGACCTGTCCGGTGGCGACGGCAACGGCGGAACCGGAGCTGGATCCGCCGGGAATCCGATCCGGCGCGAGGGGGTTGAGTGGGATCGGGTAGGGGCTGCGGGTGCCGACGAGGCCGGTCGCGAATTGGTCGAGATTGGTTTTCCCGCGCGGGATGGCCCCGGCATCGATCAGGCGTTGGACTACGGGGGCGGAGGTGGTTGGGACGTAGGCGTAGTCGGGGCAGGCGGCGGTGGTGGGGACACCGGCAAGGTCGATGTTGTCCTTGATCGCAAAGGGAACGCCGTAGAGGGGGAGGGAATCGGGAGGGAGAGAGTCGAGGCGGTCGAGGTAGGGGCGCAGCTCGTGATTGGTTAATTTGTGTATCCAAATATTGGATACATCTGGTTTGAAGCCGTTTTCAGAGTCTTCGGTGATGAGCCTCGCGGGAGTGGTTTCGCCGGAGCGGTAGCGGGTGAGGATGTCGGCAATTGAGGGCATACCGGTGGTTGTCTGGGGGATTCTGCTGGACGGTTGTGATGTTCAGGAAGTGGCGGGAGTGATGATAAAGAGGGGTTGGCCGGGTTCGACCGGTTTTCCGGTCTGGCAGCGGATGGTCCGGACGATTCCGTCGGCGGGGGCGTGGATCTCGATCTCCATCTTCATCGACTCGACAATCGCGAGAACAGCCCCGGCGGCGACTGGGGTGCCAGGCTGATCGACGATGAGTTTCCAGACATTGCCGGAGACAGGGCTCTCGGCGGCGATCTCACCTTCGGCGAGGTCAAGGTCTCCGGCGGATTCCGGCTGGGGTTCGGACTCGGGCGCGATCACCTCGATTCCGGCGGCCTCCCAGCGGCGGCGTTCGGCGTCGAAGGCGGCCTGTTGGCGGGATTTGAAAGCTTCAATCGAAGGGGTATTTGCGGAGAGGAAATGCAGATACTGCCCGAGGTTGAAGGTGGTCTCCTCGATCCGGGGATTGAACCGACCCTCCGGGAAATCGGCGCGGAGTCCGGTCAGTTCGTCGGCTGTAACCGGATAGAACCGGATCTGGTCGAAGAACCGGAGGAGCCACGGTTTTCCGGGCTGAAACGAGGCGGTTGAACGAAAACGGTTCCACATCTGGATGGTTCGTCCGACAAACTGGTAGCCCCCGGGACCCTCCATGCCGTAAACGCAGAGGTAGGCACCACCGATCCCAACGGCGTTCTCGGGGGTCGAGGTGCGGGCGGGGTTGTATTTGGTGGTGACAAGCCGGTGGCGCGGGTCGAGAGGGGTTGCGACGGGGGCGCCGAGGTAGACATCGCCGAGACCGAGGACAACGTAGCTAGCGTCGAAGACGATCCGGTGGACATCCTCCTGTGTATCGAGGCCGTTGATACGGCGGATGAATTCGATATTGTGCGGGCACCAGGGGGCATCGGCGCGGACGGACTGGATGTAGCGTTGGGTGGCCTCGCGGGTAGCGGGATCGTCCCAGGAAAGAGGGAGGTGGACGATGCGGGACGGGAGGGTGATGTTCTCGAGGGGAGGTAGTTGGCGGTTGGCGGAGGCGATCCTTTCGGCGATGGCGCGAGCGTCGGTCTGGAGGGGATCGAAATGAACCTGGAGGGAGCGGATGCCGGGGGTCAGGTCGATGACGGCGGGGTCTTCGATTTGGCGGAGCGTCTCGTAAAGAACGTGGATGTGGAAGCGGAGCTTGAAGTCGAGGGCCATCTGACCGATTTCGGCGAGAACAGCGGCATCGCCGGATTGACGGACGACCAAGCGGTCGGGGCCACTGCCCTCGTCGTGAAGGATGGCGTCGTCGGGGGCGGGGATTGCCCCGGTGTTCTCCAGATAGAGGAGGGATCGGGGGGGTCCGGGAGCAGTTGTGGGAGACAGGAGAAAGGCCTCGAGGTTGGCGAGACGGGCAGCGGCTTCGGCGGGGGTGACGGCGATAAAGCGGACGGAGTCGCCGGGGCGGAGCTGGCCGATTTTCCAGAGGTCGGCCTGAATGATGGTGGCGGGACAGACGAACCCACCGAGGCTGGGGCCGTCGGGACCGAGGATGACGGGCATATCGCCAGTGAAGTCGATCGCCCCGATGGCGTAGGCGTTGTCGTGAATGTTCGAGGGGTGGAGTCCGGCCTCACCGCCGTCGGGTCGGGCCCATTGCGGTTTGGGCCCGATCAGGCGGACACCGGTGCGGGCGGAATTGTAGTGGATTTTCCATTCGGTCTGGAAAAACGTCTGAATGTCATCCGGGGTGAAGAAGTCGGGGGCGCCATGGGGGCCGGTGAGAACCGCGATCTGCGAGGGGGTTCCGAGAGGGGGAATGAGGGAGGGTTCGGGAATCCCGGGGGGCGGGGTGGTGCTCTTGTTGGAATCAAACGATTGGAGGGGAAGGACATCACCGGCGCGGAGAGCACGGCCGCCGTGTCCGCCGAACCGCCCGAGGGTAAAGGTGGCGCGGCTGCCGAGGTATTCGGGCACGTCGATCCCCCCGGTGATGCACAGGTAGGTGCGGACGCCTCCGTTAGCGATTCGTCCGATATCAAGAATCGACCCGGCCGGGATTAAGAAGGGGACGGCCAGACGGACGGAGGTGCCGTCGAGGGATGCCTCGATCGGGGCACCGGTGAGAACGGCGGTGGTCGGACAGTTGAAGAGAATGCGGGGGCCGGAGGCGGTGATCTCGATCCCGGCGGCGTCCGACGGGTTACCGAGGAGGCGGTTGCCGAGGCGGAAGGCGAGGCTATCCATCGGCCCGGAGGGCGGGACGCCGACATCCCAGTAACCGATCCGTCCGGGGTAGTCCTGAACGGTCGTGAGGGTGCCGCCCCGGAGGATTTCGCAGGTCTGGGGTTGAAAGGGGTGATGCGCGAGGGAGCGTGTCACCATTTTTCCGTTACGAAAAGCGGGAGAGGCGGTGACGGAACGGAGGTAGGCGAGATTGGTCTCGATCCCGTCGATCCGGGCGGCGTCGAGACTGGACTGGAGACGTTCGGTAGCGGCATCGCGGGTTTCGGCGTGAACCTGCAGTTTGGCGAGGAGGGGGTCGTAGTGGGGGCTGACCTCGGTCCCGTCGGCGATCCAGTGGTCGCAGCGGACATCGGGGGGGAAGGAGACGCGGGTGAGGAGACCGCTCGACGGTTGAAAATCCTTGGCGGGATTCTCGGCATAAATCCGGGCCTGGATGGCGTGGCCCCGCCGGGGGACGCGGGGGCCGATGACGGGAGGTGCAAAGGCACCGGCGGCGAGGCGGATCATCCATTCGACAAGGTCGATACCCGTGACGAGCTCAGAGACGCCGTGTTCGACCTGGAGCCGTGTGTTGACCTCGAGAAAGTAAAAGTTCCCGCTATCGTTGTCGTAGATGAATTCGACCGTTCCGGCAGAGCGGTATCTGACGGCGGAGGCGAGACGAAGGGCAGCGTCCTCGAGGGCTGACTGGGTTTTGTCGGGAACGTTGGGGGGAGGGGTTTCCTCAATGACCTTCTGGTTGCGCCGCTGGGTCGAGCAATCGCGGATACCGAGGGACCAGATCCCGCCGTGCCCGTCACCGAAGATTTGAACCTCGAGATGACGGGCGTGTTCGATGAATTTTTCGAGAAAGATTCCGCCTTGGCCAAAGTGAGACTGGCTGAGCCTTTCGACCCGGTCGAAGGCTTCGCGGAGGGCGGCCACGTCGCGGCAAACCTGCATCCCGATCCCGCCGCCCCCGGCAGTGCTTTTGAGCATGACGGGATAGCCGATCCGGGCGGCAGCAGTGGCGGCGGTGTCGGCATCGGGCAGGAGGGGGGTGCCGGGGACGAGGGGGACGGCGGCGGATTCGGCGAGCTGACGGGCCTCGTGCTTCAGACCGAAGGCAAGCATCTGATCGGGGGTGGGTCCGATGAAGGCGATGCCGGCGGCCTCGACCGCACGGGCGAAATCGGCGTTTTCGCTGAGGAGACCGTAGCCGGGGTGGATCGCATTGGTTCCGGTTTGGCGGGCGATGTCGAGGATCGTTTTGGCCTGAAGATAGCTTTCCCGGACTGGACCGGGACCGATTCGGAAGGCCTCGCCCGCCATTGCGACATGGGGCGCATTGCGGTCAGCATCGGAATAAATGGCGACGGACCGGATTGCGATCGCATCGAGGGTTCGGATGATGCGGCAAGCGATCTCACCGCGGTTGGCGACAAGGACTTTCTTGAACATGGGGTGTGGTCTGTCAGGCCCAGATGAGGACCTCGATCGGGGTGGGATTGTAGGCGTTGCAGGGGTTGTTGAGCTGAGGGCAGTTCGAGATCAGACACATCACGTCGCGTTCGGCGACCATCTCGACGTAGCGTCCGGGGGCGGAGATGCCATCGGCAAAGGTGAGTTTTCCGTTCGGCGTAACCGGGACATTCATGAAGAAGTTGATGTTGCAGGTGATATCGCGTTTGCCGAGATCGGGTCCCCAGTGCTGAATGCCGTAGATGAAACTGTCGAGGCAGGCGTGCATCGATTCCTTGTCGTGACCGTAGCGCATCGTATTGCTCTCGCGGGAGCAGGCACCGCCGAGGGTGTCATGTCGACCACAGGTGTCGGCAGTGATGGTGAGGAGGACATCTCCGAGGGACGACATCAACCGGGTGCCGGTCGTGAGGTAAAGGGCGGCCTGCCGTTGGATGGTATCGGCGGCACTGTAGCGGTTTTCGGGATCGTGGGCGTCGTAAAAAAGGGTGTCGGCGGCTTGATTGCCCTCGAGATCGAGAATCCGGAAAGTCTGTCCGGCATCGATCCGGTGGAGCCAGTATTCGCCGGCGGGAACGATTTGACGGTAGATCGCGTCAGCGGGGAGAAGTTTGCTTTCGGTGTGCATGGCGGGACGGGTTTAGAAGCGAAGGGTGTTGTAGGTGTTGGTGTTTTCCCAGGCGCGGAGATTTTCCGGGCGAATTTGGAGGGACGGGTCGTCGGGTGTGGGAATCGGACCGGCAGCAGTGATCTCGATCTGGACCGGTCCGGGGTCGTATTGCGGGTTCGGGTCGAGGGGGTGTTGGCAGGTGTTGAGGACGACAAGGGTGTCGAGTTCGAAGCGGAGTTCGACGACGCTGCCGGGATCGGAAGCGCGAGGGACAAAGCTGAGCCGACCCTCCTCGTCGGGTGCGACCCTGGAAAACCAGTTGATGTTCGGAACGAGGTCGCGCTTGCCGAGACCCCATTTGCCCAGCTCGATCAGAAAGGCCCGTCGGGCGTCGCGGTAGCATTCGTTGCGGGCCTCCTGAAACGTCTTTTGCCCATATTTCGTGGCGACGAGATCGGGATCGCTGCATCCGCAGACGGTATCGTGCCATCCGGTGTCGTCGCGGACGATGGAGGCAAAGATCCGACCCATGTCGGAGTGAAGGCAGTAGGGAGCGGCGAGGTAGAAGATGTGCTGGCCCTTGAGGGTGTCGGGCATGTTGTAGCGTTCTTCCTTCTCGTAGGCGTTGTAGAGGAGCATGCCGACATTGGCCTTGCCCTCGAGGTCGGTCAGGCGGAGGCGTTTGTGGCGGCCGATGACCTTGGACCACATCGCGGCGGGGGGGAGATGGTGTGTATAGACGGGATTCATGGGTTTGATTAGAAAAGGCGGGCGTATTGGTCGATCTCCCACTGGCTGATGCGCTGGTGGTATTGGCGCCATTCCTCGGATTTGTAGGTAATGAACTCGTTTCGGAGTTCGGAACCAAGAACGGATTCGACAAACGGATCGCTGGCGAAGGCCTCGACCGCCTCGTGAAGGTTGCGGGGAAGCTCGCTGATTCCGGCAGCGGAGAGCTGTTCAGGGGTATATTCGTAAAGGTTTTCCTCTTGCGGGCGTCCGGGGTCGAGCTTTTCGCGGATTCCTTCGAGGCCGGCGGCGAGGACGAGGGCGGCGGCGAGGTAGGGATTGACGGAGGCATCGGCGTTGCGGGATTCGACCCGGCCACCAGCCATCGGGACGCGGAGGGAGTTGGTCCGGTTGTTGCGACCGTAGGAATTGAAGACCGGTGCCCATGAATAGTAGGTCATCAATCCCCGTCGAACGAGCCGTTTGTAGCTGTTGACGGTGGGGGCGAAGGCGGCGCAGAGGGCGGGGCCGTGGCGGAGGATCCCGGCGGTGAAGTGATAACCGAGATCGGAGAGACCGAGCCCGCGGGGATCTTCGGACTTGGGGCGCTTGAAGAGATTTTCTCCGGTGGCTGGGTTGAATAGCGACATATTGAAGTGGGCACCACTGCCGGTCCGGTTGGCGAACGGTTTCGGCATGAAGGTGGCGATGAGACCCTCTTCGGCGGCGTAGTGTTTGGCCATGTAGCGGAAGAAGGTGAAGCGGTCGCAACTGGTGAGGGCATCGGCGTAGTTGAAATCGAATTCAAACTGCGAATTAGCATCCTCGTGGTCGAAAGAGTAGAGGCCCCACCCGAGTTGATCGATCGTCGTGGCCATTTTGTCGAGCCAGCCGTAGCGGTCCATGAAGCGTTTGAAGTCGTAGCAACTCTTGTTGAGGTTGTCGTCGTCGTTCGGGATCGCAACGGTGCCGTCGGGATTCAGGCGGAGGACGAAAAGCTCGCATTCGATCCCGAGGTTGAACCCCACGCCCATTGCGGTGGCCTGACGAAGAACCTTTTGGAGGACGACGCGGGCGTTTACCTCGTAGGGCTTTCCGTGAAGGGTGTTGTCGGCCGGAAACCAGGCGACCTCGGGATTCCAGGGCAGGGGAATGACCAGTCCGGGGTCGGGGAGGGAGGCGATTTCGTCATCATTGGGCCGTTGTCCGAGACCGTCGAGGGCGTAACCGGTGTAGAGTTCGGAGCCGTGGATGAAGTCCTCGAAATGGGAGAGGGGGACGACTTTGGCCTTGGGGACCCCGTGGAGGTCGACGTAGTTGCCGGCGCAATACTTGACCCCGGCGGCCTTGAGATCGTTGTGCAATCGGGAGACGATCTCGGGTGCGACTGGGGTTGGGTCGTAGACCCGACCGGCGGCGCGGTTGTAGGTTTTGTAGATGGAGGTCATGGCAAGGGGGGTGTTTCGGAGAGGGCGGTTTGGATTTTATGGATAAGGGTTTCGAGAGTGAGGTTGAAGAGCTGTTCGCCATCAGCGGCAGTGGCGCGGGACGGGTAGCCGGTAACACCGTTGCGGCTGGTGTGGTTGACGGGATGGGCAAAGACGCAGTCGGTGGTGCGGTCGGGATCGTCGGACGTCTGGATCAGATCCCGGCGGGCGAAGGTCGAATCGAGGGCGAGGACGAGAGAGGTTTCGGCGGCATTGGAATGCCAATCGACGGCATCGGCAGCAAAGGCAGCCTCGATCTCCGGACTGAGCCGGGCGGTGTTGAGGGCCGCCACCATGAGGTCATCGAATCGGGTCCGAAGGGTGTCGAGGGCGCAATGAACGGGAGCAATGTTCCCGACATGTGTATTTAGAAAAAAAAGACGCCGGACGCCGGAGTGATAGAGGGATTCCCCGATTTCGGTGAGGACGGTGATCAGACCGAGATGGGAAAGGGTGACCGTTCCGGGCCAGCGGTGGGTGTGGCCGATGGAGCAACCGTAGGGGAGGGTGGGGAGGAAAGGTACACCGGTGGCAGCGGACGCGGCGGTGGCAAGACGGTCGGCAAAGAGGGTGTCCATCCCGGTCCCGAGGTGGGGGCCGTGCTGTTCGGTCGCGCCGATTGGGAGGATGGCGGCCTGTGGGCCTGCGGCATAGTGGGTGCCGATCTCGGGCGACGTCAGGCGTGCCCAGGAGAGGGGTTGGGGGGAGCGCTGCATTGTTGGCCTCCTACTCGACATTGTCGTTTGATGCGGTCATCCGGACGATGGGGAGTTTTTCCATGGTGGTCTCCTTGCGGGGGTGGATGAGGTCCTCGAGCCGCTTTTTGGTGGTGAGGAATTCGGGTGAGATGAACTGGTCGGGGATGCGGGGGCGGGGAACGGGAACTTCGATGAATTCGGAGATCTCGCCGGGGTTGGCCTTGAGAACGAGGATACGGTCGGAGAGGTAAACGGCCTCGTCGAGATCATGGGTTACGAAGAGGATGGTGATATCGACGTTTTTCCAGATCTGGAGGAGGTAGGCCTGCATCTGGGCGCGGGTCTGGGCATCGAGAGCGCCGAAAGGTTCGTCCATGAAGAGGATTTTCGGTTGGTTGGCGAGGGCGCGGGCAATCGCGACCCGTTGCTTCATCCCGCCGGAGAGCTGGCTGGGGTAGGCATCGGCGGCGTGGCTGAGTCCAACCAAATCGATCCACTGGAGGGCCTGGCGTTCGGCCTCGGGGCCGGAGTGTCCATTGACCTCGAGCCCGAACATGACGTTTTTCCGGACCGTCAGCCAGGGGAAGAGGGTGTAGCCTTGAAAGACCATCCCGCGATCGGCACCGGGGCCGCTGACGGGTTCGCCGTCGAGAAGGAAGCGTCCGCTGGTCGGGTATTCGAGACCCGCGAGGATGCGGATGAGGGTGGATTTGCCGCAGCCGGAGGGGCCGATGATGGAGATGAACTCCCGTCGGTGGACGGTGAAGGAGATGTCGAGGAGGGCATCGACGGGGCCGGCTTTGGATTGGAACTGTTTCCCGAGGCTCTCGACGGAGAGTTTGACCGGACGCCGGTGCAGTTCGGCGAAACGTTCACGGACGGCGGGGGACTGTTCGCGGTAGTCCGGGAGGGCGATGAGGGAACTCATGACGAAGCCTTTCCGTGATCGGCGGGGAGGTAGACCTTGCGGTCGGTGATCCAGAGGAAGAACCGTCCGATCGGACCGGCGGATTTCTCGGCAGAATCGGGGGTCCAGGGGAAGAGGTATTTCCGCATTGAGGCGAGGAACTGGTCGGTGAAGAACCCGGTAACCCCAATCAGGATGATGACCGGGTAGACAGCATCGAAATTCCGCCAGCGCCCCTGGGTCTCGATGAACTCGGTCAAACCGCTCTTCACCCCGACCAGTTCGGCGATGACAAGCCAGGTCCAGGACCATCCGAGGAGAATGCGGAGATCGTTGTAGAGATTGGGGGTGATCCCGGGGATGATAACCCTGCGGATCATGGTGAGACGTTTGGCCCCGAGGGTCTGGGAGGTTTCGAGGAGGGAGGCGTCGAGCTGGCGGGTGGTGTTGGCGACGACAAGCACCATCTGGAAAAAGGTTCCGAGGAAAACGAGGGCGATCTTGGGGGCGTCATGGGCCAGAAAAATTGCGACAAGCAGCGTGCTGAATGCCGGGGCAGGCATGTAGCGGAAGAAATCGACGAATGGTTCGAAGAGTTTGGAGAAGAAATCAAAGGTTCCGCAGAGAACGCCGAGGGGAAGGCCGACGAGGCAGGAGAAGAAAAAGCCGAGGAAGACGATCCGGAGGGAGTGTTGATAGCGTTCCGACATCGACGGTTTGTCTCCCTGGGCGGGGCGGGTGAAGTCCTCGTATCCCTGAAGGATGACCTCGTGGGGGGGCGGAAAATAGACCGGATTGGAAGGACGGCCCTGGGGAACGAGTTTTTCGAGGGGGATTTCCGGGAGGGTCTTTGGGCTGAAGGTTTCGGAGGTGGCCGCGAGGATCTCCCAGTTGCGTTTGATGATGGCGAGATTCTCGGGGCTGAGACGGACCCGGCCGCCGCTGAGTTGACCGGTAGCGACGCCGCGCCAGATCTCAAAGATTTGGGCGTCGTCGCTGGCCTGATCTCTCGGCAACCAGCCGTTGGCAGTGGCGACGGGTGAGAGGTGGCGAAGGATTTTAAGATTGGCGCGTCTTTGGCGAAAGCCGCCGGACGCGGCCGCGCCCTCGGCGCGGGCGTTGAGGATGGCGGCGTTTTCGGACTGAACGGCGGCCACGAAGGTGGGAAAGAATTCTTTGGAAAGGCGGTCGCCGGCGGTGAAGACGGTGGTAACATCTTCGCGGTCGGCGGAGATTTGCAGCTTGATATCAGGGTGCCAGAGGAACGGGGAATAGGCAAAGAGGCACCAGGTGGCGATCGGACCGAGGAATGACAGGACCGTCAGGAGCAACCGGCGGCGGGCGGAAAGTTCGCGGCGGACGGCAAACCAGGGGCGGTGAATCGCAGCATGGTTCTTCGATGTAGCCATGGGGTCGACGGTCTAAAAGGTGCGGAGACAGGAGGCGAAGGGAGGCACGGGAGACAAAGAAGGCGGGCCGGGAGTCGACCCGCCTTCGAAACCGGAGGAAATCATGAGGGGAGGAAGACCCCTCCGATGGTGGAAGTTATTCGGCGGCCCCAACCGACTTGGCGTATTCGAGAGTCAAGGACGGATCGAGATACTGATCGGTGTTGAGCGGTTCTTCGTAGACGCCCTGGGAAACGTTAAAGGCGTCGGCAATTTCGGTCGAGCCGTAGACCGAGCCAAGGCCCTCGGCCTTTCCCCAGACCGGAAGGACTTCCGCGAGGGTGAGGATATACGTACCTTCAAAGAAAGGCTCGTATTCATCGGGCGAGATGGCGACACGGGCGGCGAGGATTTCGAGAGCCTCGTCGATATTTTCCTCGTCCTTGAGGAAATCGACAATTCGATACCAAACCTTGACCACCTTCATCCAGTCATCGCGACGGGTTTCGAGGCTTTCGGGGTCAACCGAGAGGAGGTCATAGATGATCCCGGGGGCATCGGCGGAAGTAAGGACGGGTTTTGAGCCGGGCACGGTCTTGAGGGCCTGGCCGGAATTCGGTTGCCATGCCCCGATGGCGTCGACCGCGCCGGAGGCGAGAACCTGCGGTGTCTCGTTCGTGGGGGTGTTGACGATCTCAAATTCGGAAGGGTCGATTCCGGCGAGCTCGGCGCCCTTGAGGAGGAGAAGGTGAATCACAAAGCCCTCTTCGAGACCGATCTTCTTGCCCTTGAGATCGGCGAGCGTTTCGATTCCGGGAGCGGCGACGATCATGTCATTGCCGTTGGAGTAGTCGTTGATAATAATCCCGACGGAGGGTTTGCCGGTCCCGCCGGTAACAAGCGCATCGCCGTTGGTCATGGTGACGGCATCGACATTGCCGGCGACATAGGCATCCATCGAGGCGACATAGTCCATCCAGAAGAATTCGACCTCGACGCCCTCTTCCTCGAACCAGCCCTTGTCGATTCCGATCTGCCAGGCGACCCAGCCAGGCCAGTCGCTGTAGGCGATCTTGAGGGGTTCGGCGTTGGCGGTGCCAACGAGGGTAAGGGCAGAGACGGCGAGGGCACTGAGCCCGGAGCGAAGGCCGAGGACGGCCGAGCGGATTGATTTTTGCATCTGTCTTTGGATTTCAGGATTGTTCGAAATGTGGCAGGAACGCCAATACCTCCATCGAGGAGGTTCTAAAACTGTTGGCAGGTTGTGTGCCAAAGAAGGATTGACGGTAAATATGTATGATTATTCTCTCAGAAAGTATTACGATTATCCGGGAATTCGGGGAAAGGTGTTACCATGGCAAAAGACGACGGAAAACTGGCGCAGCGGATTAGCATTTCGCTGCAGGCAAATGTGGCGGAGGGGCTGGATCGGTTGATCGAGGAGGGCAGTTATCCGAATCGTTCGCGATTTCTGGCCCGGTTGATTGAAGCCGAAATGATTGAACGGGACCGAACGGAACCCGATCGGGTAATGGCGGGGACGCTGACTTTTTTCTTTGATGCGGGGCAGCCGGGATTGCTCGATGAATTGGCGCGAATTCAGCGGGAGCACATCGCGGAGTGCATTAGCAGTCACCAAATTTTACTGGAGGAAGGGCACATCATGGAGGTGGTCCTGGTGCAGGGTCCGGTGATTCGTCTGCGGGAGATCACCGACCGGATGCTTTCGTGTAAAGGGGTTGGGTCGGGGAAGTTGAGTCTGAATCAGCGGATTATCCCGCCGTTGCATGGGCGGTAGTGGCACCGAGCCTGGATATTACGGTTTTGTCGCAAAGCGGAATTCGAATTGCGTGTGCCTTGTTTTCGGGGGTTAACTGGTAGCGATGAATGGTTCCGAGGAAGCTAGCGAAGATCGGCTAAGGCGTTTTCGACGTGGAGGCAAATTAGGACCTTTGTTCTGGGCGATTGTGATTCAGGCGGGGATTGTTTTTGCGGCTGGTTTTATCGTGGTTTTCATCCCCTCGCAGAAAGAGGAGCCAGTCTTCGTGGCAAAAAAGACGATTTATTTGCCGCAGCGGCAATTGGATCACCGGATGGCGGTGGCGGAATTCCAACAGGCAGCGCGGTCGCCGATGGTGATGGAAAAAGTTGCGGTCGATGCGATGCTGCCGGACTCGTTGCCCGACCTGCCGGAAATGCCGACGATGGAATTCAATCCGGTCCCGACAAATGCGGTCGGAAATGCCCACGCGATGTTCGGGACCTCGGGGTTTGACGGGATGCTGGAAGGTTTCAGCAGCGAGGCATCATCGGTGTCGTTCCTCGGGATTGAAGACACGGCGACACGGATTTTGCTGGTGATCGACATTTCTCAATCGGTAAAGACGAAAGTTGAGAGGGCAGGGTTGTCGATGGAAACGATTCGGGATGAATCGATCCGGCTGGTTGAGCAACTGAATGCGAATACTCTGTTCGGGATGATCCAGCACGCCAGAAATTTCGACGTTTTTTCACCCTATCTGATTCCGGCGACGGTTGAGAACAAGGAGCAGGCTCTCGATTATTTGCGAAACCGTTTTGTGACGGGGGGGTCCAGCTCGGGCTGGGATACCCTGAACGGCAGGAATGGAATCGATGCGGTGTTGGAGGTCGCCTTCAACTTTGAGCCGGATGTGATCATGCTGCTCTCGGACGGGGATTATCAACGCACCCCGTCCGGGGGCGGGCATGAGAACGTGCCTTGGAGTGACCTCGAACGGGTAATTGATCGTCGCCAAGCGGATATGGCCGAGCCAGCAAGGATCCACGTGATCGGGTTTGAAGTTCCGGACGAACACAAGCGTCCGTTTCGGTCGATCGCGCGTCGGAACGACGGTAAGTATCGGGAATTTTGAGGGCTGGGGGGCTCGGGACCACACGCTGGAAGCGTGTGGGCACTGTAGTGGCGGGGCAATTTTATCCGTGGGCGTGGGGTGGTTTACCTCTCCAGCGGCGGAGGGCGCCGTACTGGGGGCTGAGAAGGTAGGCGGCGAGAACGGTGGCGGTCAGTACGAGGACGATGGTTGCGCCGATGCGGAGGTCGAGCCAGTAGGCGATGACGACGGCGAGGGGGGCGAGGATTCCGCCGAGGATGGCACCACCCCAGATGAGGATCACGGGTGAGTTTACGAATTGGTGCATGGCGGCGGCCGGGGCGACAAGCATGGCGACGGAGAGGATGCAGCCGACGGCTGAGATCGAGGTGACGAGGCCGAGGATGACCAATCCCATGAGGATGTAGAGGAGGGTGCGGACGGGGATGCCCTCGCTTTGTGCGATAGTCGGTTCGAAAAGGACGATCAAGAGGGGTCGCATCAGGATGACCAAGGTGATCAGGATGAGGGATCCAGCGAGGAAGGCGGCGATGAGATCGCCGTTGGAGAGGGCGAGAATATTCCCAAAGAGCCAGTGTTCGAGTTCAACCCGGATCGGCATGAGGTCGATAAGGACCAGCCCGACGGCAAAGGAACCGGTGTAGAGGACCGCGAGGGCAGTTCCACTATCGATTCGGGAGGTCCGGGAGAGAAAAATTGCGCCGAGTCCGACGAGGAGGGCGGAGACCAGACCGCCGATGAAAGCGGTCGCTGCGCTGAGTCCGACGATGAGGACGGCAAGGGCAATGCCGGGGAGGAGGGTGTGGGACATCGAGCCAACGAAGAGGGCGGAGCGCCGCAGGACGATGAAGCCGCTGAGAAATCCATTGGCAAATCCAATCATCGCGGCGGTCCAGAGGGCACGCTGGAAAAAGGGAAAATCAAGGGCGTCGATGATCGGGTTCATGCGAAGGCGGCGGCGATGGTTTCGGGCGTGAGGGTCTTGGCAGCGGGGCCAAAGGTAATCGGGCGGGTGCGAAGGACGAGGGCGTGGGTAAAGGCGTCCCGGACCGTTGCGAGGTCGTGGGACGAGGCGATGATCAGGCGACCGGAGGCGGCGAGGCTCTGGAGGTGGGTGAGGAGGCGGGCGGCGGAGTCGCGGTCGAGACCATTGAATGGCTCGTCGAGGAGGAGGACATGGGCCTCGCCGGCGAGAGCGCGGGCGAGAAAAACGCGTTGTTGCTGGCCTCCGGAGAGTTCGCTGATCTGTCGTTTCGCGAGGTCGCCGAGATCAAGGGTTTCGATCGCATTCTGAACCGCGTAGCGATCCCTTTTCCGAAAGCGGCCCCAGACCCCGAGGAAGGGGTAGCGGCCCATTTCAACGACCCCGCGGACGGTGATCGGGAAATTCCAGTCGACCTCTTCGCGCTGGGGGAGGTAGGCGAACTGGCGATGGCGGACCTCGGCGGAGACGGGTTCCCCCTGCCAGATGATGGACCCGGCGGGCTTGGGAATGAGTCCGGCAATGGCCTTAAGGAGAGTGCTCTTTCCGGCCCCGTTGGGGCCAACGAGACCGAGAAGGTGTCCGCAGGAAAGGGAAAAGCTGATCGAGTCGAGGGCGCAGACGTCACCGTAGTGGACGTGAAGGCCCTCGATGGTGAGGCAGTGTTCGGGATTGCTGCGGTGGGTAGCGCCGTCCGATGGAGCAGTGGGATCCTTTGCAGGAGCGATCATAGATCAAAAGTTGCCTCCAGATCGGTTCCGGTCTGCAGCCAGAGATCGACGGTTTGGGAGGGGAGGTTATCGGGTTCGATCCGGAACTGAATCGCGACCGGTGGCCTGGTGGTGTCCGGCCAGACAACCGCAAACTTGAGGGAGCGCGCGGACGCATCGGTGCGGAAGGTTAAATCGTCGGAGAGGCTGGATGGGGACGGAGACACATCGAGGCTGCTGGTTTGGTCGCTGATCGCGATCCGAAACGGGGTAGCGGTGGCGATCCATTCGATGTAGATCTCACGTTCGCCGGTTGGCAAGGTCACCGGATCGGCGACGGGTGTTGCCGGATCCATCGGAAGGCCTGGCTTGAGGAGGTCGCGTAGGCCTAACCCGCTGGCGAAAAGGATCAGGCAGAGGAGGATCAGTTGGAGGGGAGGCCAGGAGCGCATGTTCAGGGCTTCGCCGATACCAAAGCACTGACGATGGTTTTGACGTTATGGCGCATCATCTGTTCATAAGTCCAATCTATCGGCAAGCCCGTTCCGCCGGGATAGATGGGACCGGCAATGCGGACACCGGTCTGGTCGGCGACGGATTCAAGCATTCGGGTGGGTACGGCGACCTCGGAAAAGGCGGCCGGAATTTTCAATTCGCGAAGTTCGGTGACGATGGCCCCGAGAGTCTTTGCGTCGGGCATGTCCTCGTGGTTTAGTCCCTGGACGGCGACTGGCTTGAGTCCGTAGGCTTCGCAGAAATAACCGAAGGCCTGGTGGGAGGTGACGAGGACACGATGTTGGGGGGGGATATTCCGAATCTCGGACCGAATCCAGCGGTCGAGGGCGGACAGTTCATCCCGCCAGGCGCGACTGCGCTGGCGGTAGATGTCGCGGTTGGCGGGATCTGCCTCAGTAAGTGAATCGGCGATGATCCGCGCTGCCCGGCGCATGTTTTCGGCATCGTGCCACCAGTGGGGATCGAGCATCCCGTGGGCGTGGTGGTGGTTGCATCCTTCGTGGTGAACGTGCCCGTCGGATTCAGAAAAGAGCAGGGAGGGAATTTTTTCTCCGACGTCAATGATGGACTGATCCGGTCCGAGGGAATCGCTGAGCTTGTGCAGGTAGCTGGATTCGAGACCTTTTCCGGAAATGAAAATCAGCCTGGCATCCTGAATGGCCGCGAAGGTCGATGGAGATGGCTCGAAAGTATGGACATCATCGTCCCTTCCGAGGAGTTCGACGATCCCAACGTATTCCCCGCCGATCATGCGGATGGCATCGGCGACGAGGGGTTGGAGGGTGGCGACCTTGAGGGGTTGGCTGGCGAGACTGAAATTGGTCAGGCCAATCACGACGACGGCCACGATGAGCGGAGGGAATTTCATGTTTTCAAGGATAGAAGCTGTCTAGACGGAAATTCTCGAGCTACCCGACTCAATGAGCATGTCCACCCCATGACAAGCTGAGTTGGATCCAGATCCCGTGTTCTTCGGTGTCCTCAAGGATGTCGTAGTTGTATTGGGCGCGGAGGGAAGCGGAACGGGCCTCGTTCAAAAAGAGGGTTGCGACGGGGGAGAGCCGCCAGCGTTCCTCGAGTTCGGCCTCGTCGGAGCCACTGACGTATTCGAGGCGTCCACCGGCCTCGAAGTGGGGATTGGGCGCGTAGAGGGCTTGCGTGTAGAATCCGAATTCGTGGTCGTTGACTGAATCGTGTTCCTCACCGTTGTGATGGTGATCGCCGTCATGATCATGGTCGTGGTCGTGGTCAGAATCGTGGTCGTGGTCGTGTTCAGAATCATGATCGTGCTCTTGGCCATGGTCGTGATCTTCCTCGCCGTGAG
>CAZFLQ010000033.1:0-2568 GCA_964519935.1 uncultured Puniceicoccaceae bacterium | reverse complement strand
TGTTCAGAATCATGATCGTGCTCTTGGCCATGGTCGTGATCTTCCTCGCCGTGAGCACTCCCGGACCGCAGGTTGCGGACAAAGAATTCGGAGTCGAAGGACACGCGGGCACCGCCGGGCTGGTAGCCGTTTTCAAACCAATTGTAGGCGAGACCGAGCCCGAGGATGTGAGTGTTGGCCCCGGATTCGTTGGAACCAAAGGCGAGGGATGCGGATGGGGTCCAGCGGTGAAAATCGTTGACGATCCACTGGGTCCGCAAACGTAGGGTCATGAAGGTGTCGTCGAAGGCGAAGGCCTCTCCGGCGTGGTCATGGCCGTCCTCATGATCGTGGTCATGGTCGTCCTCGTGGTCGTGGTCATGTTCGTCCTCGTGGGCGTGGTGGTCACCCTCATGATCTTCGTGATCATGGTCGTGTTCGACCACTTGGCCGAAAGAGACGCTGAGAAGGGACCGGGAGAGCCGGGGACCGAAGCCGATGTTGAGTTCGCCGCCCTCGGTTCGGAGGCCATGGGGACCAAGGATTCGCCCGACAGCGAGGGGAGTGTCGACGAAGGCCCAATCGTGGGCGTGGGTCTGGTTGATGATGCCGAACCGGTTCAGGTAGCGTCCAAAGCGGAGCCCACTGTCACCGACGGAATCGTTAATGGTAGCGACCAATTCCTCGATTTCGGCGTCGAGCTGATCCTCGTCATCGAGAAATCCGCGGACGGCAATGCGGGTGTTGAAGTAGTCTCCGAGATCGAGTCTTCCGGAAAACTCAATTGACTGGAGGTCGAGACCGGTTTCGTCGGGATCGTGTTCGCCGACGAAAAGGTCGCCGGGATGGTCGGCGGAGCTTTCCCCAAAGACTGCGCTGGCATATACGTAGGGGGTGAAGCGAATTGAATCGTCGGCAGTGGCGATTTCGAAGCCCTCGCCGGTCCATGGGTCGAAGACCCCATGATCGTGATCGTCCCCGGCGGCGAAGGCAGTTGCCGCAAGAACGGCTGCTGACGTTAATGAAAGGCTTTTGCGATAATCCATTAGCGAAAGATGCTTTCACTAATGGAACTGAGTCAAATTTTAATTTGTTGATTTCGGATATCGAACCGGCTAGCGGGCCGGTTCGGAGGCATCGGCCCGGCGCCGCCAACGTCCGCTGTGGGCAACGGTCCACTGGTATTTCCGGGCGGTCTCGGGGATAAGAAAGGGCATCTGGGTTTCCCCGATGTAATCAAAGTGGGGGGCGAGACAGGACTTGAGCACATCGGCAGATGCGCCGTTTTCAGGAGTGGCACCGACCCATTCGGAAGGGTCGGTGAATTCGGTGAGCCAAGAGAACGGCGAGTTTAGGACGAGGATTCCTCCGGGCCGGACGAGACCCGTGAGGCGGTCAAGGAACTGTCGGGGATGGTGCAGGCGGCAGAGGAGATTGGCACCGAGGACCCAGTCGAAAGTTCCCAGATCTTCGGGGATCCTGTGGGCGTCGCCGGTATCGAAGTGGATCCGGTCGGGGTCTATCCCGGAGGGACGTTCGGCGATCCCGGTCCCATAGCGAGAACCTTCGATGAGGTAGCGGTATTCGAGCCGACCATCAAGGCGGATGGTTTCGGCGGCTTCGATGAAAGCGGCTGAATAATCGATCCCAATAACCTCGTCGCAGTAGCGAGCCATCTCAAAGGTCGACCGGCCGGTGGCACATCCGATATCAAGGCCGCGACGCTGGGTGGAAGGGGGTTCGTCGATCGGAAAACCTTCGGTGATACAGCGACGGGGGTAACCGAGAGCGTCGCGTGGTCCGAACTGCCAGGGGAGAACTGATTCCGGTTTTCCGTAATGGAAAAACAGATACTGATGGAGGATATCGGTGGATTCGTAGGTATTCATCGGGATGGACTAAAACAAAAAATCCCCCCGGTTGGTCCGGGGGGATTTGGAGAGGGATGATCATGTGCGATCCTCAGGACGCGACGAGAGCCCCTTCAGCGAGAAGGTTGAGCATGTAGGCAGCCGGTCGGTAGTTTTCGAGGATGACCTCGACATCGTCATCACGGAACATCCGGACCTGTTTGACCTTGATTTCAGGGGTTTTGTGGGGGGCGTAGAGGACATCGTCATGGGACGCGTTTTCCCGGTGCTTGAAGAGATCGGGGGTCAGATGTCCGCCGAGGTGATCGTCCCGGCCGGTCGCAATGTGGCAGGTTCCCAGAATCTTCTCGTCCTGGATGTCGCGACCACTGAAGGGGAGCCTCTGGGTGCCGAAACCGAGTTCGCCGAGAGCCCCGGTCATCGGGTCGTCGGCCAGCTTGGCGTTGTGCTCCTTGATGAGTTCGTAGTCTCCGTAAAGAAGGCGGGAATTGATGATTTTCCCATCTTCGACCGTAAGCATTCCGAGGGTGGAGTCGTCGTATTTAAAGGGAAACTTTCCGAAGCCGCCGGTCGGGACGAAGTAAACCTCGCCAGCGGGAAGGTTGGCGACATCAGGTTGTCCGGGAGGGCAGAGACCGTGCGATTTCTGCGCCTCTTGACCATCGGTCGTGAGGGTAAGGGTGGTCACTTGGCCCTCGACCTCGAAATCGATTTCGAA
>CAZFLQ010000032.1:17044-22596 GCA_964519935.1 uncultured Puniceicoccaceae bacterium | reverse complement strand
ACCGAGACAACCTGGCCAAAGCCGTAACCCTCCGACGGGCGAAAGATTAAGGTCTCCGGATTCTCAAGCGCGAGGGCACCCGCGATTGACTGCTCCTCGACCATCACCGCAAATCCGGTCGCCGGAAGTGAATCCGGATTGATCGAATCGTCGAAATTCAAGATAATCGGAGCGGCCACCGCGACGTCGATGCTTCCCGGCGCGGGTTCGGCAGTCACCAGCAACGGCGGAATCAAATCCGTCATCTTGCCGCCGATCGAGACGGGGCTCGATGCATTTCCAGCCGCATCGATGGCCACTGCCTCGATCGTGAATGGGGCTCCATCCTCCGGAATACCGGGTATCGCAATCTCGATTGGAATTGAGACCGAACCGGAAGCCTCCGGCACCGTCACGGAGCCGGAATCCTCAAACGCGCCGCTGACTTCGTAGTCGATTCGAACCACACCAAAATTATCCGCCGCCTCCACCGGGACGAAATATACGGAATTCGCCGTTGCAGGCCCCGGCAAGGTGCCAAAATTTACTGAAGGGCGCGTCCCATCCGCTACCGGCAGGACAAAGCGCAGTTCCCCGGTCGAGGCTCCGCTTGTATCAATGGCTTCCGCGAGGATCTCGATTTCCTCGTCCGGTCCAACGGACAAGGGGAGAACTCCGTTGAAGGTCAATTTTGATTCGGTATTGGTAACTTGTAAGGGCACCACGGCGGCACCGGTCACTGCCGCGCGCAGTTCGGCGATTCCCGAGTCATCCTCCGCGACGACCTCGACGAGAAAAGGATTTCCGCTCGTGATCGGTCCGGTCGGCGGGCTCAGGCGGTCGAGTCGCAAAACCGGAGGTTGGTTCGCGACAACATCGATCGTCGTTTCTGCGAGGGGTCCTTCGTTTCCGAATCGGTCAATCGCCACCGCCCGGACCGTCACGGTTCCACCATCGGGGAGTGTATAAGGCACCACCAGATCGCCGGGAGTGGTGGTCTCTCCAATCGGGTTGAAGTCAACCGTCATCCGCACCCGCGCGTCCGGATCCTCCAAGGGGTTCTCGAGGATCGCTTCCAGTTCAATTCCCGCTCCTGCCGTCGGGTTTATCGCATCAACAATCTCAATTGAGTTGATCACCGGGCCGAGGGTGTCGATTGAGGCGAAGTCGGCCACGAAAGGCTGCCCCTCAGCCACGTTACCCGCGAGATCGGCGAATCCCTCTCCGGTCACCGAATATTGCGCGTTGGGTTGTAGTTCGATATCCGGCACAAAAGTGACCACCCTCCCGTCGATCCCAACTGAGGTTTGTCCCGATACCGTTCCGAGAGGCCCGTCCAAGGTGATGGTGAAGCCTCCGGGTGCCATTGTCTCGTCGAAGGAAAAACGCACCACACTACGGGGATCGATTTCAATCGCTCCGGCAGAGGGAGTCTGAGACAGCAGGACGGGGGGTCTTTCATCGGCGGTCACAAACTGCGCTTGGAAGGGGACAATCAAGGGACGGCCGACGAGGTCGCGGGGTCCGGTCGCGATCGTCCCACCGGTTCCAGCCCCGGTTCGGTCCCCGTCGATCACCACCACGGTGTAGCTGGTTTCGCTCAGCAGCGGAGCGTCCGGATCAAGCCGAACGATCCGGGCCGAGCCCAGTCCATCGTCTTCGAGAGAAACAGAGGCCGCCACCGTCCCGTCCGGTCCCAGCAGATAGATCCCGCTCGATTGGATCGTAGCGGCATCCAGAGTCTCACTGAAGGTGATCTCGATGTCAGAGGCGACTGGTACATCGACCGCACCGTCGGTCGGTGCAGTCGCCTCAATCCGGGGGCTTTCCTCATCCAACACCAAGAGGCCCAAATCGAAAATTTCTCCATTCGCCGTCAGTTCAATTTCACGCCTCGCGATACCGTTCAGTTCCGGGACCAGCGACTCAACCCTGACTTCGCCGACCGGAATGCCCGTTACTCGAAAACTGCCGTCCACGTCCGTAATCGCTGTGGCAACCCCGAGCAAACCGCTCTGCGCCTCAAAAAAGAAGCCGACCGTTTCCGAACTCAATGCACTACTTCCGTCCGCTCGCACGAGGATACCGATGACCTCGGCACTTGGCCCGAGCACGAGGTCGACCGCATCCACCTCACCATCTTCGAGAATTGACCCGGACTGACTTGCGGCCAGAGCCTGCTCCCGGACCGTAACCCGATAGTCCCCAACCGCCACGTTGCCAAAGGCAAAGGAACCATTGCTCTGCGTAATTGCGCTGCGGGTACGCCGCTCGACCGCATTCGAGGTGGGTTCTTCGGTAATTTCCACAGGAACGCCCGCCAGAGGCGTCAGCCCATCGGATTCATAGACAAAGCCGGAAACCGATCCCGTGCCGAGAAGCTGAAAGACCTGCTCCGGATTCGCGCCTGCCGTCGCCACCACAACGGTGCAGTTAACGCCCGACTGGGTTTCTCCGGCATCGGTCAAGTTGGCCTTCAGCTTGTAAGATCGCAGGGGGAGATTCGCAAAGGTCACCCTTCCATTCTCATCGGTGAATCCTTCAAACGAATCGAGGCGCACCCGGACATTTTCGACTGGCGTTGAACCGTCAGGACCGACAATCCGGACCGGCAACGATCCACGCTCCGCGACCCCGAAATCAATCCGCAAGCTGCCTCCATTCTCCGCCAGGGTCCCCGTGGCACTACCGGAAAGACCGGACACCGGATCAAACCCGGTCAGGCGAATCTCACCTCCGCGGGCACCGGGAAAGGAGAAACCACCGTCGGGTCCGGTGGTCGCGTTACGACTCGGCGAGAACCCGTCCAAATAAGTCAGAGTTACCCGGACCCCGGACAAATACCCGCTCCGCTCGCTGTTCAGGACAAACCCGGAAATTTCGCCGAGCGGACGTTGTATCAGGTTTATCGATTGCACCTGCCCATCACCTGCCAGAGTTACGACTCCCGTGGCAACCCGCCCATTGGCGGGATCCTCGGCGACGAGGTTGTAGGAACCCAGCGGCAGGCCCGCCAATTCAAAACTCCCATCCCCAAGAGTCGCCGCGAAGGCAAAGTTTCCATTAAAGCGTACTTCCGCACCTGATACCGGGGTTACGCCATCCTCTTCCAGAAACCGGCCCCGGATCGTTCCGGTCGGGGCGAGGGTGACCGTTACCGCAGTCGTCTCATCTTCGATCACGGCGACACTTCGGGTGCCGTAAATTGTCGTCGGACCGCTGATAAAACAGGCTCGGACCGAATATCGCCCCGCATAGAGACCCGGCACCGATACCGTCCCGTCACTGTCGGAGAAGAGTTCGAAGGATTCATTCGGGAAATTGCCTCCTCGAATCAATACTTCCGCCCCCGCAACCGGGTCCCCCGCAGCATCCTTAACAAGGACCTCGATAGAACCTTTTCCGATCAATTCCACATCCGCTACGTTAACGATTCCAGCGGTCATCGAAACCGCCGTTCGACCGGTGTTTCCAGTCAGCGGGTCAAAGGCTTCAATCGTGTATCCAATCGAGCGGTTGAAAACCGGATCATATGCGGGAAGCTCGATTTGGGTGTCGTAAAAACCACTCGCATTCGTCCGGATGACGTAGTTATCGCCAAAGCTGATCCGCACCTCAACATCCTCCCCAACCGGCAGTCCATCCGGCCCAAAAACCGTTCCGGTTAAGCGACCATTGATCAGCTCTTCGGACGGAAATTGCAGAACGATTCCAGTTGCGCCTGGATTGATCCGGTTGGTCGTCCCACTTTCCGTGATCACCGTTGGGAAGAAAGGCGATGCGACCTGCAAACCCCAATTCCCGGCCAGTAGCTGTCCCGGAAATTCAAATACACCGGTTGCCGGATCGCTGTTCCGTTCGCCACGAATCACGAAGGTAGGTTTTCCGGTCGGATCGGGGCCGATTCCGGTCAAGCGAACCCGCGCCCCGATCGGGATCGCCTGGGGGTTCAGGACCGTACCGCTAACCGTTCCTTCGGGAAGGAAAATTACGTCCTGTTGCAGAACCTGGCCATCGAAGCTGAGGCGGGCATCGGCATATCCCCAGGTCAGCGGATTAAACTGCAGCCCTTCACCGTTCAGAAGCGGGTCGTTCACCCCGGTAAAAATTTCGTAGGCTTCAACGAGGGCTGCGACAACATCATCGCTGCCCACCGATTCCCCGTCCTCTCCCTCCTCGCCACTCGCGGCATTTCCCAAAGTATCGAGAATCCCCGAAACATCGGTATTGCCAACCGGAGGTGCCGGCGCGCTAATGACGTAATCGTCGAGGGCCAGGTTCTCAAAGCGATAGACTCCGTTTTCGTCAACCGGTGCCCAAAGGAAAGAACCTTGGCGAGGAATGGCTACGTTAATGCCCGTGACCGGCTCGCCGAGCACATTGTAAACCCGCCCGGTGATCGTGCCCTTCGGTTCAAACCGGACGACCACAAAATTGTTGGTTCCGGCCACGACATCGAGAGTCGCCGAACCTATCCGGGGAAAAGGAATGATCTCGGATGGATCAAGAGGCAGGGGATTTCCGTTCGCATCAACCGGGTTGCCCTCCGCATCGAGCGGAGTCGCCGCCAGTCCTGCCGAAATGCGGCGCTTCCCACTCGGAACGTCCTCGATTGTGAACAGGCCCATCGCATCGGTGGTCACGAGGGCCGCTCCTCCCGCCACCACGGCGCCGGCAACGGGCCTTCCATCCGAAAACTCGACCCTGCCGGATACGCTTGCAGTTCCCCCGAGGGTGAAGTTATAGCGATTGGAAGCACCTTCGGCGACGACGAGATCCTCCCGTTCAACAAAGCGCCGTCCATCGTCCGAGACCGCAAGAAAATCGTAAGTCCCGACCGGGATGTCTTCGATGACCCAGTCGCCCTCGGTATCGACGAGGGCGCGGCCAATCACCGTGCGGAAGACTCCCTTCTTGTCCCCTCGATAACCGACATAAACATCGCCACCTGGGTGGACGCTGCCATCGGCGTTGAAAACCGATCCGCCAAGGGTTTCCTTCGGGATCACCAGCGCACTGAGATCGACCACCAGCTCCCGCGTTTCCCCGTTTTGGGTCAGGGTATCGCTTACCTCGCGGCTGGTCCCGTCGGGCGCAAGGACTGCGAGGGAAAACGTCCCCAGAGGCACCCCGAAGAAGGAGAAACGTCCGTCGGCCCCGGTCAGCAGACCGCGCCCACCTTCTCTCGATGCCGGATCGGGAAAGAGGTTAACCGCCGCTCCCTTGACCGGGAAGCCGCTCGCCGTGAGGACGGTTCCCTGGACTGTCCCGCGTCCCCGGAATTTCAGGACGATTGTCCGCACCGCACCGATCGACGCATCGTCGGCTTGCAGTTGATCCCGGTAAAGCGCCCGGTCGAGACCTTCCGCAAGGGCGAGAGCCTCGGGGAGAGCACCGACTGCAAACTCCTCGAGCAAAGAATTGGCGACACTCGGCTGCTGGGAGAGCTCGATTAGTTTGGCGCGAATCTCTTCTTTTTCTGCCCCGCTTGCGAGAATCCGTTCAATCGCCTCCGGACTGAGGTCGCTTGTATCGGTCGCAGAAACGCTGAAGGGTAGCCCGGCGAGAACAAA
>CAZFLQ010000032.1:0-16944 GCA_964519935.1 uncultured Puniceicoccaceae bacterium | reverse complement strand
CTCGTATCCTGGACTACCGCCAACACTTCCGGCTCAATCTCGGAAAGCAGTTCAACCGCCGCCGCCAGCATCGAATCGACCGTCCCGTCGCCCTCGAGGTCGATCTCGAGATCATCGGTTCCCGCCTGATTTCGAAGCACCGCACCAGCCGGCAAATCTAGACCTGTCCAGCGCAGGATCTGAACACTGCCATCCGCGCTTACCCGACCGAATACAATCGTCCCACCGCTTATCGCCACATTCACATCGCCACGCAGGGTTCCGCTTTCTCCAGGTGGAAGGATCAAAAAATCACCCAAACTGCCCCGGTAATGAAGCCCGCCGGGTAGCTGCGAATCTTCCGTTGAAACATCACCATTCCCATCCTCGAACTCAAGTTCGAGCAGCGGAGAACTTGAGCCAGCTATCCGCCAAGCCTCTCCACGGGCCGCCACATCCGGGGCGAGATTCGGTATCCATCCTGCGGGAGACAGCCCGGTTACGTCCTCGAGAAAGGCAGCTATCGAAGTCCTGAATTCCAGCCCGGCATTGGTCTCGCGGGCAATCTGATCAAACCCGTCGTCGAAGCGACGCGCCCCCTGAAAATCGAGTGCCAGATCCAGGATCGTCCGAACTTGTCCGTCACCATAGTCCAGCCGTTGCCCGGCCTCCGCCATCTCCAGCGATCTCGCGGTGATCGTCTGGCGGGAGATCGGCCTCACTCCCGGCGGCACCTGCCCCGCCGTGGCGACACTGAGGGCCTGACCCAGCATCCGGTTGGCAAAGAAAAAGATATCCTCGGGGAGAAAATCAACATACTCAGGGTAACCGATGGAATCGCCTGACAGCTCGACGCCTCGCTCGTCCACTCCCATCCGGAGACGGAAACGTCCGGTTACATCGTCGTCCGTCGAGAGGTTTGAGAAAGTGATCGAGCCGGTCCGAAGGGCTCGCAATGCGAAAACTGCCGTCTTGGTTTCGCCGGGTGCAATATCTCCCAGAGCGATGGTTCCCTCGCCGAGGAGTTCGGCCCCGCTGATTGATGCGGTCGGCAGCGTCACCGAGACAAGGTTGGCGCGAGAAGCGGAGGTGTTCAGAATCGTCACCGAGGCCTCGTAGGGCTCACCGGCGAGCACCGTGCGGGGGTGCGAAAAGGCGAGTGAAAAATTCGGATTGCGCACCAGCACCGACCCGGCGGCCTTGCCGGTAACTTCAACCGCCCCGGCGGCGAGACCTTCCAGCGTGGCGGCAAGGTTAACGTTCAGAACGTGGAGCCCCTCCCGCAAACCCTCAACGAGAAATTCACTTTCGCCAACCTCGCCTGGAAACAGGCGTTTGACGTCATCCGCCGTCCCGAGCTGACCATCGCTACCTGGCTGGCAGACGGGCAGGACCGATGAAATGATCGCCTCCGGCCCCACCCTCGCAAACCGCACCGGATCGTCTCCGGGGGCGGCGTAGGTGCCCGCGATGCGGTCCTCCCCGGTGGGAAGCACCAGTTCGGCGGTGACGTTGTTCACCGAGAGTCCCGAATTTTCCGGAGAGGCGTTTTCAACATAGACCCGAACACTGAAAAACTGGTTCAGGAATCCGATGTTCCCGGGGATCACCATCAAGCCCGCGATCGGTGGGATCTTCAGCCCGAGTTCGGTTTCACTGCCAGGATCGACGAACTGGATATTCAGCGGCTTAATCTCAAACTGAAGATTCGCCTGATTGAGTTCTGGTGGTAGTTCCACCGCATCAAAAAGCTGTTCATTGATCAGAGCCGCCTGCGCAAGCCGGTCCGCCTCCTCTCCGGCTGGAACGATTTCAGTCGCGCCATAGGCCGCCGGGGTCACCACCGGGAATCGGACTGGAACGGTTTGGCCATCGACGACAAACCCCACCTCAAACTCCACTGCCCGGAAATTGGTTTCGTCGATCACGATCCCTTTTTCGCGAATTTCCTCGGAAGTCAGCGGTCGTGAGGTCACCCGGGCAACCAGGACCTCGTCAAAGACTTGCACTGGAATCTTCGAGGGATTCGCCTCCAGGCGGGTCTCTCCGGTGGCCGCATCAACCAAGCGGATCTGGTCCAGCTGGTAGTCACCAACCAAATTCAAGGGTGGCAGCTTCAGGGGCTCGTTGACTTCTCCGACAAGCCGTCGCGCCGGGAACGAGGGTCCCCTCAAAATTGCCTCCACGTAAGCCTCCTCGCCGAGTCCCGTTGTGTCCGCCGCCGATCCACCCGCACGCAGGTTAACACTGATTGATCCGGCAATGCCTTTGGGCACCGCCAGCGCGGCCGGAGAAGCCTCCAGGCGCACCCCGAGCACGCGATGCTCGAGGGTCGTCAACTCTTCAGCGAGACTTCTCCCACAAAATGCGAGAAGCAGCAGGAGCAAGGTGACTGGTGCGCGAAGGGACATCGTGAATGAAAAAATTGGTCTACTCGACGATGACCCACGCACCGTCGACGAAACTAAAATAAAGCGGAATGCCGAACTCCAGATCAGCGCTCGAGGCACGTATTGCGTCGTCACCATCGCTCCGCTTAACCCGGATCAAATTAGCGCCGGGGAATTGTTCGTAGACGATACCATCGGTCGTGACTGGCGCGAAAGTGATCCCGGGCTCCGGAAAAATGCGATTGGTATAGAAGGCGAGGACCTCGTTGCGCAGCGATGCCACCGTACGGCCCGAGGCCTCGGCGAGGCGGGCGAATTTGTAATCAAAGCAATCCGCAATTTTTTCGGCATCCTCGGTCGTAAACCCCTCGATGATTTGTTCGAGAATCAGGAAGATTTCATCCCGCGCATCCTGATCAAAGGGCACCTCGGGGAGATTCCACGGGAGGCTGGTTACGGGGGAATTCAAATTCAGATCAATCCGGAAGGTACTTGGTCCGGTTCCGGGGACTTCGTCGTACCGAAACGATCCGAGAACCGGATCAACCGTCAGGTCGAGGGCGAAGGGCTCTCCCTTGTCTTTGCGGGTATCGAATTCGAGCCCCTGCTCTTCCGTGAAGATGTATTGGATTCGTTGATATCCAACCGGCTCGTCAAAACGATGGACCGTTCGATCCAGTTGAAAGATCAGCTCTCGCTCGCTTCCGTCGTAGGTTTCGATCCGAATTCGCGAAAAATTCGGGTCCACCAGGTAAGTCGATCCATCCGTGTCCAGCGAATGCGCATCGTGGAAGGTTACCTCCACTTCGTTGACACCATTCTGAACAAAGGCCGACAGCACACTCGTGCGGGTTTGGGTAACCGGATTGTCCGGCAGTTCGATCAAGGGAAATCCATTGACCGTTACCTCGCAGCGAAGATTTTCACTGGTCGAGAAAAATGCGAACTCCACCGGCTGCGCATAGAGGCTTGCCGAGAGGACGATAAATAGTGCGATTTTGAAGGTTTTCATAGGCTTTAATCGGTGAGGTTTACGACCGTTCCGGAATCCGGAAATTCCTGTTTCTCAATCAGCGTGATCGACCGGGTGCTGCGCAGCCATCCACCCAGCGCCTGAATCCGCAGGTTTCCGGTGACCTTCTCCAGGGTCAGCTTGGATTGATGGGTGATCGCGGTTTCAAAATCGGATGAGACCTCGGCCTCAAGTTTGATCGGGGTCGTGATGTCAATCGTCGCCGAGAGAACCGAATTGCTGGTATTACCGCCGCCAGTCTGGAAGGTGATGTTGGTTTCAAGAAGACTCGCGGTGGCGCCTAAGACCAACTTCAGGGCACCGGTAAACTTCGCCGAGGCGACTGCCGTGACCTCCTGCGCACTCGGGAAATAATCCCGAGCAATCGCAAAAATCAGGCTCGCGGTGCCGGTCCCTTCAAAAAATATCTTCATCTCGCCAAGCAGGGGCGCATCATACCCGAGTTCGATCCGGCCGACGACTTTTGCCAGCGGATCAAAACCTGCGGTAGCCTTCCAGCTCAGAAATACCTTGTTGCTGTCGGTGCCACCTGGAATCTCTTTCCATTGATTGATCAGCTTGATCTTGATCGATTTGGCACTCGTGGTTGTCTGCCCGGTGTCTGAAAGGGACTGCGAATGCTCAGTCGTCACCGAGGTCTGAAACAGAGAAGTCGCGGTCGTCCCGACCGGTTGGGGACCCGTATTCGAAACGTCAAACGAGGTTTGCGACCAATCGACATATGTCGGGTCGCAAATCAACTTCACTTTTCCCTCCACCGGAACAGTCGGGGGCGACAAAACGTTGATCAAGGTATTGATCGAATCGAGGGCGTTGGCGAATTTGCTGATCCATCCCGCGAGGTCGATTTTGAGTTCTTTTTTATCGGCAGGATAGACCTTGACGGTCATCGTCTGGACATCAGCGGCCACCAAATGAGTCTTCGGTTCCAAGTTCGGGGGCCAAAGGGGAAGGCTTTTCTCCAGCGGCCAACTACCTTTCGGAATCAAAAATTCGGCATTTTTACCCCGTTGTTTTTGGCCGCCGTCAAAGGTCCAAATCGGGAAACCGTTCGGTGGGGTGGTATCGAAATTGAAGTCGGCACTGAACTTCCGCTTCTCGCCTCCGGTTTTGTCCTTATCCTTAATCACAACCTCGAGAAGGCCGTCCTGGGGCCCCCGTGCAGTGCTGGTGATGTTCAGACCGGAGGATGGGTTATCCAGATATTCAAGGTTGTTAAGGATCTGATCGATTTCATTAACCGACTGCTGCGCGTTGTAAAAGGCCAGCAAGACCGGATCCGGTTGTGCCTCAGTGTAATCAACCACTTGCAGCCCCTCAGTCGCAAAGTTCGCGAGATCGGCGGTTACCGCAACTCGATTCGTACCGCCTTGATTCGCAACCACCAGATCCGTTCCGAATAAATCAAAGGCATAGCTCCCGGTTCCCATACCGTCATACCGCCCAAGATAAGCCGGATGCCCGGAAAGGGATTCCTGTACTCCGAGTGCTGATAGTTGGAAAAAATGAAGATCGCCCCCCGCTGAAACCGCAATCTGGTCGACGCCGGATCGAACGACCGAGAAAACGGAATTTCCGCTGCCGAAATCCACTTCGCTCAGGAGCGACGGTGACCTTGGGTTGGTGATATCGAGGATGCTGAGGAAAGAGTTGTTTGAGACCAGGGCGAGATTCCTCGGGAGGCCTTCACCTTCATCCAAAACAACGTTTCGGAGGACCGTTACCCGCCGCGCACGCGGTCCGTTCGACAGAAATTCCGTCGCCCGGGAATCGGCGACCGGAATTCCATTCGCGATCACCGTGCGATAGATATCAGGATCTTCTTCCCCGAGTCCCTCGGCGACAATCCCGAGAAAACGACCACCTTCCTCAAGATCAAAATCGAGAATCCGATAGTTACCGTCCGGCGCAAAGTCCGGGTCGGACGGGATCGAGTAAGCCTGGACCAGCCCGCCATTGGTCAGGCCGAAACGAATCGATCCGCTCTGCACCTTCGGTAACTGCTCCCCTTCATCGACGTAATCTCCGTCTCCGTTCAGATCGAGTCCGGCAGTCGATTGCCCCACTGATGCCTCCGGAGCATTACCGCTCTGCGCAAGGATCATCAGCTGCAAATCCACCATTCCAACGGTGTTTGCCGACGAATCCATCATCAGGTAAGCCAGGAGCGGTGGGGACCAGTCCAGCTTCACCATGATCTGATCGGGCGCGGCGTTCGCCTGGCCGGACGATATCCGGTTCGGGTTGGTCGGGTCGCTGTAATCGTAGATCCACAAAAATTGCCCGGATCCGTTGATCGTTCCACCCCCGACCGCAACCAGATCCGCCGTCATCACGGGTCCGTCAGGCGTTCGCCGGAAACTGTATCCCGGGATCGAAGTCAGGGTGCGGGCACCGGGAGGGAGATCAATTGCCGAGAGCTGCGCGAGTTGCGGGTTGCCCGGGTCCGAAAGGTCTGCTTGGTAGGCCTCCAGTTTGGCCCCGGAACCGTTGAGCTGGCCCCGATCCAGAACGAGCAGAATGTCCCCAAGGACCGCACTCCCGCCCCCATTGGTAATCGTCGTCAGGTTGAGTTCCTCCAGCGGTCGGGTGCGGAAAGTCATCGAAAAATCGTCGCTCTCGTAGAGCGTCGAAAGATCCTGATCCATCTGATTGCCATTGATATCACGTATCCGATTCGCCGGGATCGTCAGGGTGTAGTTTTCTCCCGCGCTCAAATCCGGATAGAGGACGGTGAGGGTACGCTTGTCCTCTGACATCGTCCAAGATGGCTCCGCAATCACCAGCGGGCTCAGGTCCAGCGGCAACCCCGTGCCGACGTTGGTCAAAAGGTTATCGAAACTGCTGTCGTCGATCGGTTCATTGAACTGGATTTGCACCGGGCGGAAACGGTTGAATGCCTCATCGCCGGGGATCGGGACGGTGTTCAACACGTAGGGTGCCGTGGTGTCGTTTTCGTCCTCGACCAACGGATCGGCTGGCGGAGTCTGGCCAAAGATGATGGTTCTCTTCACCGTCGACTCATTCCCGGCCGAATCCTTGCCGGTGAACCGGATGGTCGCGAGCAGCGGTTTCGCCGCCGTCAAGGTGAATTCACGCTTCGCCCGCACCGGATAGTCAACATAGGTAAAGCTGTCCGATTCACCCAGGGTTAGATCTGCATCGCTCACATCCTCGCCGTCCGGATATGGCACAACTGCTTCGATCGTCGCTTCCAAAGAATCGGTCTGTCCATCATCAAGCCCGAACAGCGTGACGATTTGCGGGACGCCGGGCTGGGGGAATGGGTCGGCCTGACGCACTTGCAGGGTGGGACCAAGAATGTCGTCGAGGCCAATATCGAGTTCCCCCCGAAGGAAGATCAAGTCCGCCGTACCCGCGAGCGGAAGAATGCTTGTATCCACAATCGCAGTACCCAATGCAAAATTACCGGGATACCGCGGGGACTGCGCCGCGAGGACGATTGCCTGGCTCCCGGTGAGCAAGTTGCCGTCCAGCAACATCGCGTAGCCTCCCCCCTTGCTCGAAATCGCCACCGTCGAACCCGGAAGGAGCGAACGATTCCCGTTGATGTTCGTGAGGAGCGAATCCGCGAAGACCGCCGCGCCTTCGATCGGCCGGGCATTGGTTCCCGCAAAATCGTCCGCCAGCAGAACCCGGCCCGATATGACCACATTGGACAGGGCCTTCATCCGCGCTGCAACCCCCTCATCACGAGTCGCGTCCCTTAGAAAACCAGGAAAGGGCGGGGACGCCGTCCTTAACTTGCCATCCTTGTATTCCATCTTATCGATCAGCCGGAATACGTCGATCCCCTCAAATGCTTCCGGAACCAGAAGCTGGTAGGTGCTTTCTTCCGCCGTCACGCCCTCCGGCAGGGAAAGTTCCGTTTCATCGACTTCGAGGGCGACGGCGACGGGTGCGTCCATTTCATTGGTGTCAGCCTCCAGCCGGAAACCGGCTACGATGTCTGAATCGGACGGTCGGTTATCTCCCAGCAACGAAAGCAGGGTCGCCAGCGGGATACGCTCAACTTTGAAGCGGTTCTTTTCCTCAATCGCATTCGGTTCAACGATCACTTCGACTGCTTTCCCGTCCGACTCCGCTTCAAGGATTCCACCCGCCCGATAGAGTCCCACCGTGCCATCATCAAAAAGTTGACGGGTGACTCCGATCTCATTGCGACTTCCATTCTGGTTCACAAAAACCGCTTTGATGTAATCGTCCTCCTCTGCCGGGATCATCCCGGCAAAACTCCCGTCCGGTTTCGACAATACCGTCGAGGTTTCCCCCGTGATATCATTGTAGAGAATCACCGGGACCTCCGGGTCGGCGCTACCGGAGGTACCGCGTGCCACGACAATTGAGCGGTCCCGCGCCGGATCATAGCCTACGAGATCGTCAAGCACTTCCTGCGGAATCGCCTCCGCCCCCGGTTCATAGATTACCAATTGAGCCCCCGCTTCGCGTGTCCGGGCTACCTCGGTCGTGAATTCAAAAGTATTTCCCCCTTCCAAGGGTATTCCCTGAAGATCGGCCACCCCGGGATCAACCTGCGCGGTGTAGGTGGTCCCGTAGGCGAGTGGATTCTCCGGGAACAATTCGGCGGTTTTTCCCGACAAGCCAAGGGACAGGGCAGCTGCGACTGCCGTGCCCTCGGGATCGAAGAGGGCAAAGGCATTCGCTCCCCAGCTGGCGGGATTCACGGGCTCCGAAAAGGTCACTGCCACCGAACTCACCCGACGCACTCCGGTTGCATCCGGAAGAGGGTCCGTCGCCACGATTCGCGGGCCGACCGGGCCAACGTCAATCGAACCGAGGGCAAGGTTTGTTTCGGCGTCCGGCAGAGCAAAGGAGGCGGAGCCCTCTTCGCCGTCATCAGCGTTTTCGACGCGGAGGGTTCCGGTTCCGGGGAGTGCCGCTACCCTGAACCCTCCATCCGCATCGGTCTGCCCCGACCACGGAAACGTATCAAACGTCACTTGTGCGCCCTTGACCGGATCGGCATCTCCGTCGAGAACTTGGCCGGAGAGCAATCCGGCGGGTCCCGGTAGACGCAACAGGAGGTAGACCCCGGATTCAACGATACCGGGCAGGCCGCCAGCCAGCGGTTCCAGCGATCTCGCTTTTCCGAGGCCGTCACTTCCAAAACGTCCGACCGCGAGGTAAAGCGGCCCATCCGGCCCGTCAATCACCCGGATGAGAAGAAAATCCTCGTTGGCGACCACGTCGCCAACCGTCAGGTCCCAGGTTCCACTTGCGTTGAGGTTCGGTAAGTTCAGTGAAAACGCTTTTTCGACCGAGAGCCCATCGACTTCGGGAAACCCCACTGAGTCCGTATTGAGCGGAATCAACTCAACCACCGCAGGATTGCTTAGCAGGCCAGCCCGCAGTCCGACCTCAATTCCCTCTTGCCGCAAGACGCCGCCGGTAGCGTCAAAAATCACCGCCTCAATGCTCGCTGGCTTCAGTATCCGAACCGAGAGATCAATCGATTCGATCTCGGAAGGATCGGGAAGTTCAACCGGCCGCAGCGGAAAAACCGCCCGCAGACGCTGCCCTCCTAAGCCGGGTTGGCGATAGGCAAACAGGGACGCTTCATAGGGTGTCGCAAACCGGGTCTTTCCATCCGCATAACGGTATCGCTCTTCGACAACGCTGGGAAAAACCATCCCGCTCCAACCGGGCCCGTCGAGGTCAAAAAAAGCTTCTCCGCGCGCCAACGGAACCTGGCCATCGCCGAGCAGAAAACCCGTCTCCGGATTGACCGAACCGGAAGCAGTCAGTGCCTCGGGATCCGGGTCTCCGTTCTTCAAGGACGGGAGAACGTCGCCCACCGAAAGCGTTCCCGCTTCTCCGTCGGCCGCGACTAGACTGTAAAACCCGCCCTGCGGAAAATTGAGGTTTCCGGGATCAAGGTCCCCGCTGGTTTGAACCACTGTCCACGCCGGACCCCCTTCATCGAATCGAACCCAATGCACTCCCGGCTCAACATCCTCGGTCAACAGTCCAGTTCCCCCGGAAATCGGTTCAGAACCCAGGTAAAGCAACCAGCTCGCAGTTGGTCGCCAGCCCCGCGGCAGGGGGAAGGGCAGGTTTTGCTCGCCGATTTCCTGCACCGCACCCAGTGACGCCTGAGGAAATGCCCCCGCCGCAAACGCGATTTTCAGCGATCCCGAAGGCGTCTCGACGCTGCCTTCACTGATCGGTGAAAGCGAGGTTCCAGCAACCGGGATGCTGACATGCCGCGGGCTCGGAATCGGGTTAATCGCTCCCTCCACCAAGGTCCCCTCCCGCCAAACCGGCAAATAACCGTTCCGCGTAAATTTCCAGAGGTAGTCTCCCGGTAATCCTCCTATCGATACAAAGCCGCTTTGTTCGGGAATATCAAAAATCTGTGTCCCGTCCGGGCCAGTTTGGATGACCGTTCCTCCACCGAGAGGAATTCCCTCGTCCCCGAGAATCCGGGTCCGCGCGAGCGCAAAGAAACCCTCTGGAGCGACCAGGATGTTCCCGCTGCGGGTTGTCGCAATGCCCCCGGGATCCGCTACCGTCAAGGTCCATTCGTATTGCCCCGGAACGGAGTAGGTGTGCTCGACGTCACCGATATCCGAAATCGTTCCGTCGCCAAAATCCCAAGCGTAGGTCAGCGGGTTTCCCTCCGGATCCTCGCTTTCGGTTGCATCAAATCGGATGGCGCTACTCACCACCCCTTCGACAGGTGCCGCCACCGTCACTACCGGAGCTTGGTTGATGCTCCCGTAAACCTCGATCCCGTAGGCGACTGCCGAGTCAAACGGACGTCGCAGCGTAAACTCAATCAAGATGTCGCTTCCGATTTCCAACTGGTCATCCGGCCCCAGATCCACCTCGATCCAAGGGGCATCGTAGGGATCGACGGAGCCCGCCAAGCCGGGATGCACCACCGTTACATTCCCCCCGGAAGGACGGATCACCAGGCGGAAAGGTTCCAAAATCGGCTGCGTCGCCTGATTGGTGATTGCAACCGATACATCCGCGACAACCTCCCGGGTCTGTCGGTCAAAAGATAGTGCGGTCTCGGAAATCTCCGTTTGGACACGTTGGCCCAGCTCTACAGGCTCGGCACCAATTGGCAGGACGCTAAAGAGGAGCCCCAGTAAAGATTTCAGGAAGCACCCCCGCACCTTCATACCTGAACCCCCCTCCCCGTTCCGATGAAGACCCGCCAACGCTGCAATGAAAGACCCGCCGCGAAAATCAGCGACAACAACCCCCCCGAGGAAATTTCCGGCACCGGTACCAACCCGACGTTGTCGATAAACATCAAACTGTCATCGGCCTCTCCGTTTGTATCCAAAAGATCAAACACGATCACCGCCTGACTCTCCACCGCCGCAACCCCCCAGGTGAAGGTCTGCCAACTCCCCCCTTGAAGGGCCGGACCAACGATTGCTCCGGAGTTCGGAACTACTTGTCCGGGAAAAAGGTTGACCAAATCGTAGGATAGCTCGAAAGCCGGTGCCATCGGGTCAAAAGGACCCGTACCGTCTGTGAAATAAAGAGACGCAAAAAAACTATCCGGAGATCCTCCGCCCGAGACTGCATCCGCCAGGCTTACGGCCAAAAAGTCAAAGTGGATCTCCACCGGTAGACCGGGGTTCACCTCAAATGACTTCCAGAGCGTAGCAAACACATCGCTGTCCGCAAACCGGACTGACTCAGCCACAACTGAGACATCATTGAGGACATTCCATTCGCCCAACCCATCAACAAACGAGTCACCCCCCGCAGATCCATGAGAAAAAGGAACGCAGCAAAGGGAAAAGATCGTTGCTGGTGCAATGCGCATCTGGCTTCAAGACACCCGGAAAATCCGGACTTCTCTTAATTAGAACCCTAATATCCTGAAATTAAAAGCCTAATATAACCCTCAAGGCAAAATTGCTTGAATTTGGCAGAATCGATACTTTAAGATCTTCAATGTTATGCTCTGCAAAATCCACCGAGGCACGGATTTTGAGGCAGTCCGGTATTACTAGTTCTCATTCATCTGCGGATACTGACGTCTGATAGCGGACACGGTAGAGGCAGCGATCTACCTTCTAATTACCAGCGAAAGCATCCATCCCGCGGGCTTCACCACCACCGTAATCGGCAAACGTTGAGGTCGGCTTGGCTATCAGGAAAACCTGTTGTTCAGTCTACGCTGACCCATGCTGGAAAAAACCTACCTCTTTCTGTTTTCGGACCATCGGCGAGAGCTTTTTGAGCGTCTGATTCTCGGTATCGCGATCGTCGGCTTTCTGATTCATCTGCTCCTGATCTATTTGGTCGATTTTGGGCTCGTGGGTTTCGGGAGCGATTCACCGCTGCTCCGTAATCCGATTGCCGCGGCGTACACGCCTTTCTCCTTCATCCTCGTTTATGAGGTTTACCTCTTGGTCTACTACCTGCCACAGTCTATCACCACCTACATTCGCAAACAGTACGAGATCATCACTCTCATTATGATCCGCCGCCTGTTCAAAGACCTCTCAGGCGTGGAGATTTCATCGAATTGGTTCGAGATTCAGGGCGACCTCCAGTTTACCTACGACCTCATCGGATCACTTTTCCTTTTTTATTTGCTTCACCTCTTCGGGCAACAAGGACGACGCCAACAGGAGCTCTCAAAAGAAGATGCTCCCGATCCAAAGGCCTTGGAACGCTTCATCAAGCTGAAGAAGGCCATCGCCATCTGCTTGATTCCAATCCTCTTCCTGATCGCGATTTACACTTTTCTTACCTGGACCCTCGGCGTCTTTATCCCCGAGCACGAGTTCGCTTCTTCTTTCACTAATATTAACAACATCTTTTTTGATGAATTCTTCGGTATTCTCATCATCGTCGATGTTCTCCTGCTCCTCTTCTCGTTTTTTGTCACCGACGATTTCCAGAAAATCATCCGCAACTCAGGCTTCATCGTTTCAACCATCCTCATCCGTCTTTCTTTCTCCGCCGATGGGCTGGCGAGCGTTATCCTGATCGTTACGTCGGTGCTCTTCGGGCTCCTCGTGCTCCTCATTTACAACCAGTATCAGAAAGCAATCCTCCACCAGGGACGCCTCGAGTGAGGGGACGCCCGTTTCGCTGAGAGTCTCCTCCCCATGGTCCTCGCCTCGACAAGACCAACTCCGTTTCCTGACCGGCCGACCGTTTAATGCGCAGAGGATTTTGGTGAACCCAACGCCTACGATCGGAATTGTGGAACAGGATATTTGCGGAATCAGTCAGCTTGATGATGCTTTTTCCCTTCCGCCGCTTCCCGCAACGCCTCGAGCTCCTCCCACCGCGCATATGCACGCTTCAACGCCTCCTCAATCTCCCCCAACCGCATCTCAACTTCACCCAGTCGTTTCAGATCGCCCACGACGACCGGATCCGCAAGGCGTTCCGCCAGCTCCCCCTGCTCCGTCTCGAACCGCTCAATCCGCCCCGGCAAACCCTCTAATTCCTCTCGGTCCCGATTTAAAAGCCGTGGCCCCCGGTCACGCGGTTTGACATTCCTCCCCTTTTTCTCAACCCACGTATCCGCCTCCCTTGATTTTCCACCACCCTTTGCTCCCGCCATCTCCCGTTCGTAATCACTGTATCCCCCGACAACCTCGCGAACCGTCCCACTCCCGTCCAATACCAACAGCCCCGTAACGAGGTTATCGATAAAATCCCGGTCGTGCGAAACCAACAGCAACGTCCCGTCAAACTCGCTCAGCAAATCCTCCAAAAGCTCCAGAGTCTCCGTATCGAGGTCATTCGTCGGCTCGTCCAGCACCAGAACATTCGCCGGACGCAGAAACAGCTTCGCCAACAACAACCGGTTTCGCTCCCCGCCCGAAAGGCGTGAAGCCGGTCCGTGAATCCGATCCGGCGGAAACAGGAAATCCCGCAAATAGCTGTGGATGTGACGGGACGCGCCGTTGAACCATACCGTCTCGGCATCCCCCGCGACATTCTCCGCAAGGGTCGCATTCTCGTCAATTGCCCCCCGCAACTGGTCCAAATAAACCACCTCGAGACGGGTTCCGTATTCAATCGTTCCCTCCGTCGGAGCCAACTCGCCCAACAAAACCTTCAACAATGTTGTCTTCCCACTCCCGTTCCGACCCATCACACCGATCTTGTCCCCCCGCCGCAGGACGAGATCCAGCCCCCCGAAGAGACGGCCCCCGCCCTCCCAGGCAAATCCCAGCCCCGTCGCCTCCAATACCTTGTCCCCCGACCGGTCCACCTCTTGCAAGCCGAGGCGCGCTGTCCCCAGACGATCCCTCCGCCCCGACCGTTCCGCCCGCAGACGTTGGAGCGCCCGCACCCGCCCTTCGTTCCGCGTCCGCCGCGCCTTGATCCCCTTCCGCAGCCAGGCCTCCTCCTGCGCCAGCTTTTTGTCCTCCTGCTGCCACTGCCGCGCCTCCGCCTCCAGCCAGGCCTCCTTCCGCTTCAAGAAGGTTTCGTAATTACAATCCCATGACGTCAGGGAACCCCGATCCAACTCGAGAATCCGGGTCGCCACCCGCCGCAGAAACCGCCGGTCGTGGGTGATGAAAAACACCGCCCCCCGAAAGCCCAGGAGCGTTTCCTCCAACCATCGAATCGCCTCGATATCGAGGTGATTCGTCGGCTCGTCCAGCAACAACAGGTCCGGTTCCTGAAACAGCGCCCGCCCCAGCATCACCCGCCGCTTCATCCCCCCCGAAAGGGTTTCGAAGGTCCCCTCGGGATCGAAGTCGAGCCCCCGGGCCAATCGATCCAGATCCGCCACGATTTCCCAATCTTCCCGAACCGGGGCACCTTCCGGGTCGGTTACCAGATCACCAACCCGCCCACAGATCCCTCCCGGTATTTCCTGCCCCAAACACGCCACCCGCGTTCCCCGGGTCAGGGTGCGCTGCCCCGCATCCGGCGCCTCCACCCCCTCAATCACCCGCAACAGGCTCGACTTACCCGTCCCATTCCGTCCCAACAGACAGAGACGTTCTCCCGCCTCGACCTGCAAATCAGCCCCTTCAAAAAGCGGACGCCCCCCATAGGCGAGGGTCACCCCACTCAGTTCAATCAATCCCATACCACCTTCTGCGCTCCTCGACGATTTCCATCAATCCGAAAAATCCCGGAGACCCGCAGGAGATCAAAGCTTCCGCTCGAGAAAGGAGAGACGTCCGGCAGAGTGAAAAGATTTCACTCGATAAAATGAGGCGGAGAATCCCTCGAAACCGTCAAAGCCCTCCACCTCCCGGTCGCCGCGAGCGGCGCCCCTACAGCCCACCGTGCCCCTCCGCGTAGGGGGTCCGCTCGAACCACAGTGCCCTGAGCGTGTCGAAGGGCGGACTCCACCCACCGCGCCCCTCCGCTCGCCGCGCTCCTTTCCCCGCATCTATTTCATGGACACTCGCACCAACCTCGCTACAGGGTGCGGGAATGACGGAGTCAACCCCCAAGGTCCGCGAGTTCACCGCCCGCGCGATCGCCACGGGCTTTCTGCTCGGCGGCATTCTCGCCCCCTGCAACATCTACACGGGACTCAAGATCGGGTTTTCGTTCAACATGTCGATCGCTGCCGCCCTTCTCGCCTACGGTTTTTGGAACGGTCTTCACCGCCTTGGCAAAGCCCGCCCACTCGGGCTTCTCGAAAATAACATCAACCAGACGACCGCCTCATCTGCCGCCTCGATTCTTTCCGCCGGCCTTGTCGCGCCGATCCCCGCCCTCGCCCTCCTCACGGGTCAGGAACTCGTCTGGGGTGCCCTCGCCGTCTGGCTCTTCGTCGTCAGCCTCCTCGGGGTCTTCGTCGCCCTCGCGATGCGCCGTCAGATGCTCGAGGTTGGATCCCTACCCTTTCCCAACGGGGTCGCCACCGCCGAAACCGTCCGGGAAATTTACGCCGAGGGCCGCGAGGCCGCCAAAAGGCTCAAAATCCTCGCGACCGGAATCTTTCTCTCCGGCGGGCTCAAGGCCGCCAATGCAATCACTACGATCGTTCCACCCCTGAAATTTCCGACCGGTTTCGGTATCCCCGCGACCGGCGCTACCGCTGCCTCCGGAATCCAGACCATAACCCTCACCAACCTCGGCTTTCAGCTCAACCCCTCCCTCCTCCTGATCGGCTTTGGCGCCATCATTGGGCCCCGCGTCGGTCTCTCCCTCGTCTTCGGATCGGTCATTGCTTGGCTCTGGATCGGCCCCGCCGTCCTTGCCCGGGGCTGGATCACCCCCGGTCCCGCCGACCCCGATGCCTTCTGGTTCGAAGCCCTCAACGAATGGCTCCTCTGGCCCGGCGTGACCCTCATGGTTGTCGCCTCCCTCACCGCATTCGCCCTTGCGGGCGTCCGATCCTTTATCAAGGCCCGCCCGGTGACCGAAGATACCGAACCGGCCCCCGCCTCCCCGCATCCCATCTGGACTCCCTTTTTCGTCGGTGGTCTCATCATCGCCACGAGCGCCTGTGTCCTCGCTCAATTTCTTCTCTTTAGCATTCCTCCCTTTACCGGATTCCTCGCCGTCGCTCTCACATTCCTCCTCGCCGTCGTCGCCGCCCGCGTCTCCGGCGAAACCGGCATCCCCCCGATCGGTGCTCTCGGCAAAATTACCCAGCTATCCTTCGGTGCCCTCGCCCCTGGTAACGTCACGACCAATCTGATGGCCGCCAATGTTACCGGCGGTGCCGCCGGTCAATGCTCCGACCTCCTCCACGATCTCAAGACCGGACAGCTCATCGGCGCATCCCCCCGCCTCCAATCCATCGCCCAATGCTTCGGCATTCTCTCGGGGGCACTCTTTGGCAGCGCGGCCTATCTGATCCTGATCCCCGACCCCGCCAGCATGCTCATCACCGAGGAATGGCCTGCCCCCGCCGTCGTTACCTGGAAGGCCGTCGCCGAGGTCCTTCGCGATGGCTTCCACTCCTTCCCTCAAGGGACCGTCAACGCGATCGCAATTGCCGCCCTCGTCGGAATCGCCCTCGCGGTCGCCGAAACCCTTCTTCCCAAAAACCGTGTCGGCTGGGTCCCGAGTGCCCCCAGCATCGGTTTCGCCTTTATCATTCCCGCCTCAATCTCGCTCGCAATGGGCCTCGGTGCCCTCATCGCTGTCATCATCGGCCAAATCGCCCCTGCCTGGAAAAAACGCTACCTCGTCGTCCTCGCTGCTGGCCTCGTCGCCGGCGAAAGCCTGACCGGCGTCGGCGAATCGATTCTCAATCTTCTCCAACAAATGCTGTAAGGGCTTGGAAGAAAATAAGTGTGTCAACAGGACGCCGTCATTTTGGTCGCTGGCAAGGCGCGACGATGAAGCATATAGCAATCTGTGACAGAGGAACAACGCCGCCAGCGGGCAAAAGGACAAGTCGGATTGTTACAGTTATTTTTTTGCAAGGCCCTAAATGCAGCTGCTCTACTGCGAACCCAGCAGATCCTCAACAAGGTCCCGATAGCGTTTGTCAGACCACTCTCCCCCCTCGAAAACGGCCCGCGTCCGATCCCCAAGTTCGGTCAGGCTAATATCAAATCCGTGCTTCTGCAGAACCGACCC
>CAZFLQ010000031.1:0-22709 GCA_964519935.1 uncultured Puniceicoccaceae bacterium | reverse complement strand
CGAGACTTTCCCACCGCGAAGTCGAGATCTACTCTCGACCTCCAAATATTTTTCCCCCACCCTATCCGACGACGATGCCCCGTTTAGTCCCCAAATTGAGAACAAGAACGTCCAGCGTTGCGTTCACGCTGGGGATCGTCTCCCTCATTTCAGTCGCTGTTTGGATTTTCTTCCGCTTTGATTTCCCCACGACGGTCTATCAAACCGAATCGGTCATATCGGTATCTGTCAGCCGGACAGAAATGTTTCTGCTGTTGATCCTGCTCTTCCTTAACATCCTGACGGCATACGCAATCTTTCGGCGAATGCAGCCGCGGATGGCCCCCATCCGGGCCTCAATCAGTATCATCATGGTAACCTTCCTGATCATTGTGCTCTGGATTTCACGGATCACCTTGCAGGAGAGAGGCGTTTTTGTAGGTGACTCCGGCGTGGATCTGAGCGTTCAAAGGGTGGAAGTCCTTCTCGTCATGATTCTCATTTTCGCCAATCTCGGAGCGCTTCTCGTCGTCCTCAGAAAATTCAAGACAGCCGAGACCTTTGTGACGCTCTCAGCATATTCCAAGAAAGTAAAATACAAAGGGGAATGGATCCCTCTGGAACAATGGTTGGAGAATGAGTTTGGTATTCAGGTCAGCCATGGGATCACCCCTGACGAACGCCAAAAGGTTCTCGCAGGACTATCTGCCGAACCGAACGCTCCTATCATTACTCAAGTCGAAAACTGAAATCCTGTCCGGAAACAACCAGCCTCCCCTCCGAAACATCACCGTCGTCAAGCGTCTTGTCAACTATGGCGAGGACCGCTATCGGGAGCGACGATCCCTCGAAACTCAAAATACCCACACCGCTCGCATCGACCGACCAGACCCAATCACCTCGACCCTGGACGCCCTCATCGTAGGACCTCGGAAGGAAACCAGCCATCCCTTCAGGCATGGTTCCAGCGGGTGCCGGTGCAGGCCAAGTCCCCTCCTCCATCTCGTAAATCGCAAAGGCGTTGGATATCACGCGTAGATCATGCGCTAGTCGTTGCGACAAACTTTGATTCTGAATCCGTTGGAACAGAGGAATCGCCAAGGTTGCCAAAACCGCGACGATAACTACAGCAATAGCTATTTCGATCAGGGTAAAACCGCTGCGAAGTCTTTGGGGCACGCCCGAGTTAACACGTTTTTTACTGTTTTGGTAAAGCAAAAAAGGTGAGTTCGGCATTTAAAATTAAAAACCCGTATAACGCCCTTAAGCCGAATAAGCTTCGCTAATCAATATTGTGGTAAGCCTGGGTCTATTTCCCGACTCCACGCGTCTACCCCACCGCGCATGCTTGTGGCATCCGGAAACCCCGCCCGGCGAAGAAAATGGGCTACTTGGAGACTTCGCATCCCGTGATGGCAGTAAACCACAAGAGGTTTGTCCTTTGGAAGTTCTTCGAATCGCAGAGGTATTTCACCCATCGGGATGAAAACTGACGGATCGATTGACACAATCTCCCGTTCATCTACCTCGCGACAATCGAGGAATTCAACTGCCCTCTCGCTCAACCACGCCGCCGCAAGCGCAGGATCGGTTTCCATCGGCATGGGTTCTGGCAAAGGATTCTTCATCGACTATTCGTTCCTCGGTTTTTGGAATGCAGATTTCGGGGAGTAGTCCGCTGGGGTGATCTCGCCGGTCGAAATCGCCACCTCGGTCTCCTGTCCGAGGAACTCAAGCAGAATCCGCACCCTTTCCCCTGGTTGAAGGATTCCGGTAACAACCGCCTCAAGGCTCTTCAGGGGGCCGTCCACCACAACTACCCTTTGTCCGATCTCAATCACGGGATCTGATTGATGAAGGTCGTCCTCCACCAGATCCCTCCGCAAGTCATCAATCACCTCGTCACCGACGAACGGAAAACGATCCCCGAATCGGACCAGACCGGAGACCCCCTGGATAGCCTGCAAATGCCTCAGGTCACGTAAAATATCGCATCGCACAAAGACATAGCCGGGAAAAAGGGCCTCGTCAAAAGTTCGCATTCCAAGCCGTGTGCGCTTTCGATATCGAACGCGCGGCGCGAAGACATCACATTCGAGACGCTCCCGGACCTGCATCGCTGCGAGACGTTCACGTTTGGTTTGGGTGCGCGCTACATACCATCGAAGTGTCGGCTCTGTGCTCAATTCCTCCATCAAAACCTGTCAACGTGACGGACTTCGACGATCCCTCAAGGATAAACGTACCCGCTGAGCCCCGCCCCTGATTGTTGAATCGCCCCGGTCAAGGCCTTCCGGTCAATCCTTGAACCCACGCCAATCCCCAAACGGGTAAACTCGCCCCGACCCAATTCAATTGCCCCGACGATTTCGTCCGAGACCGACAGGACCGGGGTCTCATCAAACGGGTAAAGTTTGCGGATCTCCCGAATAGTGCCGGTCCCGTCGAAGAACGCGAGATCCAATGGGAGCGGAGTGTTGCGCATCCAAAACGATAACTTTCGCGGTTCCCGGTAAAGAAAGAGCATTCCATGTCCAGCTTCCAGACGCTCTCGAAACATTAACCCTCTCGCCATATCCTCCTCGCTCAAGGCCAGTTCCAACCGCACGATAACACCATCGATCGGGATCTCCCAAAACGAGATCTCCTCCCCGCCGGAAACGGTAGACTCTTCCGAGCAGCCTGCTGCCCCCAGCCCCACGACCCAAATCAGAAAGAGCACCACCCCGACCCGAGCGATTGCACTTCCGTTTTTCCAGCTTGGCTGCTCCATTGTTCAAGACCACCACACCTCTTAAATTTCATCAAGTTCCAAGGATGCGAAAAGCCCGTCTCTTTTTCAGTTCACCCGAGATCGATGCCGACCTCTTCTACATCGGCCGTTTTTCAGCACCCGATCCCTTTCTGGCGCTCGATACCACCGACGGGATTCGCATCGCGGTAGTTTCCGCCCTCGAATTTGGCCGGGCACGATCGAGCAGCTCCTTCACCGACCTCTTTGACGTCGAGGTTTTGAACCAGGAATTGAGAGAACTGACCGGAAAGGAAAACATCGGGATTCCCGACCAGGTCCGCTTCCTCGCCGAAAAATTCCGAATCTCCGCACTTTCAGTGTCTCCACACTTTCCGGTCGGACTTTTCAACCTCCTTCAAGATGCGGCCCTACCCCTTCAGGTCGGGAGCGAACCTTTTGTTCCCGAGAGACTTATAAAGTCAACAGACGAGATGGAAGCTATCCGCGAGGCCAATCGGATTTCCGCCGCCGGGATCCGCCGGGCCGAGGAGATCCTCCGCTCGGCCACATTCAAAGACGACACTTTGCGGTATGCAGGTGAACTTCTCACCAGCGAAATCCTCCGCCGCGAAATCGAGATCGCGTGCCTGCGGGAGGGCGGGAGGGCCGATCACACCATCGCGGCCGGCGGTCGGCAGGCCTGCGACCCACACGAGGTTGGTCACGGCCCGATCCGCCCGAATGAGCTGATCATCGTTGATGTTTTTCCGCGCTCCACTTTCAGCGGGTACTTCGGCGACATGACCCGGACCTTTCTGAAAGGCCAACCCTCGGACGCTCAGGTCAAACTGGTGGAGACTGTCTTCGCGGTTCAACAGGAAGCCATCCGGAGCCTGCGTTCGAATGTCAATGGCCGAGAGGCGAGAGAAACCTGTCTGCGTGCTTTTGAGGATGCGGGCTACCCGACAAGAAGAACCACCGATGGCAACGAAGGTTTTTTCCACGGACTCGGCCACGGGCTTGGACTAGAGATCCATGAGTCCCCATCAATCGGACGCAAGGGCGAGACACTTGCAGCCGGAATGGTCGTGACGGTCGAACCGGGGCTCTATTACCCCGCGATCGGCGGATGCCGGTTCGAAGATGTGGTCGCCATTGGTCGCGACTCGGTCGATCTTCTTTCGGAGTACCCCTACGATTGGATTCTCGCATGAACACTCCCGTAGTCCCTCCGATTGACCCCGACCCAAAAACCTTCGCGGGCTACTTCGAGCAAATTGCCACCCGGCGCGTTCTCGTTATCGGCGACCTGATGCTCGACCACTACATCTGGGGAGACGCGAACCGGATCTCGCCCGAGGCTCCCGTTCCGGTCGTGCACGTCCAAAGCGATACTCATACTGCCGGAGGTGCCGCCAACGTGGCCCTCAACCTTGCCGCCCTCGGGATTCAACCCGTCATCGCGGGGTCGATCGGAAAGGATCCGGCAGGCGATATTCTCCGACGAATTCTCGATCAGTCAGGGGTTGGCTTTCTCTCTATTGACGAAACGAACCTTTCGGGTTCGCGAACGATTGAAAAGACACGTGTCCTCGTTCGAAATCAGCAGCTCTGCCGAATCGACCGCGAGGGAACCCCGCAGGAGCACCAATTGGATCTTCCGCAAACCCTCGACGCGATCTCCCGAATCGCGCCAACCCTCGACGGAATGATTCTCTCCGATTATGGCAAGGGCGTCATCACAACTGCTCTCGCACGCGCGTCGAGGGATCTCTGTGCCGAACAGGGAATCCCCCTCGCCTACGACCCCAAGCCTTCCCGCCTCGCACCGATCGAACGGATTGACCTGCTTACGCCGAACCGGGTGGAGGCCCACGAGCTGGCGGGAATGTCAACATGTCTCCGTGGAGATGCCGAAGAGATCGAGATGCTTGCGGCCCGGATACACGAACGGTTCGCCCCCAGGAACCTCATCATTACCCTCGGTGCCGAGGGAATGGTTCACTGCCACAATGGTCGCGTCATAGCGCACTTCCCGACCTACGCCCGCGAGGTCTATGACGTTTCCGGTGCCGGTGACACCGTGATTGCGGCCCTGATGGCAGCAACCCTGATCGGGCTTTCCCCCGCTCAGGCAATACCCTTTGCAAACTGCGCGGCGGGCGTCGTCGTCGGGAAGGTAGGTACCGCTACGGCCAGCCCAGAGGAAATCATTGCCTTTGCGGCTGAACATCCGTGTTCCCGAAACAGATGATTGAAAGCACCTGGATTCTCAACAGACTGGTTTTGTGGAATTCATCGATGACACCATTGTCGCCCTGGCGACACCATTTGCCCCCTCAGCCCTCGGGATCATTCGGATCTCGGGTCCCCTTGTGGGAAACCTTTTACATCAGGTCTTCCGGAATCCACCCCCACCCCGCCGCGCCAGTCTGCGCTCATGGTTTGACCCTGAGGGTGTTATTCTTGACGAAGGCCTCGTAACCTGGTTTCCGCACAACTCCTCCTTTACGGGCGAAATCTCCCTCGAATTTTCGGCTCACGGCAACCCCCTGATTCTCCAAAGCATCCTCGACGACGCGACCCGGCGAGGGTGCCGTCTGGCCGAACCCGGGGAGTTCACCCGACGCGCCTACCTCAATCAACGAATCGATCTGACTGAGGCGGAAGCGGTCGGAGACCTGATTGCCGCACGTTCTGAAGCAGCCGTGGCTGCCGCTCGCCGCCAGCTCGACGGCGGTCTCGGCGACGAAATCCACCAGCGAATCGAAGAGATTCTCGCGGTGATTGCCCACCTCGAAGCGTACATTGACTTTCCGGATGAAGATCTCCCCCCCGAGGATTCCAACGGCCCCCTTAGAGACCTTGGAAAACTTCATTCCAGTCTGGTCGAAATGGAAAGCACCGGACATCTCCGCGAGCTCCTCCACAACGGGATCCGCACGGCGATTGTCGGCCCCCCCAACGCGGGCAAGAGCAGTCTCCTCAATCTCCTTTACGGCCAGACCCGCGCCCTCGTCAGCCCCGAGCCGGGGACCACCCGCGACTTTATTGGAGAGGATATCACGATTGGCGGATGGCGTATCCATATTTTGGATACCTCAGGAATACGGGATAATGCCACCGGGCTGGAAAACGAGGGGATCGCCCTGACCGAAAGGGAAATCCGCCACGCTGACCTCGTTCTTCTCGTCGTCGACCAATCCGACCCCACCCCCCTACCCGCCCGCCTCACCCCGCTTCTCGCAGACGAACGCACGATTGTTATTTTCAACAAATCCGACCTTTCGAATAACCCACCCCTCGATTGGGACTCGATTATTGGCCCTTCGGTTCGAATATCAACCCAAACTCGCGATGGGATGGAATCTCTTCGCGACCAAATCAGCGCCCGTATCCGCACACGAATCTTCGGAAACGCCGCTGATCGCGTTTTATACAACCAAAGACACTGTGCCCACCTTCGCGAAGCGGCCAACCACCTTGGCCTCGCGCGCGAGCAACTTGCTTCCGGAACTGAAACCGAACTGGTGGTGACCGAGCTCCGAGATGCTCTCGCCGCTCTCAGCCAAATTGTTGGCCGGATTGACAACGAGCGGATGCTCGATGCGCTCTTTAGAACATTTTGCATCGGAAAATGACCCGCGCTCTCGAATTTGGACCGACCCATCCCTACGACGTGATCGTCTGCGGGGCTGGCCATGCTGGTTGCGAGGCCGCCCTCGCAAGTGCCCGCATGGGCGTCAACACGCTCATCCTGACCGGCAACATCGATACAGTTGCGCAGATGTCCTGTAACCCGGCGATCGGAGGACTTGCCAAAGGAAATATGGTTCGGGAGATCGACGCGATGGGTGGGGAAATGGCAGTCAATACGGACCGTACTGCGATTCAGTTCCGTCTCCTGAACGCTTCGAAAGGCCCCGCCGTCCGCGGCCCACGCGCCCAATGCGACAAGAAGGCCTACCAATTCCGAATGAAACACGTTCTTGAACTTCAAGAGAACCTGACCGTCTTTCAAGCGGTCGTTTCCGGACTCATCTATCAAAGAGGTCGCGTCGTGGGGATCGAAACCAGTCTCGGCATACCTTTTTATGCCAAAGCTGTCGTTGTGACCACGGGAACTTTTCTGCGTGGACTGATGCATATTGGCGACAATCGGAATCGTGGTGGACGACTCGGCGATTTCTCCGCAGAGACCCTCTCAGACTCCTTTCTGAAGGCGGGGATCGAACTAGAGCGACTCAAAACCGGAACGCCCCCCCGCATCCAGGGATCCTCAATCAATTTCTCTCACCTCGAACGGCAACCCGCAGACAAAGATCCGGTCCTCTTCGCCTTCTGGGATACCCGCGAGGAGAACGCTTCACCGTTCCACGTGGAACAATCCAGCCCCGAACATCCATCCATGTTCCACGTGGAACGGTCTGGCTTGGAACAGTCCGGGTGGACGCCGGGATCCATCAGCCATGCGTGTTGGGCAACTGAAACCACCGCCGCGACCGAGGAGCTCATTCGCGCGAACCTTCACCGATCACCCCTTTACGGCGGAATCATCGAGGGGGTCGGACCACGATACTGTCCGAGCATCGAGGATAAGATCGTCCGATTTGCAGACAAGCCCAGCCATAAGATCTATTTGGAACCCGAGGGCAGGGCGACGGACGAGTGGTATATCAACGGCCTTTCGACCAGCTTACCCTTTGACGTCCAGGCCGAGATGCTTACAACTCTTCCGGGACTCGAAAACGTCAAGATGCTTCGCCCCGCCTATGCGGTAGAGTACGACTTTGCGCCTCCGACCCAAATCTTTCCAACTTTAGAATCCAAAAAGGTAGAGAATCTTTATTTCGCTGGTCAGATCAACGGAACATCCGGATATGAGGAAGCGGCAGGGCAGGGGCTTCTCGCCGGAGCTAACGCAGCCTGCAAGATTCTCGGGATCCAACCCATCGTTCTGCGTCGCGATCAAGCTTACATCGGTGTCCTCATCGACGATCTCGTGACCAAGGGTACTTCCGAACCCTACCGAATGTTCACCAGCCGCGCCGAACACCGGTTACTCTTGAATCATGGGAGTGCCGAGTATCGCCTTTTCCCCCGAATTGAGGATTTGCCGTTGATTCCCGAAGATCGGAAAGGACGCATTCGTTCCAAGATTCAAGATACCCGTGAATGGGTTCAAAAACTTGAAACCACACGGACGAAATCAGGGACGCTCGCGGAGATTCTTCGACGCAACGAGTCAATTGAAGCAGCCTGTCCAGAGTTCATGCAACTCAACACCGCGATTCGCGACGAGATCGTTTTTCGGGTCGTTTACAAGGGATATATCGAGCGAGAAGAACGTCAGATCAGTAAGTTGCGCCACCTGGACCGCGTTCTCATTCCAGAAGCTATCGATTATCGCAGCGTGCGCGGGTTACGCGCGGAAAGTGTCGAAAAACTAGCGCACATCCGACCTCGAACTCTTGGCCAGGCGAATCGAATTTCCGGAGTAAACCCTGCCGACATATCGATCCTCTTGATTCGACTCGGGGCGAATGAGGATCGTTCTCCCGTTGCCTAGGCGCGGAAAGTCTGTTCCTGGAATTGTTACATTGTCGCCAAAACTTCCAGGCCTAAGGCTTCAAATTCCTTAAGCCTTTGTTTATTAACGCCTTACAGAAGCGATACCTCAAACTCCAAACGAATCAGAATGATCGCATTCTTACCTTATGAATGTAAATCTTTCGATATGTCACCGGAATCTTCTGCCCGCATTCTCGTCGTCGATGACGAACCGGATGTGACCGATTTGCTCCAGTATCAGCTCGCATCGGCAGGCTTCGACGTTGAAACCATCAACGATCCTGTCAGGGCTCTGGGTCGGGCCCGTGTTTACGAGCCCGACCTGATTATCCTTGATATCATGATGCCCGAACTGTCGGGACTTCAAATCCTGCAAATGATGAAGTCGGACGATGATCTGCGGGTCCTACCGGTGATTTTCCTGACGGCGAGAGGGGAAACCGCTGACCGCGTGAAGGGATTTGAGACCGGTGTCGACGATTATCTGCCGAAGCCCTTTGACCCGCGGGAACTCATTCTTCGGATCCGGGCAATCCTGACCCGTGTGAGCGAGGCCGGAGCGAAAAATTCACGAAAAATTCAAGTCGGTCACATTGTTGCGGATAAAGACTTACACCAACTTTCGATCGACGGCACACCCGTTCTCCTAACTGCCACTGAGTTTAAACTGATGCAGCTCCTGATGGAGAACAAGAACCGTGTTCAATCCCGACAAATCCTCCTCTCAAAGGTGTGGAATTACGAGGCGTCCACCGAGACTCGCACGGTCGACACACACATTCGGAGGCTGCGTGAGAAACTGGGAGAACACGCTAACATCGTCGAAACCGTTCGCGGGGTCGGATATCGAATCATTGACCCGAAGATTGAATCGAACGCTGTATCCGATTCCGAGTAGGAGTACAGATGGGCGATCCCGTCAAGCGGTCCTCAGAAAACACTTTTTACAAGGAATCCCGGCAGCGCGGGGGAACCCGAGACCGATTCGTTTTCCAATCCGAAGGCGCGTGTCGAGATCACCTTGTGGTCGAGCCAAAGATTACGAGGTTCCAAATTCATCGCGAATCTGAAAGAACTGATCTCTTGATCTAACGTGACTCAATTTTCGCTCATCCTCATCATCCTTCTTGCCGGTCTGGTTGTTTTTCAACAATTGCGCCTTCGTGCGGTTCGTCGGGTTCTTGACGAGGTCGCATCGGCAGCCGAATCAGGATTTTTCCCGCTCTTCGAAATACCCGAACGCCTCCTTCACCGTTTTCACGTTCGCCGGATCAACCGGGCCCTCGAACACATTAACAATGATCTCACCACCCTCGAACGCCGCTACCACACCTGCGAAAAAAACGCACGGGAGGTTATTGATGCGATGCAGGAATCGATGATCGTGATCGACCCGGAGAACCGTATTCTTCGCTGCAATCGGGCCGCCGAGTCTGATCTGTCGATCAACCCGGACACTGGTAGCCGAATTGAAATGCAGCTGAGGTCGGTTGCCTTCCTTGATTTGATCCACAAAATCCGCGCAGGTCAGCAGGTTCGGCGCAGTCCTGCTCAGATTCAAACGTCCCGTGGAATTGGGTTTTTCGAGGTCACCGGATTCCTTACCGAACAATCGCGGAGGTCGGATATCGTATTGATAATCAACAATATAACCAGGCTTCAGGAACTTGAGACAGTTCGCCGCGACTTTGTTGCGGATGTTTCTCATGAACTGAGAACCCCTCTGACCATTCTTCGGGGATTCGCGCAGGCCCTCGCCAATGACTACGAACAGCTCGACGAGGAAAAAAGGCTTTCTTTTTTCGCGAAAATCCATCGAAACATCGAAAGATTGACCGCTCTGGTTGAGGATCTCCTTTCGCTCTCAAGGCTCGAGGCCGGACACACCGCTCTCAACATTGCCCGTACCGACCTCAAATCCCTTGTCCTAACTATCGTTGAAGACTACCGCGAGCATCTTGGCACGACTGAAGATCCCTTCGAGTGTTTGCTCCCTGATGGTCCCGTGATTATCCAGGCCGACCCCATGCAGATAGGCCAGATCCTTCGAAATCTTCTCGATAATGCGCTCCGCTACGCAGAGACCTACACCTATATCCGCGTTCGCGTTGATCGGAACCCCTCCGACGACGAAATTCTTCTCATCATTGAAGACGATGGGGTAGGGGTACCCCGACAGGATACCGAGCGGATCTTTCAACGCTTTTACCGGGTTGACAAAGGACGTTCACGGGAAAAAGGGGGTACCGGATTGGGTCTTAGTATTGTCAAACATGCCGTCCAGCTCCATGGTGGTCGGGTCGAGGCGACCAGCTTCCCCGGACGCGGACTTAGCGTGACCTGCCGCCTCCCGGTACAACCGCCTCCATCGGCGACCGAGAAGAGGATTGCTTCAACCCGTACCCACGAACCGTTAATACGATCATGATCCATCGCGTGACCCTCTATGGAGAGCCCGTTCTCCGTCGAACTACCCGTCCAGTTGAAAACTTCGATGCAAATTTCCAGAAAACGGTTGAAGACATGGTTGAAACGATGCGGGCCGCTGATGGCATTGGCCTGGCTGCCCCTCAGATCAACCTCGATTGCTCACTTTGTATCGTCGATGTATCCCTCCTCGCCGAACCAGGATCCCGGGTTTTCCATGACGAGCGGGAGGTGCCGCTGGATGTTCTTATGCCCCTCGCTCTCGCGAATCCCCGCATCGTGGATCAAAGTCCCGAACGCGGACCCTACCGGGAGGGATGTCTCTCGATCCCGGATATACATCTGGATGTCGTCCGTCCCCTCGCCGTAAGGGTCGAATATGAAGATACTGCCGGGATCACCCACCAGTTATTTGCCGACGGGATTTTTGCCCGCTGCCTCCAACACGAGATCGACCATCTCAACGGTGTTCTCTTTGTTGATCGGATTCCCGCCGCCCAATTGGCTGGTGTCCGCAACCGCCTCAAAAAGCTCCAAAGGGCAAGCCGGGACCTCCTGAAAACAGCCGCCAAAAACCCGGCCTGAGCGGACCGCCAAAAACCAGTAGACGCCTACACGACCGGATTCCTTGGCTCCGAGATTGCCGCAACCGCTGCGAGAATCCGGTCAGCGGCCTTCTGGTAGCGATCCGGATCGGATCGACCAGGATCAAAAACCGAGGCGGGTAGGGGACTGCCGTAGACAACCCGTACCGGATGTCCAAAGCGTGGAACCCGATGATGGCGGGAGAACGCTTCATAGGTCCCGAAAACCCTCGCAGGGACGACCGGAACGCCGGCCTTGCAGGCAATCATTCCGATTCCCTTCTTTGCCCCGTGAATCAAGCCATCCGGGGAACGGGTGCCTTCCGGAAAAAAAATTATCCCATGCCCTTCCTTCAGGGTTCGGAATACAGTCTTCAATGCGGTCACATCAGATGCCCCGTCTCGATCAACCGGAATCGTGTTCAGACGAGGAAGCAGCCAAGTGAAGAATCCTTTGAAGAGTGTCCTCCTTGCAAAGTAGTGAACCGGTCGAGGGAAGCCGCATCCGAGAGCGGGTGGGTCGAAAAAACTCGCATGGTTCGAGGCGAGAATAAAGCCGCCCTCACGAGGCACCCGGTGAACGCCCTGAACCGAAAAACGGAAGCAGGTTACGAAGAACCACCGACTGAACGACCAGATCAGCAGGTAGACCGGGTGTGTTCGATTCTGTTGCATATCCAATCAATGACCGAGTTAAGATCGAGTTCCCCAGTGTCAATCCGCACCGCCCCCTCCGGACACACCAGTGGTGCTGATTTTCTCCCACTGTCAGTCGCGTCCCGGTCCCGGATTGAATCCGCTTCGCCCTGCGCAGCCCGGCGGGACTCACGCGTAGTCGGATCGGCTTCCAGAAAAAAACGGTAGGGCGCATCTGGAAAAACGACCGATCCGATATCGCGCCCCTCGACGACGAGACCGGAATAGACTTCAAGGTCGACCTCCGTCGGAATGGATCTCTGATAGCGAAGCAAGACAGATCTCAATTCCGGCCGTGCCGCGAATGTCGAAACCGCTCGATTGACCTTATCGCTCCGGAGATCCTCGCGTCGCAGACGCACCCCATTAACCACGAGGACAGCACTGCGGCCCTCCATGACCGTCTCGAGACGCAGTTCCCTCAAAAACTCCCCCACGGCCACCTCGTCGTCCGGATCAATGTTTTGGTTCAAGGCGTAAAAAGTAATCGTCCGGTAGTGGGATCCCGTGTCAACATGAACGAGGTTAAGCCGTTCGGCCACCCCCCTCGCGGTCGACGATTTACCTGAGGCAGCACCACCATCGATCGTCACCCGGATCACTGGCCGCCTCCGATCCTCTGAGCCTCGAGACACTTGAAAAAGTCTGGAAACGTTTTCGCAACACACCCCGGGTCCTCGATCCTCAGCCAGCTCTGACCCGTTTCGCACAGATCGGCACAGCCCAATATCGCAAAACTCATCGCGACCCGATGGTCCCTCCAAGTCGGAATGGAAACGCCCTCCGAAGCCGCCGCCCGCAAGCCAACAGGATCCGGGTGAATCTCCAGTGCCGACGATTCGGTGACGACTCTCTGCCGCAAACGCCGAAGCCCCTCCGCGATCGCCTCAATCCGATCCGATTCCTGCGCACGGGTATGCCCGATTCCCTCGATCCTGACAGGGTGGGGGAGGAGGGGGGCGATCGCCGCCAATGTCAGGAAGGTGTCCGAGATCGCATTAAAATCAAAGGTTCGGATCGCCGACAGCTTTACTGGATCGCGCCAACTCGGACCCTCCCAGGAAATCGAAAGATCCCGCTCGCCCGTCCATTCAATGCGATAACCGAGAGATCCGAGAACATCGGAAAAAGCGATATCACCCTGCAACCCCGCGCGAACAATTCCACCCATCTTGACGACACCCCCGACCGCCAGCGGCAGGGCCATGAAGTAACTTGCCGCCGTCGCGTCCGGCTCGATCCGGTAACCCGAGGATTTGTTCCAGCGATACCCTGTCGCTTCGACCCGAAACTCCCGTTGATCTTCCCCCACCTCAATCACCGCCCCAAACTCCCGCATCATTGCGAGGGTCATCTCGACGAATGGCCAGGAAACCGTTTGACCGAGAAGTCGAACTAAAATCGGCCGTCCCGCAAGCGGCGCAGCCATCAGGAGCGCCGAGAGGATCTGACTGCTCCTCGCCGCATCGACCTCCCAGCAATTCCCCACGATAACCCCCGTCGTCATTTCCAACGGAAAATAGCCGTCTTCACCTAACCAACGGACCGAAACACCCATCCCTCGCAGTGCTTCCATCAATCCCGCAATCGGCCGACGGCGCATTTCCGCCGTTCCATCGATTCGGAAACGACCGGAACCCGCAACCGCCAGAACCGCAGGCAGGAAACGGGCGACGGTTCCGGCATTCCCGACGAACAAATCCGCCTCCTCGACGTCGAAACGCCCCTTCCCCCGCACCCGGCACTGCGCAGATCCCGGGACTGCGTCCACATCAACCCCAAGCCGCTCGAGACAATCGATTGCGATCAGGGTATCATCACTGAAGAGCACCCCATCCAACAAAACCTCCCCGGAAATCATCGCGGCAAACATAAGCGCGCGGTTCGAGAGGCTCTTCGACCCCGGAACCGTTGCGCATAACGTTCCCCCATTGGAAAACGGGACCACCGGGTGAACGGATGCGTCGCCGTTCCCGACAAATCCACCACTCTCGCTGCTGGAATTACAAACCATCCCGAAACCGCTTACCCTCTTCGAGGATTCTGAGCAACTCCAGATCGTCATGGTTCACGACAGCCCTCCGCAACCGCTGCAGCGCTTCGTCAAAACCGCCCAGTGCCCGTAAAACCTCCTCGCGATTCTGATCAACGATCGACCGCCACAACCCCGGATCACCTGCCGCGACGCGCGTCGTATCGGCGAGGCCGGCACCCCCGAACCCCCGCAGACCACCTCCCCTTTGATCCAGGAACGCCGCCAGCGAAGACGACACAAGGTGCGGCAAATGGCTGACAATCGCGACGATTTCATCGTGTCGGTCCGGCGTCATCGTATGAACCCGCATCCCCAGGCGCCCCCAAAAAGCCCGCAAGGCGGAGATCGCCGCATCGTCATCCCCCTCCATTGGGGTGATCAGGCAGGGTCGACGATCAAACAAATCGGCCCGCGCAGCATCCATCCCCGAACGCTCCGACCCTGCCATTGGATGCGATCCGATGAAGCAAGCCCCGTCCGCATCTGCAATCGCCGCCCGCGCCTCCCGACAGATCACCGCCTTGGTCGAGCCGACATCCGTCACCAGAGACGCACCACTCAACGCCGGCACAATCTCCCGCAGGTTTTCCACGATCACATCAACCGGGGTGCAAATGACGACGAGGTCGGCACCCTCAACCGCGGCCCGCAGGCTCTTTTCCGCACCCGCGCACCACGAGGCGTTCAAACACTGTTCGCGTGTTTCCTCCCGGCGGGCCCAGACCCGCACACTACGCGCGAGGCCTCTCTCGGACACGGCCATCCCGACGGAAGCACCGAGTAAACCCACCCCAACGACTGTACAAGAAGCAAACACGGTTTTATCGAGTCAGCCACTCTTTCCCAATGCAACAACCTTTGACTCAATGGAGTCTTGGTGTTTGAACTTCAGTTTCCAATTCACTCCCAACGCGATGTCACACCTCTACAATCGAACGGCTGGATTAAAAGTTTTTTTTGCGCTTCTCGGTGCAGGATGCTTTTTCGCGCTCATTTATTTCCTCGCCTCACTCGGTCCCACCGAGGTCGTGACCGATTCCGATCTGGCGCAGCTTCGCTCGGGAACCCCCGACACCGATCCCCGGTTGAAGACAAGTCGGGAGCTGATCGAGACCTACGACGCCCTCGTCTCCCGGGATGAGGCAACCGCTGGCGACGTCGCCTTGCTTGAGCGGGCTCTCGAGGGGATGAACGAAGTCATTCTCACCCTCGGCAGTCGGGATTTTGGGCTTGAGGCCGAGCGCGACCGCCTTAGAAGAAGAATCAACGATCTCAAGGGGCGCGAACTTGCCGAGGAGGCCGCGCAGCTCGAACAACGGGCCGCCGCCATCGAAAGCGAAAGTCCCGATGAAGCACTTCCACTCTTTCAGCGGGCACTCCGAATCCGTGAACAGATCCAAAGAGATTTCCGCGATAGCTCAGCTCACTCCCCTCAACGGGTTTCATCGCTCAAGCGCAAAGTTGAGTTTCTCGAAATGCGTCCTCTTAAAGACCGAAGCCTGCGACTGGAGGCTGAGGGGGATGCCGCACTGGCAGAGGGCAACTGGGAACTCGCCCAAAAGCATTTTCAAGAGTCCGCCGAGATCCAGGAATACATCAACGTCAATTCCCCGGTTGGACAATTGGGCGACCTGCGACGCTCGACGACCCTCCGAGACAAAGAGGCCTCCGTCATTTCCGGTCCGATCTTCAGTAAGGTTGAGTCTATCACTAAACAAGCGGAGGTCGCTCTCGAATCAGGCCTTTATGACGAAGCTGCCCGACTCTTCGAACGCGCTGAGAAAACTCAGGCTGACCTCAATCGAGAATATCCGAGAAGTTACTACGCGTCGCGCGAACGTGAATCCACCCTTCGACAGCAAGCTGCGGACGCCCGTTCTCTGATTGCGTTTAAAAAAATCGAAGAAGCCGATTCAAAACTCACGGACGCCCTTCGCGGAAGGAATGTTGCTGAGGCAATTGACCGCGTGGATCAATTGCGGGAGCAGATTCGAATTTACCGGACCCGCCACATCGGCTCCACCCACCCGCTTGCTCCAATCGAACGTCGGACCAACTATCTCGCCAGCCGACGCAACGACCTGGGCCCGATCCAAGACGCTGTCTACGGCCAGAGCATACGTCTCGTTACAAGCGGAAACCTTCTCATGTTTCGCTCCGAGGTTCCTCAGTGGCTCTATGAAATCGTGATCGGCAGCAACCCCAGCCGCGAAGTTGGACTCAATCAGCCAGTCGAGTCCGTGACCTACGCAGAGGCCGTCGAGTTCTGTGATTTGCTCGGAATCTTGCTCGCGCGAAGGGTGCGCCTCGCATCGGTCGAAGAAATGGACCGGGCAGTCGGGAATCGGGCCGAAACCGGGAATCCTGAACGGGTCTGGTCTTCACAAGCCGGAAGCTCGACTCCCCAATCCGTCGCCAGTTCCAAGCCTAACCCGGTTGGATTCTATGATCTTCTCGGGAACGTCGCTGAGTGGACGCTCGCGAGCCCTTCCGGAACAACCTTTACCTACGGAGGTACGATCCGCGATCTTCTCTCGGTGATCAATACCGCCCAACCAGCCCTGACACCGCGAACGGAACGCAGCAGGTTGATCGGGTTCCGGTTTGTGATCGAAATCGAAACCTGATGCCCGCTGTCCGGTTCCAACCTTTCCGTCATCAATGAATCGTGTCCACATCAAAACCTACGGCTGTCAAATGAACGAAAGGGACAGCGAAGCGGTTGCCGCGCTTCTCAGCGAACGTGGTTATGAGATCGTTCCAAACGAAGACGAGGCCAACATCGTTCTCCTCAACACGTGCTCAGTGCGCGAGATGGCAGAACAAAAAGCGATCGGAAAAGCCGGACACCTACTGCGCCGGAAGAAGAAAGATCGGTCTTTTCTGGTCGGAATTCTCGGTTGTATGGCCCAAAACCGGGGCCGAGACCTGCTCGATCAACTGCCGGACCTCGACCTCGTTGTCGGCACCCAAAAATTTCACCGTACCCCCGACTATCTCGATCAACTCCGCTCTGTTTCGACGGACGCGAACGGCCCGGAGGTCAGCTCGGCTCAGCCTCTACAGCATAAGAACGGGCACCTTAGACTCCTCGACACCGGAGATGAGGCTGGTTCCGAAAATACCATTCGAGACCACATTTCGGGACGACGCGAGGTTTCTGCCTTTGTCTCCATCATGCAAGGCTGCAACATGCGCTGCAGTTTCTGCATTGTTCCGAAAACCCGCGGGGCCGAACGTTCCCGTCCAATGGAGGCGATCGTCGAAGAGGTCGAGGAATTAGTCGCGTCCGGAACCCGCGAGGTAACCCTCCTTGGTCAGATCGTAAACCAGTACGGCAGATACGAGTTTCCCACCGTGAACGGGAAAAGCCCGTTCGTCCAGTTGCTCGAAAAGGTAAACGATCTTCGCGGCCTTGAGCGAATCCGCTTTACCTCCCCGCATCCGCGCGGGTTTCGTCGCGATCTGATAGAAGCCTACCGGGACATTCCGAAACTTTGCGAGTATGTCCATCTCCCCCTCCAAAGCGGTAGCGACAGAATTTTAAAAGAGATGAGGCGTCCTTACACGGTCGCGAAATTCGAAGCGATTGTGGCCGACCTTCGCGCGATCGTTCCCGACATCACCTTTTCGACCGATATTATTGTGGGTTTTCCCGGAGAAACCGAGGCCGACTTTGCCCAAACCCGCACCGTCTTCGACCGAATCGGGTTCGACATGGCCTTCATCTTCAAATACAGCCCCAGACCCGGAACCGTCTCAGCCAGAAAACCCGACGATGTTCCCGATACCATCAAGGAATCCCGAAACCAGGATCTTCTTGAAATTCTCCATCGTCACAGCCTCCGACGTAACCAAGGCGAGATCGGCAAGGTCCACGAAATTCTCGTTGAAGGAGCTGCCCGAAGAGGAGAGGGGATGTTTGCCGGTCGTACCCGGACCCACCGCAAAGTGGTTTTCCCAGCCACTAAACGGCTCGTCGGCGAACTCGTTCCGGTCAGGATTATGAACTCGACCGTCACCACACTCAGCGGCGAACTTGAACTGGCAGGTGTTGAGTCTCTTCCCCACCATGCTGGTTGACACGAAACGACATGCATCTTCCCCTTTCTCTTTCCATGTGGATCGTTGGCGCGATCACAGCCACGTTCGGCGTTTTCCTCTTTCGAAACCAACGTCATCTGATGACTTGGCTACAGACGATGCCGCGTTCACAAAGCTGGGCAATCGCCCTGTTTGGTTCCGGATTGGGCTGGTTTCTTTGGCACGTGCTACAGTTGGGCGAGGCCGATTTCGGTGCCTACCGCTACTGGCTCTTCGGACTCTTTCTCTTTTGCGGAATCGGCGCATTCCGTTATGTCCCGGATTTTCTGGCAGTTCGCGGGCTTGCCGTAATCATCCTCCTTTCGGCAAATGAATTGCTTCAGTCCGCTTACCTGCAGGAACCTGTCGCCCGCCTCACCCTGGTTTCATGGACCTATTTTTTGATCATCTGCGGAATCATTCTGGGAGCATCACCTTACCATTTTCTTCGATGGTCAGAGCGACTGGAAGCAACCGCTGGTCATCGCAAACTTTATGGCAGAGCGATCACCGGCATCGGATTCCTCGTCTTCGTAACAGGTTTTGCCTGTCTCGGGGCAGCCACTTCATGATGGACTGCTTCGATAAATTCACTCGTAAGGATGGGCGACTGCTGGTGATCTCTGGTCCGGCCGCTTCTGGGAAAACCACGATCTGCAAGCGGCTGCAGGAAACCTTTCCCACGATTGCGCGGGTCATCACCGCAACCACCCGGCCATCCCGCGGATCGGAGATTGACGGGGTTGACTATCATTTTCTCTCGACGGATGTGTTTCAGGAGAAAGTCGCCGCAGGTGATTTTCTCGAGTGGGCTGAGGTACACGGAAACCTCTATGGAACGCCGATTGCCTCAGTGCTTGCGCCCCTGCAGGCAAACGCCGACCTGATTTTGAACATTGATGTCCAGGGGGCGAATACTCTTCGCCGCAAAGCGCGCAAAAGCCCGCTTCTCGCCGACCGCATGACAACCCTCTTCATCCTACCACCCTCCATCGAAGAACTCCGTCGCCGGATCATCGGACGGGGACGAGATCCAGAGGATGAAATCGAATACCGGATGGAAAACGCACTCCGCGAAATGGAATCGGCACACACCTACGACTACGTGCTCGTGAGTGGTTCATACGAGGACGACGCCATTCGGGCAGCGTCCGTCTGGCGCGCCGAGAAGATGCGGGTACGCGCTTGAATTCTCTCGGGACTGATCCTACCCGAAACCACCGAAGCCCGTATTCATATCAGCGCCTCAGAACCGGGGAACCCGCCGACGAGCCGGATCGAGGCTTCCGTTCCTCGTCGACGTCGGTGCTTTCATCCCGAATTTCGGTTAACCGCTGGCGGGCACTTGATACGTAGTAATCGCGGTATCCGTAATCGTAATAATGCGAATAATAGTAAGCGGTCATCTTTGCACTGATACTATTGAGGATAGCCCCAAACACAGGCGTTTCCGCATCGAGAAGATGCCGAACCGCAGTTTTCGCCGCCTTGCGGCGGACCGAATTGAATTTCACCACGTAGACCAACCCGTCCACCAGCGATAACAGACAGAGCGGGTCGGAAACCGCCCCGACCGGAGGCGAATCAACAATGATCCGGTGATACCGATGCCGAAGCTCGATCAGCATTTCTTCAAATTCGACACTGTTTAAAACTTGAGTCGGGTTCTCCGGCGTCCGATCCACCGGCAAAAGGTCGCAGTTGGGAGCGACATTCCGCACGATGATCTCATCCAAAGAATCCCCACCGAAAAAGTGCGAGTGGAGACCCTTTTCGGGGCGAAGTCCAAAAGTCTTCGCAACCGATGGAAGACGCAGGTCGGCATCAATCAACAGCGTCTTTTGACCCTGTCCGGCATAGGTCAGCGCGAGGTTGATTGTAGCAAAAGTCTTCCCTTCGGCCGGTAACGTACTGGTCGCCATGATTACCTGAGCGACCCGGCCCTGATCGCTGAGGTTAATCGCAGAGTGGATACTCCGGAACGCCTCGGTAACCTTCGAGTCAATGTTGTTGAACACCGCACGCGCCCGGTCCGCCGTCGAAAGCCGATCAGACATCCGCGGAACGATTCCCAAAAGTGGCAACCCGATCACCTGCTCGATATCGTAGGCACTTTTGACCCGATTATCGAGAAGTCCAAGGGCGAGGGCGATACCGATTCCCAGTCCAAAACCGCCGACTGCACCAATCGCCAGATTCAGCTTCACATTGGGCGAGCTCGGATCGTCGAGGGAGGGGGGACGGGCCCGGTCAATAATCTCCGCCCGGGCATTCTGCCATTTCGACTCGGACTCACGCTCCCGAAGATTTGCCACCAATCTCTGGTAGTCGGCCTCGGCGACCTGATAGTCTCGAAGAATCGAACTGTAACCCGTTCGGAGACTGGCGAGGTCGATAAGCTCTGTCTCCTTTATCGCCATATACTCCCGGGCCTTCTCGAGGTTTGCCTGAACCTCGCTCAAGCGTGCATATACGCCGGCGGTCGCGCTCCGGACCGCCTCATCAAGTTCCGAGAGGATCTGTCGTTCCGTCTCGCGCGCGGCCACCATCGCCGGCCACTTTTCCTTGTATCGCTTCGCCAACGTCGAAATCTGAATTTGGGCCTCGCTCCGCTGGGAAAGAAGGGTCGCCACCCTTGGTCGGGCAGCGATAAAGTCCAGCTCATAGAGAGGTTTGCCACTCTCTTGAAATTCCTGGATCAGGTTCCACTGGGTCCTTGCACGCTGTTCCTCGGAGATCAGTGCTGCTGCATTGCCTTTCGCCTGCTGCAACTCACCGAGGACGATATTTTCCGACTGGTCGATGGATGTCGTCCCATATTGGCGTTTGAAATCTGCAAGGGCTTGTTCAAGATCTTCAACTTTCTTCCGTTGCCGCTCACGTTCCTCAGACAAATCCTCGATCGACTTCATCGTCTGTTGGATTGCTCGATTCAATTTCGAGTTCATGTATTCCTCCGCGAACAGATTGGCAACCTGTGCGGCGATATCGGGATCCGGGTGGGTATATTGAACCGCGACATTCAAACTCATCCTCTGGGGGATGATTTTGCGATTACGCCCAAGAATCTCCGCAGCACTGAGAGGCCCTGAAAGCAAGTCACCGGAATAAGGACGCATAAACTGATCCCGCGTTTCGCCCCGAAGCCTCTCCTCAACCATCTCGACGATCAACCCGCTGCTCAGAAAGTTGATCTCAGTGTTGAGATCCTCACTGGATCGAATGAAGTCCAGATTGACCTCCGAGGTCTGCATCGGCTTGGGTGCGTCTCGAAGAATCTGAACCATTGCGGTCGACGTGTATTGTCGGGTCTTCTTCATCGTGAAGAGAACGGACCCGAGGAAAACCACCAGGAAGATAACAACCACATACCAGACCCGCTCGCGCAGGAGAATCAGGTAGTCTGCGATTGAACGGCCTTGGGGACCCTCAGCTCCACCGTACTCACCGCCATAACCGGATAGGTTATAACCATAATTGTAGGAGTAACCGGCCCCGGGATGCGACTCATCGCCCCCGGCGCCACCTTTGCTGGGAGTCGCCATATACTTACCGTTAGATTAGAATTTCATCGACGTAGATGACATCTCCGTCGCGGAGAATGAAATCCTCCACATTCGGGTCTGTCATGATCCGGTCGACATTGACTTTGTAAACTTCAGTTGAGTCGTCCTCAAAAGTTCGCTTGACGGTAACTTCCCGACGCTTGGCGAGGCGGGTAAATCCTCCCGAACGGGATATCGCATCCACTAAAGAAAGATCCTCGTCCGGCGGTATCTGGACGGTTCCGGACCGATTCACCTGACCCAGAACCTGGACAGACTGTAATCGAAAGCTCACAACCGTCACGGTGATCTGGGGGTCTACAATGTAGTCGCGTTCATAGAGGCTGCGGATGCTTTCGCGCAGCTGCGGAATCGTCAAGTTCGCCGCCTTGATCGTGCCAATTAGCGGGAGCGTAATCGAGCCGTCACCCTCCACCCGAACCTGCTTGGTCAGCTCCGGTTCGCGGAAAACCTCGATGAGAATTTCGTCACTCGTCTGGATCTTGTAGTTTTCGGGTAGAACGAAACCTTGCGCACCGGACGAGTCACTGTCGTTTCCTGAACCTCCATCGCCAGAGTTTTGGGCTGCCAGATGGCCCAGACCAAAGACTAGCAGAAAGGAGAAGATTTTAGTAAACGGGAAACTCATACCAAGGGGAAAGTGTGGACCGAGGAGAGGTCTCCAGGTTCCAAGGTGGGGCGGGAACATCGCCGATGCGAGACCAGTCCTGTTTTGAGTGGCCGATTGGATCAGTAGCGAACCGCAATCGTCGCGGAAACGAAATGCCCCTCGTAGTCCTGGAGATCAAACGAACTTTCGTTGTATCGGAAGGTGTAGCCGGCACGGAATGAAACGAAACGATTGAAAGTGTAATCCCCGGAAAGCCCGAGAGAAACATTGTCATCCTCGCGGTCGCTTTCGTTGTAGTCAATCATCGTGTATCGGCCAAACAAGGTCCCGCGCACACTCCGAGTCAACTGTTGGGTGTATCCGAGCTGACCTCCAATCTGCTCGTTCGACGATCCACCCCCGCCGGCACCAAATCGACTAAATA
>CAZFLQ010000030.1:0-23165 GCA_964519935.1 uncultured Puniceicoccaceae bacterium | reverse complement strand
TGGTACGCGAGCTGGGTTCAGAACGTCGTGAGACAGTTCGGTCCTCTATCCGCTGTGGGCGTTGGAGATTTGAGGGGTTCATTCCTTAGTACGAGAGGACCGGGAATGACGTGCCTCTGGTGTTCCGGTTGTCGTATCTGCGGCAGCGCCGGGTAGCTATGCACGGAAGAGATAAGCGCTGAAAGCATCTAAGCGCCAAGCTCCTCCCAAGATAAGATCTCCTTACAGGATCCTGGTAGACCACCAGGTTGATAGGCCGGATGTGTAAGCGTGGCAACACGTTGAGCTAACCGGTACTAATGATCCAAAGGATTACCATTCTGCTTCAAAGCAATGAATGGGCGCCAGTTAAATCCCCCTGATGACGTTAAAACTTTTATTTTCCGATAGTGTCCGGTTCCAGCCTGGCGGCGACCGACACTGGCCAAATCTCTGGTGACCATAGATGAGGGGAAACACACGTTCCCATTCCGAACACGACCGTTAAGCCCTCAATCGCCGATGGTAGTTGGACCACGCTGTCCCGCGAGAGTAGGTTATTGCCAGGCTTGTGGCCCTGTCTTCCCAAAAGGAAGGCAGGGCCTTTTTTTGGCCTTGGTTGAAAGCTACCGGGTGGCTTCGTGCGGCAGGCGGTGTGCCCTTTCCCTGATATCGACACTGGTAGAGGGATCAATCAGGTTCACCGCGATTGGGGACGGGACAGGCCCGGGGCTTTACCCCGGCGGCTTTTGAAAGTGAAGGATTCCCCAGTTCAGTTGACCCGCTTTCCCGGCTTGTATCCAATGCTGAAGACCGGATTGCATTCTGTCCATGTAGGCTTCACTGATTGTGCCGACAAGACTTGAGCGGTGTTCGACGAGAGAATCATGCACCCGTTGGTAATGGAGGGTCAGCTGGTTGGGCATGGCATCAAACCCGATCTTTTTCCATCCTAGATCAGTCGCGTAAGAATCGTAGGCGGTTTCGGAACCAAGATTGTCGAGATGAATCCGCTGATAGACGTTCTTAAGTTTCTCCGGATCCGCATCTGCTTGTTGGAGAATGTCCGTGAACACGAAATGACCTCCCGGAAGGAGGACCCGGTCCACTTCTTCGAAGACCCGCCGCCGGTTGCCGGAGTGCAGGATGGCGTCCTGACTCCAGACCGCATGAAAACTTTGATCGGGGAAAGGAAGGTTTTCAAAATCACCGTCAACAACGTCGATTTGATCGGCGAGTCCCTGTTCCTGGTTCAATTTACGATCCCGTTCATTTTCGACTTCGCTGAGGTTAAGGGCAGTGACGTGGTAGCGATGTTCCCTCGCAAGGTGACGGGCGGATCCGCCATAACCGGCCCCGATATCCAGAATGGCGGCCCCCGCCGCGAGTCCACAAAGACAATCTGCCATTCGGGCAACGGTTCGCCGCGAGGCTGTAAGGATGGAATCGTTGTCGTTCTCGTAGAGACCGATGTGAATGTCCTCACCTCCCCAGACAGTGAAGTAAAAATTGTCGGCGTCGTCACTGTTGTAGTACTGGCGGGCCTTCTCGACGATTTCGGAGTAGTTGGACGGGCCGCTCATTTCTCGCTTTCGAGTTCGTAGTGTTTCTCCGCAATGTGGACGAAGAAGTCGGGATCATCCTGATGGTAGGTTTCCTGAAAATCGCCGTAGGTTGTCACCTGCTGGAAGCCAACCTCGCACATCAGTCGTTCAACATATCTTTTCCGCAAGGGGAACATGTTGAGGTAATAGACACTTTTGTCCGGAAATTCGTATTTGAAACGGGCAAGCCCATCATCGACGAAATCGGGCTCAGCCCGGACTTGATCCCCGCAATAGTAGTAGACGTGTTTTGATGTAAAGCCGTGATCGAGGATACCGTCATAGTTTCGCTGATCGAGGATCAGAACGCCATCGTGACGCAGCGCGGCGTAAAATTCGGCGAGGGCCTTCCGGCGGTCGTGTTCTTCGTGAAGGTGGGTAAAGGAATTTCCAAGACAAATAACGGCATCGAATTTTCCGTGGATGTCCCGGTTGAGCCATCGCCAGTCAGCCTGAACCGTGCGCAGGATATGACCACGGTTTTTCCCGTTTTCAAACGCTTTAGCCAGCATCACGGGGGAACCGTCGGCACTGACGACATCAAAGCCTTCTTCGATCAGGCGAACCGAATGGAAGCCTGTTCCGGTCGCGACATCGAGAATCTTTCGGCATCCGCGTTTCTTTAGCTCGTCAATGAAGAAGGATCCCTCGGTTTTCGCGCGGGCATCCCAGTCAATCAACTCATCCCACTTGTCGACGAATCCACCGATGTACTCGGAAACGTATTTGTCGGTGCTCCGCACCGCAGTTGGATCTGTTCCATAGGATTGATCCTTCGATTTAAGAAGTTTTTCAGGAGAGGGTGTTTCTTGCTTTATTACCATAATCAAATCAAGCGATTCATTCGCCGTGGACCGATGACTTCATGGATGGGTGTCAGGGGCAAGGGATTAGTTTCGGAGGGGCGATTATGGATTGATAAATGCATGATGGGGAGAGGTTTGGATCCTATGCAAAAATGATGTTACCTTTCGCATCGCAAATCGAAATCGATAGCGAGCGGGATGCAGCTATTCATTGCTCTAATGTAAGGGGGTGGTGATCGTGACGTTTCCGTTGCGGGGGTTGTTCTCTCCAAATCGGGCTGGCTCTCGCTTCTGAACCGGTCCACACTTCGTCCCATGAACCAAGCCGACACCCCCAACCATCAGGTTTTTACGTTATCGGACGACGCGGACAGGCGTGCAGTTTTTATTCGGAGGACCTACGGGCACCTCGCGTTTGCGCTGTTGGCCTTTGTTGGTCTGGTCGCGTTGTTTATTCGTACGCCGTTCATCGTTGATGCGGCGATCCGAATCGTTCAGCTCCCGTTTGGGTGGCTGGGAGTGCTTGGGAGCTTCATGCTGGTTGGCTGGTTGGCCACCCGGATGGCGCACGGAGCCTCCCGGCAAACACAGTACCTCGGACTTGGGTTATATGTTGTCGCCGAGGCTCTGATCTTTGTCCCCCTTGTTTTGATTGCGATTGGCTTTGACGGCAGCGGCACACTTCTGGTGCAGGCGGGGGTTACGGCGGGGCTGCTCTTTGCCGGGCTCACTGCGACAGTCTTCATCACCCGAAAGGATTTTTCTTTTCTGCGCACGGCCCTCACGGTGGGCTTTTTTGTCGCCCTCGGGCTGATCGTTGGGGGGATCGTGTTCGGCTTTAACCTCGGTCTGGCATTCAGCGGGGGAATGGTCGTCTTTGCAGCGGGGGCAATTCTTTACGACACCTCGAACGTGCTTCACCACTACGATGAGGACCAATATGTGGGAGCTTCCCTCCAGTTGTTTGCATCGGTTGCACTACTGATTTGGTATTTAATTCAAGTCCTGATGTCGTTCGGCGGCGATGATTGAGGTGCCTTCGGACTGACCGAGAGGCATGGGGTTCGAGGCCGATACCCTTTCAAGCGACTCAAGGGGGGGGTGTGGCCGGCAGGGTCCGTACGACGGGGCTTTCTCAATTCGGCGTGATTCTGGCATTGTTCCTGATCCTGGTTTCTGACTCCATTAGGTCTGATTATGCTTCCAGCCGAGACCCAGATACTACGTTACGACACCTACGGTGAGCCCGAAACGGTTCTGAGATCAGAGTCAGTTCCCGTGCCCCATCCGAGCACGGGCGAGGTTTTTGTCCGATTGCTGTTCAGCCCGATCAATCCATCCGACCTCGGGATGATTCAGGGGCGGTATGGCCGCTTGAGTGACCTTCCGGCGGTAGGGGGACGGGAGGGGATCGGCGAGATCATCGCGATGGGAGAAGAGGTTGATGGTTTTGCGATCGGGGATCGGGTTCGGTTGCCCGAGACACGCGGGGTCTGGCGGGATTATTCCTGCCTGCTGGCACAGGATCTCGTAAAGGTGCCGGTCGATATTTCGGCGGAAGCAGCTGCGGGGGCTTTTGTCAATTTGCCGACGGCGGTGCGCCTGTTGAACGATTTTGTGAATCTTGAGCCGGGTGACTGGATCATCCAGAATGCGGCCAATTCGGCGGTGGGGGAGGCAGTGATTGCCCTCGCGAAGAGCTGGGGGGTCAAGACGGTCAATATCGTACGCCGGAATGAGCTGATCGAACCGCTGATTGCTATGGGTGCCGATGTGGTCATCAACGAGGATACCGAACCCGACTATCCGAAGACGCTGCGCGACCGGATCGACCACGGGATCATCCGTCTGGGGATGAATTCGATTGGGGGGCATAGTGTCGAGCGGATGATCAAGGCGTGTAGTGACGGTGCCGTGGTGGTGACCTTTGGGGGGATGACGGGCGAGGCGGTTCGTTTTCCAACGCGATATTTGATTTTCAATGACGTTCAGCTGGTCGGATTCTGGATGGATCGGTGGATGCGAAACGCGACTGCACTCGAACGGGCGGACTTGCACGAGACGGTTTTCGAGCTGATCCGCAAGGGCGTGTTTGTTTCCCACACCGAGGCGGTTTATCGGTTGGAAACGTTCCGCGAAGCCCTCGAGCACAATGCGCGTCCACGGATGGGGAAAGTACTTTTTCGTGGGCCCGAGGTTGATCGATAAGGGCAAAGCGTAGATCCTTGGTCTGATGGCGAAGGCATTTGAGGATCTCTGTGGCATATTGAAGAGCTTCCCCGGACTGGGGTATCGTTCTGCCGAGAGGCTGGCGCTTCATCTGGTCGTGGCACGACCGGAGTCGGGACGAGGTCTGGTGGAGACTCTCGGGACGGCACTGGATCGCGTTGGGCGCTGCCCGATTTGCGGGAACCTCTCGGAGGGGGGGGAGCATTGCGGGATTTGTCGGGATGCGTCGCGGGACGCGAGTTCTGTCTGCATTGTCGAATCGATAACGGATTTATTCTCGATGGAGCGGTCGGGAGCGTGGCGGGGGCGTTACCATGTGCTCCATGGGCGTCTGTCGCCTCTGCACGGGGTTGGTCCGGAGGATCTGAACCTGGGAGGATTGCGGAAGAGAGTCGAAAGTGAGGGGATCGCGGAAGTGATTTTCGCGTTGCCGAATGACGTTGAGTGTGAAGCGACCTGCCACTACATCGCGGCGGAGTTGCTGGAGGGCAGCGGTGCGCGGATTTCGCGGATCGGGTTTGGTCTCCCGAGCGGGGGCGAGGTCGTCTATGCGGATCCAGTGACGTTGCGGAATGCGCTCGAGGGCAGAAGGGTGTTTCATTGATGGGCGGGAGCAGTGGTTCGGCGTCGGGGTTGGTTGGTGCGGCCGGGGTTCTGCGCGGCGAGATGGCGCGGATCGATCCGGATGGTTTTCCGGGGTTCGTCTACAATCCGCTCGATTATGCCTGGGATGCGCACGCGGAGTATCTCGGGCGGGGCGCGATGCCGGGGAAGGAAGTTGTTTTCGTCGGGATGAATCCGGGCCCTTGGGGGATGATGCAGACGGGGGTGCCCTTTGGGGAGGTCGGTCTGGTGCGCGACTGGATGGGGATCCGGAGCCAGATTCGGCGTCCGGAATGCGAGCATCCAAAACGGCCGATTCAAGGATGGGGGTGTGAGCGGTCCGAGGTCAGTGGGAGGCGGCTGTGGGGTTATTTCCGGGACCGGTTCGGGACGGTCGACGCTTTCTTCAAGGTCGGGATGGTTTTGAATTACTGTCCGTTGGCATTCCTGGGGGAAAGTGGCAGAAACCTGACTCCAGACAAGTTTCCAGCCGAGCAGACGGCAAAATTGTTTGCGGCCTGCGATGCGCATTTGGAAGCGGCTCTGGGGGCACTGGAGCCGGAATGGGTTCTCGGGGTGGGACGTTTCGCCCTAACCCGGATTGAGGCGGTTTTCGGGAAGGATCCGAAGGGCTTTCGGGTCGGGACGATTTTGCATCCAAGCCCGGCCAGCCCGGTCGCGAACCGCGGTTGGGCGGCGGCGGCGGGGCGGCAGTTGGAAACGCTCGGGATTTGGAAAATGTATCCATAAAATGGATACAAAAGATCTCGCGGACGGTTTGATTGGGTGGTTTCGCCGGGAGGGGCGGGATTTGCCCTGGCGTCGGCGGCGGGAGGTTTACGGAACGGTGGTATCGGAGTTTATGTTGCAGCAGACCCAGGTAAAAACGGTCCTGCCGTATTACGAGGAATGGATGCAGCGGTTTCCGGGTTTTGAGGCCCTCGCGGCGGCGGAGGAGAATGCTGTTTTGTCGGCCTGGGCGGGATTGGGGTATTACCGCCGGGCGCGGAATCTCCAGCGTTTGGCGAAGGAATTGGCCGCGAGGGGAAAGATTCCCGAAACGGCGGCGGAATGGCAGAGCTTGCCGGGGGTGGGGCCGTATACGGCGGCGGCGGTGGCGAGTCTGGTCTTTGGAGATCCGGCGGCGGTGGTGGACGGGAACGTCGTGCGGGTTTACGCGAGGCTTTTGGGGATCACGGAGGTGTTTCGAAGTGGGGCGGAGGCGATCGCGCGGATTCGGCCGATTGCGGAGGAACGGCTGGACCGGGGGCGGGCGGGGCTTTACAACGAGGCGTTGATGGAGTTGGGGGCGACGGTTTGCACGCCGCGGGCACCAAAGTGTTTATTGTGTCCGTGGAGCCGCGAGTGTCAGGTCGGGTTGGGGGGAGGAGTTGGGGCGGACCGGGTGCCCCGGATCGAGCGGATCAAGGCGGTGGAGGTCAAGGTACGGCGGTTGCTTTGGATCCGGGAGGGATTGGTTTTGTTGAAGCGACGGGGACAGGAGAAGCGGCTGGAGGGGTTCTGGGAGATTCCGGAGCTGCCGAAATGGGCCGGGGATGAATGGAACGGGGCGATTCTGGTTCGAAAGAGGGGTATTTCGCATCAAAGGATCACGGAGTATTTGCATGTACCGGGGGAGGGTGAATTGGCGAGTCTGGAAGCGTGGCTGGATCAAGTGGATGATGGGGAATTTGAATGGATCGCGGTTGAAGGGTTGCAATCGGTTCCGATCGCGGGTCCGCACCGGCGCTGGATCGAGGCCGAGTTGAGTCGGTGAGTCTTTCGACATGCTCAGGACAGGTCGGTGAGGCGTTGATGAACTTCGTTCCGAGCGAGGCGAGGGCGCGAATCTGCTTGCCGGTGGTGCGCAGCCACTGCAATGGAGTTCCTCTCGGTGCTGAGGCGGATGCGAAGAGCTTCAAACTGCGGGGAAATTGTCACCGTGGCACGACGTTTTGGCAGTGCAATCGAAGGGTGGGACGCTTTAGCTTCTACCTCCATGAAAAAGCCCCTCTCGATCACCGTTGCCGCGCTAGCGGCTCTTCCTGTTTCTGCCTCCTCAGAGGTTCCAGTTGGTCCGTCCCTGACGATCTACAACGATAATTTCGGGGTCGTGCGGGAGGGGGTTGCTCTGGATCTGCGAGGTGGGGTCAGTGAAGTCAGTTTCAGTGGGGTGACCTCGCAAATGGAGCCCGAGTCGGTCATCCTGCGGGATCGGAGTGGGGAGGTTGAACTTCGGGTGGTGGAGCAGAGTTACCGGGCGGATCCGGTGGATCGGGACGGGTTGCTGCAAATGTTTGAGGGAGAAACGATTTCCTTCGAGACGGTTGTGGGGGATCGCGTGACGGTGGTGGACGGGAAAATTGTGCGTGCGCCGAGGTCGGTGATGGCGCGGGGTGCCCGCCGGGGAACTTTTGAGAAAACCCTCGAGCCGCTGATCGAGGTTGACGGACTGCTGTTGACCCGTTTGCCGGGAGAACCCCGCTTTCCGGGATTGGGAGACGATTCGATTCTCGAGCCGACCTTGAGCTGGAAGTTGTTTGTTCCGGAGGAGGCGGCACTTGAGGCCGAATTGAGTTACCTGACGCGCGGCATTTCCTGGAGGTCGGATTACAATCTGGTTCTTCCGGAATCGGGCGATGCGGTTTCGATGACGGGGTGGGTTTCGATCGAGAATAATACAGGAAAGACGTTTGAGAATGCGCGGATGAAGTTGATTGCGGGGGAAGTGAATAAAGTTTCCGAACCGGAGGTGATGATGGCGCGGTCTATCCAGGCGGACTTGGCATACTCGCCCGCCCCCCCACCGGAGGTTGAGGGGCGTGATTTCGATGAGTTTCACATCTACAGTCTCCCGCTGGTGACGACCCTGCGGGATCGCGAGACGAAGCAGGTCGAATTTGTGCGGGCGGAGAGGGTTGAGACGCGGCGGCGATTTGTATTTGAGGGAAGCGGCCTGAGGTTTTACGGGCGTCCGAATTTGAGCCCGGATGTGGGGGCGGGCACCCGTGGAGACGTCGCGATTTACCGTGAGTTTGAGAACACCGAGGAAAATGGTCTGGGAGTGGCCCTGCCTGCGGGGCGAATCCGTTTCTACCGGATGGATCGTGACGGGCAGATGGAGTTTACGGGGGAGAACGAGATCGAGCACACCCCGAAGAACGAGTTGATCCAGGTTTTCCTCGGGAATGCCTTCAATATTGTGGGCGAGCGGAAGCAGAAGAATTTCTACAAGCACCCGTCGCGGGACATGATTCAGGAGACCTTCGAGATCGAGATTCGCAATCGGGGAGAAGAACCGGTCGTGGTTGAGGTCGTTGAGGCAATGTACCGCTGGTCGAACTGGAAAATCACGAAGAATGACCGGGAATACGTGCAGTTGGATGCGCAGACCGTCCGCTTTGACATTGAGGTGGGGGCGGACGGGACCGAGAGCTTTAGTTACACGGTGGAATATAACTGGTAGCGCGGATCCGGTCGCGGACCTGCTGGAGGGAACCGGGGAGGGGGGCGTTGATGAAGTTCCCGTCGGGCAGGATCAGAGATTCAAGGTGAATGTGGGGGAAGGGATGGATCGGCTCGCGGGCAGCTCGGGTCGGTTTCCGGAGGCGTCGTTGTAAATCGGCGAGGGAGGGCGCGGGAACGGGATTGGTGGCACCGGGAGGGAGGTAGATGTTTTCGCCGGGAATGGCGAGTCCGACCTCAAAAGCGTGGAGACGGATCTGATCAAGCCGTAAGAACATTATTGTGGCGTTCCAGAAATCGAATCGATGATGACGTTCGATTCGTTCGAAGCGGGTATGGGATTTTTTTCCGGTGCGGTGGGAGATGAGGGCACCCCCGGTCTCGAAATGGGTCGCGATGGGAAGCTCGCAGACCTGTTCGTCCGGCAGGTCGGAGTGAAGCGCGATGATGAAAAAGTGGAGTGCCAGTTGGCCGGAGCCGTAGGCGTTGGTCCAGAACTCGACTTGATCGGCATCGTGGATGACCGGAAGAACGCCGCTGCATTCGGTCGGGAGGGGGAAGAGAACCCTTCCGGAGGTAAAGCCGAGCCGGCAAAGTTCAGGCTTTTGGCGGTCAATCTGAATACGGAGGGCGGTTTCGATGTTTTCATCCCGCGGTTCACGGGGAGAGCGGGCCGCGACAATGCCGGGGGGCTTGTTCAGAAAGGAAAGGCCTCCTGCCTGGCAGAGGATCGGCAGTCGGATTGGGCTTTCCCCAAGGAGGGGAGGGGGGAAACCGATCTTCTGTTCCACGGGTAAAAAAAATCCCCCACACCAGACGGTACGGAGGATGGAAAGTTAAAACCGGGCGGGGACTCAGGAACCCGGCGTCAGATAGGGAGCGCAGGTAGACTTGTATCGATCCGCCTTGTTCTGATGGATGATCCCGGTCTTGGCAGCCTTGTCGAGGGCTGAAACGAGCTCGCGGGCAGTCGCGGTCCTGGCGGCGGTGTCCTCGCCTGCGGTGACCTCGCGGAGCCTTCGGGTCAACGTCTTGAGACGTGAGCGGATGCGGCGATTGTGCTCGGTGCGACGCGAGATCTTGCGAATGTCCTTAATGGATGACTTGGTATTGGCCATGGGAAGTGAAGAAACGAAAAAATAAGGCGGTTCGGGGCTGACACGTCAACCCCAAACCGCCAGGGGGGGAGGGAAATCTGATTACTCGCCGATTTGGAAGCGGGAAAAGCGTTTGACCATGAGGTTCTCACCGAGTTTGGCGATGTTCTCGGTCAGAACGTCTTTTACGCTTTGATCGGAGTTTTTGACATAGGGTTGCTCGAGGAGGCAGATGGTCTGGTAATATTTCTCAAGTTTCCCTTCAACAATTTTTTGAACTGCCTGGGGCGGCTTACCTTCGGCTTGGGCGGATGCGATTTCACGTTCCTTCTCGACGAGTTCGGAAGGAACATCCTCCCGGGCAACGACGATCGGGGAGACCGCCGCGATGTGCATCGCAATGTCTTTGGCAAGACTGCGAAAGGCGTCGTTCTTGGCGACAAAGTCGGTTTCGCAATTGAGTTCGACGAGGACGCCGACCTTACCACCGAGGTGGATGTAGGATTCGATGATCCCCTCGCTGGCATCGCGTCCGGCCTTTTTGGCGGCACTGGCGACACCCTTCTTGCGAAGAATATCGGTTGCGACATCAAAGTCCCCGCCGGATTCGACGAGGGCCTTTTTGCAATCCATCAGGCCAGCCCCGGTTTTTGCCCGGAGTTCGCCTACCATTTTTGCGCTGATTGTTTCGCTCATGACTCGTTTGTAGGGTTGAAAATCAGTCGCGGGACGGGTTTTCGTCGACCTCGTTGACGTTGAATCCCTCGGGGAGGGTGACCTCGACGTCCTCGTTCACGGTCACCTCAGGTTCTGGAATGAGAGGGGTGAAGGCCTTCGGGTTGTTCCCTCCAACGCGGTTCTCGATGCCTGCCTGAATGGCCTCGACGAGAACCTCAAAAATGATCCGGATCGACTTGGTGGCATCGTCGTTTCCGGGAATCGGATAATCAATGTCACTGGGGTCGGAGTTTGTGTCGACGAGAGCGAGAACGGGAATACCGAGGCGTTTGGCTTCAGCGACCGCAATGTCCTCGGTCTTGATATCGACGATGATGAGGGCAGCGGGAAGATCGTTCGTGTTGATGAGACCCTCGAAGTTTCGGTTCATCCGCTGCATCTGGCGACGGATGGCAGCGCCCTCCTTTTTGGGAAGCTTGTCGAGGCTGCCGTCGGACTCCATCTGGAGAAAGTTCCGGTATTTCGCGAGACTCTGTTTGATCGTTGCGAAATTGGTCAGGGTCCCACCCATCCATCGGTTGGCGCAAAAGGGCATGCCGGTAATGTTGGCGGATTCGCGGATGATTTCCTGAGCTTGTTTTTTGGTCCCGACGAAGAGGACATCCTTTCCAGTTGCGACGAGGTCGGCAAGGAAGGTGGAGGCGAGGGCGAGCTGATTGTAGGTTTTCTCGAGGTCAATGATCGAGATACCGTGGAGGTGGTCGTAGATGAACGGCTTGAAGCCGGGATTCCAACGACGAATCTGGTGCCCGAAGTGGACGCCTGCATCGAGGAGGTCTTTTGGTGTGATGTTCATGGTTTTCAAAGCCCCGGAAGGGGAGAAATGACGGTTTCTTGGTGGATGTCCGGAAGGACGGGTTAGGAGTTCTTGTTGACTGCGAAAGGTGAGGATGAAAACGGATCCGGGAGCGATTGCAAGGAGATTTTTAAATCAGTGATCCATCGTTCAGGGACGCCGTTGGCGAGTCCGAGAAGGGCCCCGACAACGGCACCACGGTGGCAGTTGTCACCTCCGCAGCATGCGTTTGCGAGAATCCCGGGGGTGAAACCGTCAGCGTATTTCCATGCGATGTAGAGGGAGGCGGTAAAGGATTCGGGAAGGTAGCACGCAGGGGAGAGGTTGCGGCCGATCACGGTTCGGTCCTCGAGGGTCCCCCAAAAGCGAAGCTTTTCGGGTTTGGCCCAACGGTTGCCGTGGTCGTTGATGGCGGTTTTGAGAGGCGAGCCGTGATGAACCGCTTGGAACATCCGGACAAGCGCATCAGCAGCCTCGCGGATGTGTCGATTGCGGTGGGTCAGGTCGAGGTGGGCGAGGACCTGTTCGACCAGAGAGGAGGTTTCGGTCGCGCCGATCTCCCGGAGGGCGGCATAGAGAAATGGAACGTGGGTCAGGCCCCCGATGTGGAGGTCATCGATGCCGCAGTCGCGGGGCTTTTTTCCAGAGGCGAGTCGGTCGAAGAAGGCCCGGTGATATTCTTCAACGTAGGTGTCGCCGTGCCAGGCGGGGGTGCGCATCAGGCGGATGTAGTGTTCGAGCCAGATGTCGGGGTCGTACCGGCGGTTCTCCGTGACGGTACGGTAGAGTTCGATGCCGAGTTTAAAATTAACGGTATTTTCCCCGGCGGCGAGGAACTGGTGGTAGTGGATCCCGCGCTGGCCCCAGTATCTGGCATTGTCGCCAAGGATGTCCGCATCGGCGTTGCGGGGGGTGTAGCGGGAGCGCCAGAGGATGCTGTCGGGATGGGGGTTACGGGGAGCGAGATAGTGTTCGATCTTCCCGTAATCGCTATCGAGTGCTTTCGTGTCGTAGTACCAATGGACCGGCATGGAGACGGCATCGGCAGCGAGGGCACCGAGAATCACGGCGGGGAGGGAATCGTGCATCCGCGTCTATCGGTCCTCTGATGGGATAGCGCAACCTGTCCGGTCCTTTTGTGAGACGGGACATCAAGTTCAGAGGCCGATCCGGGAGCGGATGTCGAGAATCTCGTCAAGGGCGAGCGGGAGGTTGTTATCCTCGACAACCATGGCTTGACCGTTGGCCGAGAGCAGCAGATGGATCAATCCCTGAACTTCGGGTGATGCATCGGCGATACTGGGGACGGTCAGGAAGGCATAGAGTTTCCGTTGGAATGGATAGCGTCCACTGTAGATCGAACTCTCGTCGGGGCGGATCGGTCCGGTCCCGTCAGTGGCGAGAATGGCGAGTGCCTTGACCGGATGGACCCGTTTTCGTTGGGTTGCGTATCCGATGCCGCCGATATTCTGGCCGACGGCTGCCTCGACACCGGAGGGGAAAACCACATCGCGGGAGTGATCCATCCCTTCGCGCCAACCTTCCCCGCCGAGGGCAAGTTGGTTAAAAACCTTTGAGGTGCCCCATTTAGGCGCACCGCCAAAAACCGAAAGGGGAACGTCGGCCCACCCGGCGGTGGTGACCCCGAGGTCGCCCCAGGTTTGGGTGTTTTGCGTCTTGCCGAAGGCGTCGAGGAGCTGGCTGTAACTGATGACCTCGAGGGGGTTTTTTTCGTGGACGAGAACCTCAATCACGCTGCGGGCAATCGGAAACTCGATCAGGGGATACCCCATTTTCTCCAGAAAGATCGCTTTCTGATTCTGCGACACGGGGATACTTGAGAAGCCGATCTCAAATAGGTCTGTTCGGGAAGGTTGGTCGGCGGAGAGGATATTTTCCAGTCTTCGATGAACGCCATAGCTGCTGAGGAAGGAAAATTCGGCCTCGACCGCGTCGAAGGAAAGGCGGGAAACTCGTTCAGCCCGTTGGATCAGTTCGTAGGCGGTGCCGGAGACGGGGATTTTGATCGGATCCCGGCGTGGTTGAGATGCGGTCGGTTTTCCGGGTAGGGAGAAGCGGGGATACCCAGCCTCGGACAGGGCGGCGGCTCCGATTTCGCTGATGGTTTCGAGGCTCGGAATTCTCAGTGCGGTTGACGGAGCGGAGCGATCCGGGGCGAGGCGTTCACCGAGGGCGTCCGCCAATTCCGCTTCGGTTTTGGCCGAACCCTCCAGTTCGGACATCACGGGCATCAACCAAAAGCTTCGGAATGCCATCGTGCCCTCAATTCGACGGAGATCGATTCGCGTGGCCTCTGGGTAGCGCATGAGGGGAATGATGAGAGTGTCGGTCCCGGCTGCTTTCATGTTGGCGCCGGTTTGACCGAAGAGATCGATCGCGAGGGCCGCACCGGCGGCGTCAAACAACTGGATGACGAAATCGCCGTTTTCGGTGTAATCCCCGACGAGAACCAGAGCGAGGTCCCCGGCGATGCGGGTTCGGTCGATCGAAAGGCTGACCCGACCGACTCCGAAAGGTTCGGAGGCAGAAAGGTTCCAAACACCGGCACCCTCGGAATCCACCGAAAAGGTCCCGCCGGAGGTTTCAACTTTGGTTAGACCAATGCCCCCGCCTTCATCATACCAGAAGGCGACGGAGGTAGCGTCCCGGTTTTCAAAGGCGACAACAGTAAGGGGGGTATCCTGACCGTGGACGAATCCGGCGAAAATGAGGCCAGTCCAACTCAAAAGAAAGGAAAGAAAGGTTGGTTTGAGGAACGTGGGACGGATGGCAGGCATGACTCCAACCCTCGGAAATCCGGTCGGCAGGTTCAATCGGAATCGATGTTACAAGTTCCGGGCATTGGCAAAAACCGGGGTCGAACCGGGAGGGCGACGATTTTGTGACCTTTCGGTTTTGCATGGCACTGGTCAGTTGCGTTAGTTGAATGGAACTATGCGAATTCTGCTGACCGGTGCTGCCGGGATGATAGGGGCCCGGACCGCCGGGATGTTACTCACCGAGGGCCATCAGGTCGTCGGGGTGGATAACTATAACACCTACTATGATCCGGCCTTGAAGCGGAGACGAATTGCGGAAATCGAAGGGCGTTCGGGGTTTCGGTGTGAGGAACTCGACATTGAAAACTATGACGCTCTGGCGACGCTTTTTGCGGCATTCCGGCCGGAGGCGGTGATCAATCTGGCGGCACGGGCGGGGGTGCGGTACAGTATTGAGAACCCGTTTGTCTACCAATCGACGAATGCGACCGGGACCCTCAATCTGCTGGAGTGTATGCGCCGGACGGAGGGTTGTCGAAAGTTTGTTCTGGCCTCGACTTCATCGCTCTATGCGGGACAGGAGGGGCCTTTTCGGGAGGACCTGCCGGTTAATACACCGATCTCCCCCTATGCGGCAACGAAGAAGGCGGCGGAGGTGATGGCGTTCACCTATCACCAGCTTTTCGGGATCGATGTTTCGGTGCTTCGCTATTTTACAGTCTACGGGCGGATTGGGCGTCCGGATATGGCGGTTTTCCGCTTTGTGCGCTGGATCGATGAAGGAAAGCCGATCCAGTTGTATGGAGACGGGAGTCAAAGCCGCGACTTCACGCACGTGGACGATATCGCGCGGGGAACGGTGAAGGCGTTGCGTCCGCTCGGTTACGAAATCGTTAATCTTGGCGGGGGGAACAATCCCGTTCCGATTTCGGCGGTGATCGAGACCTTCGGCAAGCACCTCGGCAAGGTCCCGGTGGTGGAAACCCTTCCTTTTCACGAGGCGGATATGAAGGTCACCTGGGCGGACATCACGAAGGCCGGTGATCTGCTCGACTGGTCGCCAGAGGTCTCCCTTGAGGACGGGTTGGCCGACACGGTCGACTATTATTTAAGGAACCGTGAATGGATTGGGGCAGTCCCGATCTGAGGTTTCTTCCCAGACGATTCTTTTTCTATCGCAACTAAACCATCCCAACGAAATCAACCCATGAAAACTGAACTCAAACGCTTTTGCGACGACCTCGGCGGTCGTCTGGAACCTTTCGCCCGCACGGTCCACAGTACGCTTTCGGAGATGGAAAGCGGGAAGGAGGCCTTTGAACTCAAACCCGTGATGGACGCGGTCGCGGCCGAACTGGATGTCGTCGACTCTCTGTTGGAGAAAGTCCGCAGCGAGGAGGCCTATCTGATCATTTTCGGGCCGCTTAAAAGCGGGAAGTCGACCCTCATGAACGCAATTTCGGGGACTTATGTGAGCGAGGTTTCGTCCTTGCCGGCCTATCCCTGTCTGGTCCATGTCCGGCATGCGGAGAAGGCAGTCTACAAGCTGAGCCGGTACGACGGCACGGTTGAGGTCTACGACCGCAATGAGGATCTTCAGCAAGTTGTCCGGGATGCTCACGTCCTCCTCGCGACCGCCCTGATCGAGACGGAAAAACACGGCGAGGTTTTTGAGCCGGGAAAGCATTTTCCGGAGGCGATCCGCGACATCGATATTTGCCTGCCGGCGACGAGGTTGGGGGAAGCGGCGGCGGTTCTGGTAGATACCCCGGGGCTGTACGCAAAGATGCGGTTTGGATATGATCGACTAACGAAGAAGTTCCGCGATCACGCGTCCTGCGCGATCTTTGTGGTGAAGGCGGACAACCTGTTTCTCGAGCAGGTCTTTGAGGAGTTTAATGAACTGCTCGCTTTCTTCAGCCGGATTTATCTGGTCGTAAATATCGACAAATCGCGACGCGATCTGACGGAGAACGGGGATCTCGTGCCGAGCCTCGAGAGCCGCGATCCCGAGCGGATTATTGCGACCTTTGAGTCCCTCTCGATGAACGCGCAGATCCGGCAGGCATTTGAGGAACAACGCCTGCGGATTTATCCGATCGATCTTCTCGATGTCGCCCGCGATGTATTGCGGGGCGAAACCGGAGACCGGGTGGCGGAGGTTCCGCCCAATGACAGCGTCGGGGAGGCCTACGAGGCTTTCCTCGCGAATACGGAGAGCGACCGTCCGGGGGAGTTGTTGGTCGATCCGGAGGAGGAAGACGTATCCGGGGCCGAGTTCGCGGATGCGGACGCGAGCTACAGCGAGGAGATCGCGGAAGCCCTTGAGGAACTGGATGATTTGACGGACGAGGACGAGGCTGCCCTCGAGAGGATGGAGGAATCGATCGAAGCAGTAAGTGGGGTTGAGGACCCGGTGGACGGGGTCGCGGCAGATTCTGATGACATGGATGAAGACCTCGCTGCGGAATTGGATGATTCGACCGACTTTGACATCCATTTCGATGACGAGGCGGCCGCATCGGCTCCAGAGGCCGAGGCACTGCCACCGATCGAGAAAGACACCGGAATGCGCCGGTTCGATCAGTTTACTTCTGATCTCGAAAGCTACCTGAATGGTACAGACTATCTGCGGGAGTTTATGTCGGACCACCTGAGGAGGGGAGAGCGGATCGTTTCCCGATACGAGACGGTCTTCAGTTCAGTCGCCTTTCAGCGGTTTGAGCGGATCAGCGAGACTCTTGAGAAGGAGACGCGTGAGGAGGAGGCGCGGTTAGCGTCCGCCGATTTGTTGCGCGAGTTGGATTGGCACGCGGCCCTCGCGCCGATTCGGCAAGAGGCCGAAGAAGCGGTTGCGGCCGACAAGGGGAGGAATCGGGATCGACTCCAGGCGGTGATCCGTGAAACCATTGAGAACTGGTTCGGGACGGATGAGGCCCTCGTGACCCTGATGAACGAGCGCCTTCCGGAGACTATCGGGGCTGAGCGCAAAGCGATGGTGGTAAACAGCCGGAAGCGGGTTTTGGCGCTGGTTGACGGGCGCAGCGGTGGGGTTCGGTTTACGCAGGAGCAACTCGGCGGATTCAACCGCCTCGGCATCAACCTCTCGGAGATCTACGAACTTGCCGAGGCGCCGTTGAATGAGGTTCCCGAAGCGCGGTCGGTCGAGGTCGAGCGGATTGCGGCGGATGCGGTGGCGGTTCCGAGGAAGATTTGGGATATTCTCTTGTTCCGGAACCGGGAAAGGGTTTTCAAGAGTATTTTTGGATCGGTTGAAAGCCCGGACAAGCCGGTGAAGGCATCGGTAAAGGCGAAACGCCTCGGCGAACCGGTGAAGGCGCGGATGGTCGAGATCTTTGGCGACCTTCTGGTCGAGCGAATCGCCGACGAGCCCGGTCGTGACTGCCTTGAGCGGCTGGAAGATTTTTCGAGTACAGTCGAGAGCCGTTGTAGTGAGCGTATCCATTCTGCGGGCACAAAGATCTCGGAATCTCTGCTTGTCCTGCGGGAACGGGGTCGGCATCATTCGACTATTCTCGAGCAGGTCGGCGAGCTTCGCAGTGCGGTTCGTTCTCTCGGATCGGAGCTCGGAGAGGTGCGGGCGAACCATCTTTTTGTGGGAGCGGGGCAGTCGTGATGGAATCGTCTGAAAATGTTTACGGGGAGCGTTTGGTTCCTTGCTCGACTGAGCCGATGACCGGATTCTTCCGTGACGGATGCTGCAATACCTCAACTGAAGACGCGGGCTGTCACACGGTATGTGCGGAGCTGACGGCGGCGTTTTTGGAGTTCTCGAAGGCGCGGGGCAACGATTTGACCACGCCGATGGTGGAATATGGGTTTCCGGGGCTAAAGCCGGGGGATCGATGGTGCCTCTGCGCGGGTCGCTGGAAGGAGGCGTGGGAGGCGGGTTTTGCCCCGAAGGTGGTTCTTCGTTCGACCCACAAGGCGAGCCTTCGTTATGTTCCGCTGAGTGTTTTGGAGGAGCATGCGACGGACGGAGGTGTTGGGGGTGTGGATGCGTAAACCGGGGGCTCGAGCGGTTCTGTCGATTCTCCTGCTGGTCGTTTTTCTACCCGGCTGGGTATTGGCGATTGGGCCGGAGGATGTAGTGGTCGTTGCGAACAGCCGCGATCCCGATTCGGTGGAGTTGGCGAAGGTTTACATGCGGGTCCGTTCCATACCTGAAGCGAACCTGATCCGCTTGGATTGTTCGATTGAGGAAACCGTTGGGGGACGGGAGTTTTTCGAGACGATTTTCAATCCCCTGCGGAAAGAGTTGGTGGAAAAGGGATGGTTTGAGGGTCGGCGGGGTCGGGGAGACGATTCCTACTCCCGAGACAACTACTTCATTTTCGGTCATCGGATCGGTTATCTTGTTTTGTGCAAGGGCGTGCCCTTGCGGATGAATGCACTGCCGGAGTGGAATCTGACGGAAGCACCGAATGCGCACCTCCGGACGGCGAAAGCCTCGGTGGATTCGGAATTGGCAACCCTCGCGATGTCGACCTCGGAAATCGGGGGATTTCTCCCCAATCCGCTTTTCGGATTGCAGCGGCCATCGGATCTCGATCTCGAGCAGGTGGTACGGGTCTTTCGGTTGGACGGTCCCGGTTATGATGCGGCCAGACGGTTGGTTTTGAATGCCTACACCGCGGAGCAGCATGGGTTGGTGGGGAGAGCATTTGTTGATGTGGGGGGCCCCCATGCGGAGGGTGACCGCTGGCTGGAGGAAACTGGAACGTTGATGGAGCAGGCGGGTTATCGCGTTGAATGGAATCGGGACAAGCCAACGATGACCATGCAGGATGGACTTCAGTTGCCTGCGCTTTATGCAGGTTGGTATACGACCCACGCTTCGGGGGCCTGGACGGACCCGGGGTTTCGTGTTCCGCCGGGGGCAATCGCCTACCATATCCACAGTTTTTCAGCGCAGACGGTACGAACCGTGGATCAATTCTGGGTCGGGCCGATGGTGGAAAAGGGGGTGACCGCGACGGTCGGGACAGTTTATGAACCCCTTTTGCAATTCGTCCATCGTCCACAAATGCTGTTCGGTGGGCTGCTTGCGGGGATGAGCTGGGGGGAGGCGTGCTCGTTCAGCCTTCCGGTGATCAGCTGGCAGAACGTGGCAATTGGGGATCCGTTGTATCGTCCCTTTGGAGGTGAGCGGCGGCGCTTGCGCTGAGAGATAACTCGAAGGCCGGGGACCCCCGAGTGGATTCCGGGATGGAAAAGGTCTTCTTATGGGGGATGGTTCTGAGATGATTTTGATAGATGGACTTTACAGAGGATGATTTTGGCGGTTACTAGGGAGGTCTTATGAAGTTTCGAGCGTTGCTGAAGAAGCCTCACAACCCGGTTGAGGCCTATTTTATGATTGGCTACCACTTGGCGCTGATCCTCCTCCTGCCATTTGCGATCAGTCAACTGTCCTGGACGGCGGTTGGTTGGTTCCTGGCGACCTTTATTGTCGGGGGACTGTCGATCACTGCTGGCTATCATCGTCTCTTTTCCCACCGGTCCTATCGGGCAAAGCCGGTCTACGAGACCGTAACGCTCCTTGGGTCGTTGCTCGCGGTTCAAGGTTCGGCGCTTCTCTGGTCGCACGACCACCGGCTCCATCACAAACATACTGATACGGAAAAAGATCCCTACTCGATTGAGAAAGGATTCTGGTATGCGCACATGCTTTGGATTTTCCAGCATCGTCGGAATTTTGAACCGGCACTGGTGTCCGACCTGACGGCGAACCCGAGGGTGATGTTTCAGCACCGGCATTATGGCGTTCTGGCGTTGGGTTTTAATATTCTCCTTCTGGCGATTGCGAGTCTCTTCATGCCCTTTCTGGCCGCACTGGTGTTTGCGACCCTCTTGCGTATTTTTGCGATCCACCACTGCACCTGGTTCATCAACTCGGTCGCCCACACGATTGGATCGAAGACCTACGCGAAGGAGCTTTCGGCGGTCGACAATGCGGTCCTGGCTTTTTTCACCTTTGGAGAAGGGTATCACAACTATCACCACGCGTTTGCGACGGACTACCGAAACGGAATCCGCTGGTATCATTTTGACCCGACAAAATGGGTGATTTGGACCGCCGCAAAACTGGGGCTGGCCGACAAGCTGCAATCTGTAGATTCCCTGCGAACCCAAAGTATGCTGGTGAGGAAGGACCGTCGACTGGTTCTCGACCGGCTGCGCGAGGAGGCGGACTCGGCGGCCCATCAGTTGAGGGTGCGGATACAGCATCAGTCCGAGATTTTGGAACGTATCATCTCGGATTTGAAGCGATCCATGTCCCAGTGGCGATCCAATCGGAAGGAACGTTGCAGTGAGTTGAAAAGAGAAATCCGTGAACTCCGCGCCCAACTCAAGCGGGAATGGCGGGCGTGGGTGCGCCTGATGGAAATAACCCAGTCGCGGTATGAACTGGGACACGTTCACTAACCCGCATTTCAGCTTTTCGGCAGGAGTTCGCGCAGGAGCGGGTTGGGGAAACGGCGTTTCAGGGTGACGGCATAGAAGGTTTCGCGGATATCGGGAATCTTGTGGAGTTCGCCGAGGATGCCTGAATCGATCTCGTCGCGGATGACGATTGGCGGCACGACGGCGAGGCCAATTTTCTCCCGTGCGATTAGGCGGAGCATGGTCATGTCATTGACCTCGGCAATGACATGAGGGTGAATATTGAGCCGTTCGATGAGGGCATCGAAGGCGATGCGGATGTTGCTTTCGCTTGATGGCAGGATCAGAGGCTCGGACGCGAGACAGGTTTCGAGGCTGCGGCGACGCCGTTTGAAGGCGGGGTCACCGACCAGACTGACCGCTTGGTCGGAGATTCGGTGGGCAGTCCAGGGGGTCGAGGCGCCGCGACCGGGGATGTTGTTTGTCAGGGCAAGGTCGATCTCATGAGTTTCGAGTTGGTGCAGAAGTTCCGGAATGGACGCAGATCCAACGATCATTTCGACATCCGGACGTCCGAGAAGCGGACGGAGAAACTCAATCTGGAAGTTGCGCGAGAGTGTCGTAACCGCACCGACGCGGAGGATTCGGCGGGGAATATCTTTGTGGTGGGAGAGTTGATACAAAAGCTCCTCGCCGGTTTTGAAAATGGAATCGGCATATTCAAGGACAATCCGCCCGGTTTCCGTCAGGATCAGGCGTTTGCCGACCCGTTCGAAGAGAGAATGGCCGAGTTGGGATTCGAGGGTGCGGATCTGGACTGAGAGGGCCGACTGGGACAAGTGAAGTTTCTCGGCGGCGCGGGTCAGGTGACCTTCCCGGGCGACGAACCAAAAGTAACGGAGGTGATTGTAGTTGATACGCATGGTGTTTCTTTAACGTTCTTTTTTAGCGATTAATATATTAGAAACAATCTATTTAACAAAACGTTTTGAATCTGCTATGGTTGACCGAGGTGATCACGGGGAGTGATCGCCTTTGAATTGGAATCAACAATCGAATCGAAACGTCATGGACATCTCATCCGAATTCCTCAGTCAGTTCCTGAAGCAATTGCAGTCACCGACTCTGTCCTTTTTGATCGGCGGAGCTTTTCTGGCGGCAATGGGCAGTAAGCTGCACATCCCCGGACCGATCTATCAGTTTGTGGTTTTTCTTCTTCTGATGAAGATCGGGATCAAGGGAGGAATCGAGATCCGCGAGGCCAATTTCGGAGAGATTATCCTGCCGGCGCTCTTCTCGGTCGTGATTGGTCTGCTGATTGTCTTTCTCGGGAATTGGGTTTTCTCGAAATTGAAGGGAATTCGGCGCGAGGATGGGGTGGCCACCGCCGGTTTGTTTGGGGCGGTGAGTGCATCGACCCTCGCGGCAGCAATCGTGATGTTGGATGAGCAGGGGATCGCCTATGAAGCATGGGTACCCGCGCTGTATCCCTTCATGGACATACCGGCCCTCGTCCTGGCGATTGTGATGGCGGGGCTGCAGCGGTCCCGAACCGATGGCGGCACCGGGAGAAAGGTAAGCATCCCGTCGATCATCAGGGAGAGCCTGCAGGGGGCGGCCCTTTCGGCGATGATTCTGGGATTGTTGCTGGGTCTCCTCGCGCGGCCTGACGCGGTTCTCGAAAGCTTTTATGAACCCTTGTTTCGGGGGTTGCTTTCGGTGTTGATGCTGGTTCTGGGAATGGAGGCCTATTCGCGGTGGCGTGAACTGCGGGCGGTGGCTCATTGGTTCGGGGTCTACGCTCTGGTTGGGCCGGTCATTCACGGGTTGATTGGATTCGGGCTCGGATACCTCGCGCACCTGATGGTTGGGTTCAGCCCCGGCGGCGTCATCCTGCTGGCGGTGATTGCTTCTTCGAACTCGGACATCTCGGGACCTCCGACCATTCGGGCGGGTATTCCCGGGGCGAATCCCTCGGCCTACATCGGGTCATCGACGAGCGTGGGCACCCCGGTGGCGATAGCCATCTGCATCCCCTTGTTTGTCTCTCTCGGGCAAATCGTTTTTGTCTGAGGAGACGGATTGTAAGACACTAAAAGAAAGGATACGGTTATGTTTCACGAAGCGATCAAACTGAACATCATCACGGAGCACTTTCTGGCACGGAGAGTTTGCCGGATCATCGAATCATCCGGGGGAAAGGGCTACACCTTGACTGAAGTCGGGGGCAAAGGACTGCACCATTTTCATCCGACGTCTGACAGCGCGGCGGTTATCGGTGAGTTTGCCGAACTGAAGATCGAACTGATTTGTATGGATCGGGCGATGGCGGAAGGGATTGCCGAGCGGATCCTGAAAGAGATCTTTAACGAGCATCCGGGGGTGATGTATCTTGAGACGGTGGGAGTTGTGCGAACCGAACGTTTTTGAAAGGGATACCGGGTGGAAGCACGGGGAAGCCAAACCCGAATGTGAAAGCGGCCTTGCCGGTGCGCTTATTCTCCTGCGGTCATAGTTGGTGGAAAATTTGCTCTGAATCCATTTCTGAGCCTGCCGCCCGACAACTCCATTATCCCGATTTTTCAACGTGGAACAGCGAGGAACCATTTGTTTAGCTAGATGGCATCACAGTCGGGATGCGCTCGCGTTGATGGCGCCGA
>CAZFLQ010000029.1:14710-23203 GCA_964519935.1 uncultured Puniceicoccaceae bacterium | reverse complement strand
GACCAAACCCAGCAGGATCAGATCCCGAAGAATCAGGATTTCATGGGTTTGGTCCGTATCCCTCCCGCCTGAATGAACACACCCACCACCACCCTCCCCGCAACCCGTGTCGGCCTGATTGGCTGCGGTAAGATCGCCCAAGCTTATTTCAACGGGGCCAAGACCTTCCCCCATCTGGCCCTCGTTGCCTGTGCCGACATCAATCCGGAGGCCGCGCGGCAAAAAGCCGAAGAAAACAACTGCCGGGCCCTCTCGGTTGACGAACTCATCGCCGATCCCACCATCGATCTGGTTATCAATCTCACGATCCCGGCCGCCCACGTCGAGATCAGCCGCCGGATCATCGAGGCGGGCAAGGACGTCTACTCCGAAAAGCCCCTCGGCATCGCCCTCGAGCCCGCCCGCGATCTCCTCGCCCTCGCCCGCCGCAAGGGCCGTCTCGTTGGCTGCGCCCCCGATACCTTTTTCGGCGCAGGCCTGCAAACCTGCCGCGATATCGTCGATTCCGGAAGCATCGGCCGCATCGTCAGCGGCACCGCTTTCATGCTCAGTCCCGGCGTCGAGAGCTGGCACCCGAATCCCGGTTTTTTCTATCTCGAGGGCGGTGGTCCGGTCCTCGACATGGGCCCCTACTACCTCACCGCCCTTGTTCATTTGATTGGCCCGGTGAAACGCGTCTCGGCCATGACGACGCGGACTTTTGCCACCCGCACCGCGACAAGTGAGGCCCGCTTCGGCGAGGTCTTTCCGGTCGAGGTCGACACGCACGCCACCGCCCTGCTTGAGTTTCATTCCGGTGCCATCATCACGGCTGCATTTTCCTTTGATGTCACTGCCCACACCCATCGCCCCATCGAACTCTACGGCACCGAGGGCTCCCTCCAGGTGCCCGACCCCAACACCTTCAATGGCCCCGTGAACGTCTATCAAAAGGCACTCAGGGAATGGAAAATCGCCGACCTTAGACCTCTTTACCGGGAAAACCACCGGGGCATCGGGGTCGCTGACATGGCGGCGGCCCGACATCTCGGGCGGCCACACCGCGCCAGCGGCGAACTCGCCCTCCACGTCCTCGAGGTCATGCGGGCGATCGATAGTGCCGCCACTGCTGGAAACACGGTCCCAATCACCTCCCGCCCGGAACGCCCTGCCTCTCTCCCCGAAGGCCTCGCTGTGGGTGCACTCGATCTATCGAGCGATGTCCGCTTCCAGCCTGGGTATCCGGGCCTGCAGTAGGAAACCTGTGAGATATGCGGGGCGGCCTTTAAAGCAATTGAGCAAACGGGGGCTGGAGAGAGAAAGTGCCTCTCAGGATCCCTCGTATCGACTGAAAATCACCGCCGTGTTGTGGCCGCCAAATCCAAGATTCGTGCTCACTGCCGCCCCGACCGCACGTTCTGTTTTCACATTCGGGGAGTAGTTTAAATCACAGTCCGGATCGGGTGTTTCGTAATTGACCGTCGGGGGGATGACCCCAGTCTCAATCGCCTTGCAGCAGGCCGCCGCCTCGATTCCACCGGCCGCTCCCAAAAGGTGCCCGGTCATCGATTTGGTCGAGGAAACCACCATCTCGTAGGCGTGTTCCCCGAAGACCTTTTTCAGCGCAAGGGTCTCAAACTTGTCGTTGTATTTCGTCGATGTTCCATGCGCATTCACATAATCGATCCCCGAGGGCTCCATCGCGGCATCTTCCAGTGCATTCCGCAGAGCCAAAGCCAACCCATAACCCTCCTGGTCGGGGCTTGTGATGTGGAAAGCGTCACAGCTCGCCGCATAGCCGCTGACTTCACAGTAAATCCTTGCACCGCGGGCCTTTGCATGGGCCTCGGTCTCCAACACAAGAACACCCGCCCCCTCGCCCATGATGAATCCGTCACGATTCAAATCGAACGGACGGCTCGCTCGCTCGGGTTCATCGTTGTAACCCGTGCTCATCGCCTTCATCGCACAAAACCCGGCATAACCGAGCAATGTGATCGCCGCCTCGCTGCCACCCGCCAACATCACGTCAGCCCGACCGTGCCGTAGCATGTGGAAGGATTCCCCAATTGCATGTGAACCGGACGCACAGGCACTGACGGCCGCAAAATTCGGTCCGCGCGCACCCAGCTCAATCGCAACCACCCCCGAGGCGATGTTCGCGATCAAGGAAGGAATCATGAAAGGCGAAACCCGCCGCGGGCCCTTCTCAAAAAGCACCCGGGACTGATTCTCGATCGTTTCCATCCCCCCGATTCCGGTTCCGATCACGACTCCGAAACGATCAGGATTACCCGCCCCGTTCTCGAGACCCGCGTCAGCCATGGCCATCTTCCCCGCACCGACCGCATAGCGGGTGTAGAGATCGTTCCGCCGCGCCTCCTTCGGGTCCATGAAATCATCGACGTTGAAATCGCGTACAATCCCCCCAACCCGTGTCGGCACCCCCGACGCATCGAACCGGTCAACCGCCGAAATACCTGATCGCCCCGACGTCAAATTGTCCCAGAACGACACCAGCGTTGAACCGACCGGGGAAACCACCCCGATCCCGGTGACGACAACCTTTGATCGCGGATCATTCATTGCTCGAAACTAAAGGGAAAAATAGCGGGAGACGGGCGAAACCCACCTCCCGCGAAAGCATCCCGCAGGATCCGCTCAGGAACCGCTTTTGCCCGAGATATAATCGATTACCGCGCCGACCGTAGTCAGCTTTTCGGCATCCGATTCGGGGATCTCGCCGTCAATCTGGTCCTTGAATTCTTCTTCAAAGGCCATGATCAGCTCGACCGTATCAAGGGAGTCAGCCCCAAGGTCATCCAAAAAGGAAGCTTCAGGTGTCACCTGCTCTGCATTCACATTGAGCTGGTTGACAATGATCTCTTTTACACGTTCTTCAATTGTGTTCGCCATGGTAATCAAGTAGTTGTGGAAACGCAAAGAGGGATCAGATTACCATACCCCCGTCAACTGTAAAAACCTTACCCGTGATGTACGCTCCACGCTCACCCGCCAGATAGGCCACCATCGCGGCAATTTCATCCACCGTTCCAAATCGCTTCAAGGGGATCGTTTTCCTTGCCTCCTCCTTTACCGCATCGGGCAGAACGTCCGTCATGTCTGTCTCAATAAAGCCCGGCGCCACTACGTTGACTGTGATGTTCCGCGAGGCCAACTCCCGTGCGAGGCTCTTCGAAAAACCGATCATCCCCGCCTTGGCCGCCGCATAGTTCGCCTGCCCGGCGTTCCCGGCAATCCCCACAACCGAGGATATATTGATGATCCGTCCCGCCCGTTTGCGCGTCATCGGACGAACGAGGCCGTTAGTCCAATAAAAACAACTGTTCAGGTTCGTATCGATCACCGAACGCCAGTCATCTGCACTCATCCGAATGAAGAGCCCGTCCTTCGTGATCCCGGCGTTGTTTACGAGAACATCGACAGTCTCATAGTCTGCAAGAACCGCCTCACAGGCTGCCGCGACCGCATCCGCATCAGCCACATCGACCGCCAATCCCTTTGCCGAACCGCCAGCCTCCTTGATCGCCGCAACCACCGGCGCACTCGACTCGAGGGACCGGCTTACGCAGATCAGCTCATACCCGTCCGCCGCGAGGTGCAGGGCGATCGCCTTACCGATTCCACGACTCGCACCCGTCACCAGGGCCACTTTTTTTGAGGATGTTTCCGACATGAATTTCTTTCTCGTTCGTATTAACTTTTTGGATACACGTTTAATAAACGTCTTTCTGGTAGCGTTTTTCCGCCCGAAGTTGCTTTAGGTAGGCTTTTGCCGCCTGATCATCCATCCCCCCGTGTTCCATAATGATGGCGGTCAGTGCCGCCTCAACATCGCGGGCCATTCGCGATGCATCCCCACAGATGAAGAAGGATGCACCGCCATCAATCCATTTCCAGAGCTCCTCCCCACACTCCCGCATCCGGTCCTGAACATAAACTTTCTGCGCCTGATCCCTTGAAAATGCGGTCTCCAATCGGCTCAGGGATCCATCCGCGAGGGCCGCTTCAAACTCCTCCTCGTAGAGAAAGTCTGTCGCCCGGTGCTGATCTCCGAAAAAGAGCCATGTTCTCCCGCTTCCGCCGCGCGCTTTCTGCTCCTGAATGAACGCCCGGAACGGCGCCACCCCGGTTCCCGGACCCACCATGATCAGATCAGTCGCGGTATCATCCGGAATCCCGAAATGCGAACTGCTCAAAAAAACCGGCACCGGGGCATCCCCGACCGCCACCCGATCCGTGAGATAGGTCGAGGCAACCCCCTCCCGCAAACGGTCGTTCATCGTATAACGGACCACCGCCACCGTCAGATGAATTTCCTCAGGGTAAACCAAGGGCGATGAGGCGATCGAATAAAGACGCGGAACCAGCCGCCGCAAGAGACTCACCAGTTCGGATGCCTCCAGCCGGACGCTGCGAAACTCCTCGAACAGGTCGAGATATTCGCGCATCGCCAGAAAACGCTTCAATTCCTCCGAATTTTCCTTCTCCAGCAATCGATCCAACTCGGCCTTCTCAACACCATCCGTCGCCTTCGCGGCGAATACCTGCATCGCCTTTTTGTTCGGACCGGCAATCGCCAGCTTTTCCTCCAGCGCCACCCTCAAGGGAATCATCCCCTCCACCTTGGGTACCTCCACGAGGGCCTCACCATCCAAACCGGAGGCTTGCAGCAAGGCCGCGACCGACTCCGGATTGTTGCGCGGGACCACCCCCAGCGAGTCCCCACAGGTGTAGGTCATCCCGCTGCCCTTGAGGTCGACTACAAAGTGCCGGGTATCCTTGGATGACCCTTCGCGGTTCAGACACCGATTCTCCCGCAGGAGCGCCGGAAACGGTTGGTCTTTACTGTATTCTGACATAGTGACTGGCAAGACGTAGACAATTCCCCGAGAGATCGACCTTTGTTGTACAGGTCAAGGGAATCTTTTTGCTTTTCTCCCGATATAACGACGTGATTGTCGGTGTTTGCAAACTCAACCATGTCCGAATTGATCCGTGTTCAGAAATTTCTCTCCCAACAAGGCGTCTGCTCGCGCCGCGAAGCCGAAACCGCAATTGAAAATGGCGAGGTCCGGATCAACGGAAAAATTGCCCAACCCGGTGACAAGGTCCCCGCAGACGCCGACAGCGTCTTTTTCCGCAACAAACGGATCCTTCCCAAGCGGGACGATCATGTCACCCTTGTGATAAACAAACCTCGGGGCTTCATCTGCAGCCACGATGACCCCCACAACGAACGTACCGTCTTTGAGCTCGTTCCACCCGAATTCGCCCGCCGCCGTTTCCTCATCGCCGGTCGGCTCGACAAGGATAGCGAGGGGATGCTCATTCTAACCACCGATGGGGATCTCGCCCAACGCCTAACCCACCCCCGCCACGAGGTCACCAAACGCTACCAGGTGCGACTCAATCGTCCCTTTGCGACCGCTAACATCCGCGACCTTCTCAACGGGCGCGAGGTCGAGGGCGAATTCCTTCGCGCCGACAAGGTTGTTCCCGAAACCCGCACCGGTTCCGCCGGGGACCGGATCGAGGTCCACATCGGTCACGGACGCAAGCGCGAGATCCGTCGCCTTCTCGAGGCTACCGGATACTTCGTCAAACGACTCAAACGCTTTCAAATCGGTTCTCTTCGCATGAACCGCCTTCCCCTCGGGAAATCAAGATCCCTCACCGATTCGGAAATTGAATTGATGTTCACTCAACCACCTTCATGATCCAAACATGATGCTCCTCCCTTTACGCTCCCTCCTCATTGTGATCTCAGTTTTCGCCGTCGGATCAAGCTCCCTCGCCGAAACGGTTATTGTTCACCTTCGCCCCTCCGCTCAATCCCTCGTCCTCGGTACGATCGACACCGAAGACGATGCCTTTCGCCGCGCCACACCAGTGACCGAGGATGGCAACTGGTATCAAACCCTCTACCGCGGCAGCTTCGCCGGATTTGTCGAAAGCTCCGCCCTCGGCCCGGACGGAAAGATCCGCCTGGGTACCGAGGTGTTCCTCACACCATCCCGCGAGGGGGTTAAAATGACCGTTGTCGAGGCCAATGACCAGATCACCGTCAACCTCGTCGACCGCTGGGTCGAGATCACCTTCCGCAAACCGCTCGAGGCCTACTTCCGCAAACCGGCCACACCCGCCGCAACCCGCGTCGAACCCGATTTCGCCGTCACCGTTTCCCGCCAGCCCGGAACTGATGCCGCCCTCATCCTTCCACCCGAGCCTACCCCTACCCCCACCCCGGCCCCGCCGCCCGCAGATCCTCCCGAACCCGTCACCGAACCCGTCGCCGAGGTACCCCCACCGCCACCCGCTCCGGAGACTCCCCGCGAGGCCCCGACACCGCCGGATCCCGAGGTTCTCGTTCTCGATGATACCTCGGCGGGGTCTCCCGGGGACGCCGGGGTCGATACCCCTTCCGCAGAACAGCCCGATCCGCTCCCACCCTCCGCTGCTACCGCCACGATCCTGACCGCCGACCCGGTCCCAGCTGAACCTACCCCCGTTCCATCCACGTCCGCCGAGATCCTCCCCCCTTCCGATGTCGCCGTGGTTGAGGACGCACCCGTTGTCATTGAAGGGGCTTCCGTCGCCGGGATCCCCGAACAGGAACTCGGACGTCAACCCACCCTTCAGCCCGCATCCGGCCTCACCCGCCGCTTCGACGGACAAATCCGCGAGGTTCGCTGGGTCTTCCGCCGCCCCCCCTTCCGCTTTGAACTTCGCGATTACAACAACGACCACATTGCCTACCTCGACATCAGCCGAACCGTCATTTCCAGCTTCACCGACCTGAAGGATTCCGTTGTGATTATTTACGGAACCATCGAGGGCCTTGGAAATTCCTCCAAACGCGTCATTCGCGTTCAGACCCTCAGCCGCCGACGCTGAAATCGCCCGCCTCGTCCCCTTCCTTACCCAGCCATGCAACTGATCGACGGCAACGCGATTGCCTCAGCCATTACGACGGAACTCCGCGAGAGCATTTCCCTCCTCCCGCATACACCGCCGAAGGTCGCCTTCGTCCGGGTCGGCGAGGATCCGGCCTCCGTTTCCTATGTTCGCAAAAAGGAGAAAACCGCCGCCGCTATCGGTGCCGAGGCCGGACTCCACGTTCTTCCTGATTCGATCTCTCAAAACGAACTCTTTGCCCGGATCGATCAGCTCAACGCCGACCCCGCCGTCCACGGAATTCTCGTTCAGGCCCCCCTCCCCACACACATCAACGATCAGGAAGTCTTTAACCAGGTCGATCCCCGAAAGGACGTCGACGGTTTCAACCGCGTCAACATCGGCAAACTCGCCCAGGAGGATCCGTCCGGATTTGTCGCCTGCACCCCCCTCGGGATCATCGAAATCCTCCTCCGCTCCGGAATCGAAACCACCGGTAAGCACGCCGTCATCGTCGGTCGCTCTCTCATCGTCGGCAAACCCCTCAACCTCCTCCTCATGCGCAAGGCCCCCGGCGGCAACGCCACCGTTACCGTCTGCCACTCCCGCAGCCATGATCTCGGTACAATCACCCGCCAGGCCGACATCCTCATCGCCGCGATTGGGTCCCCCGAATTCATCCGCGCTGACATGGTCCGCGAAGGCGCTGTTGTCATCGACGTCGGGATCAACCGGATCACTGATCTGTCACGAAAAAGTGGATACCGACTGGTCGGTGATGTCGCCTTTGACGAGGTTGCCCCGAAAACCGCCGCGATCACCCCGGTCCCCGGCGGGGTCGGTCCAATGACCGTCGCCATGCTTATGCAAAACACTCTCAAAGCCCGAAACGAGGCCACCCGATGAGCGGATACAAGGACAACAATCCACTCCGGCAATGGAAACCATCTACCACCGAAGACGATTCCGCTGAGACCGAGGTCATCGAAGGCGACCTCTCCCCGGAGCCGACCGATCCATTCCGGGACGCCTCCCGCGGTTTCCGCTTTATCGCCTTCCTTCTCGATGCCATCCTTGCCGGTGCTGTTGCCCTCTTCATCGTCGGCTTTGTCCTTTGGCCGAATTCCTTTCCCGGTGCCGCCGAAGAACTCCGCGAATTTATGGACGACGCCGCCACCGAGGAAATGTCCCGGACCGAACTGGTCGAGAAGATGAGCGACAATCTCCGGACCGCAATCTACGTCGGCCAGGTCGTCTTTGCCGGACTCGTCTGGATCTATTTCTCCCTCAGCATGATCTTTTGGAAAGGTGCATCCCTCGGCAAAGCCGTCTTCCGGCTCGAGGTTATCGAGGAAGACGGTTCCCCGCCCCGCATCTTCAAAATTCTCTTCCGCGAGGGTCTCAAAACCGCCTGCTTCCTCGCCCCTACCCCCATTCTCTTCGTTCTCGCCTATCTCCCGGTTTACTTCACCAAAAACAGCAAATCCTTCCCCGACCTCATCGCCCGCACCCGCGTCGTTCACCGATAGGACTCCCGGATCCAGGCGCGGAAACCTCTCAGGGATTCAATCCAGGTGATGCCTTGATATCATCATC
>CAZFLQ010000029.1:6601-14610 GCA_964519935.1 uncultured Puniceicoccaceae bacterium | reverse complement strand
AGGCAATGGTGGACGAGATGCATGAACGAGCGCGATCCTGTCGCTCTGCCGTGGATTGTATGCTCGCCGCCTTGGCAGTTGAGCATCAGGCCGAGTTGCAGAGCAACGACTCTGATTTTCACCGGTTTGAAGGCCTCCGCTGGAGAAACCCCCTCCACTGAAACCCATTAAATCCGGGGGCTGGACACCCATTCTGCCTTGCCCCAACGACCCGTCCGGGAAACCATCCACGTTATGCTCCAGACCACCCTTGAACGCCTCGTCCCCCAGTTCGGCAACCCTTCCTCTGCACCTGGGCGACACCTCTACAACGCCGACAGCTCGAAACGCTTTCAGGATAAAGTCTACCGCTACGAAGTCGGCTTTATCCTCGATCTGTCCGTTTACGCAGTGATCGAGAAAAAGAACAGCGGCGCGATCGACGACCTCGAAGCTTACGGCTTCCGCGTCCTCGCCGGAGGCGGCGGCGAATGGGAAATCTGGCCCAAACCCGCGAGAAACTTCGACCCGACCGACCCCTCCAACGATCTCTCCTGGGTCTACACCCCCGCCAAAAAGGACGACCGGATCCTCCGCCAGATTCTCTGCCGCCATCAACAACGCCGCCGACAACTCGTTATCTACGACCCCCTCTGGCGCCCCAGCCTCGCCGAGGTCGCCTCCGAACGTCTCTGATCCCAATCTCGGGCCGGAAATGCCCTCGCCCGAACGGCGCTAACTTCAGGAACCAGCCGCTCGTAATCGGACAGGACCCAATTGCCCTTCCTCACTCCTTCGGAATCTGATTGTCCGTCCGGATCAACAAAACCGGCTCCTTCGTCTTAATCCAAACCTGATGCTCCTTGAAGTACTTCGCCTGAACAAATTCGCAGGCTTCGCCGATCTTCTCGACCGGGAACCGTCGGCCTTTCGGCGAAGCATTGAACTGATAGGCACCCCCACAGATCCGGTCCAACACCGTAACCGGACTCTCCTCTTCCGGAATCTGCGCCACCCATCCAACCAGGTCCTTGCCCTCCAACACTCCTTCCGGATCGCTCACCAACATCACAAACTGCTTCTTAACGGGGGGCGGCTTGGGCTCATCTTCCTCGCGATCCAGCTCGCGGTTGATGTCCTCTAAAATTTCACCTACCTTCCGCGCATCCAATTCATTCCGCGTCAGGATCGCCTTCACCATGTCGAGATCTACTTTTCGTGCCATCGATGCGGTATGGACGACACCCCTGCCGATAGCAACACCCCAAGCTCCGAATTTATCACTGACAATCACGCCTCACCTTGTTCCTCTCTTATGCAGTTACCTATGAAATTAACCGACCTCAACCGCGACGGCGGCATCGGGGCCAATTGCCTCCTCATCGAATGGGGCAACTTTCGATTTGTCGTCGATTGCGGCTTCCATCCCAAAAAAGCCGGTCGTCCCGCCCTCCCCGATTTCGATTCCCTCCGTGGACTTCAAATTGATTTTCTCATCCTCACCCACTGCCACCTCGACCATCTCGGTGCCCTCCCGATCTTCTGCCGCGAGAACCCGTTCACCGAGGTTTTCCTGTCCCTTCCCTCGGCCCACCTCGCCGGACGGATGATGCGCAATTCAGTCAACGTCATGAAACGACAGCGCGAGGAACTAGGCCTCCCCGAACTACCCCTCTTTACCCGAACCGACATCGACCTCGCCGAATCCCTTTTCCACCCCCTCGCCTTCGAACGCTCCCGTATCATCGAAAAAGAAAACGACGGGATCGAGATTACCCTCTTTTCCGCCGGCCACGTTCCCGGGGCTGCCTCCGTCCTCCTTCAGCAAAAACACGAAACCCTCTTCCTGACCGGTGATGTTCTTTTCGACGATCAGGTAATCCTTCCGAGGGCCAGCCTTCCCGAGATCGAGGTCGATGTCCTCATCACCGAGACGACCCACGGCGCCCGCCCCAAACCCGAGGGCCGCACCCGCGAGGGGGAGATTGAACGCTTTCTTGAAACCGTCGATCAGACGGTCGAACGCGGCGGGAATGTTCTCATCCCCGTCTTTGCCCTCGGTCGGATGCAGGAAATCGCCTCAATCCTCCACCGCCATCTCAAGGCCGGCCACCTCATCGACGTTCCGATCTACGGCGCCGGTCTCGGAATGGATATCGCCAACTATTTTGACGAATTGGCCCGCCGCGGCGGACATGTCAACTTTCGCCTCCGCATCCTCCGCGACCTCCGCGTTCGCGCCCTCCCCCGTGAACTCCGGCCCGGCGTGCTCCCCTCCGGTCCCGGAATCTATCTCGTCAGCAGCGGGATGATGGTCGAAAATACCCCCTCCTATAAGATTGCCGCGTCCTTCCTCCCGGACCCCGACTCGACGATCTGCTTCGTCGGTTATTGCGACGAGGACACCCCGGGGGCCAAAATTCAGGCCGTCCGCCCCGGCGATAATTTCACCTTTGAGGCCCTCGACTATGTCGCCACCCGCCGCGCCCGGATCGAACGCTTCGATCTCAGCGGGCACGCCTCCCGCGAAGAACTTCTCGACCTCGCCCTCCGGATGAATCCGCGGGCCGTCGTCCTGACCCACGGTGATCCCGAGGCCCGCGCCTGGTTCGAGTCCGAACTCTACGAAAGTGTCCTCGAATGCCAGGTCTACGACCCTCCTCCTCTCGAAACGATCGAAATATGAAACAAGTCCGCTCCAGCCTCCTCCAGTTAATGGAGGCAGAAACCTACATCCCAATACGTCCGGATCAGATCGCCGAACAGCTCCGGATCCTCCCCAACGACCGCAAGCGGTTTTTTAAACTCCTCGAAAGTCTTCAGGAGGACGGCACCGTCGTCCGCCTGAAAAAAGACCGCCTCTGCCTCCCGAGGGATGCCGATCTCGTCACCGGACAGATTAAGTTTCGGCAAAATGGCTCTGCCATTATCATTCCCGACCCCAAGACCAACCAGAGCACAACCGAACCCGTTGATGTCGCCCCTCCCGACACCGGGGTTGCCCTCCATGATGACACCGTCGTCGCGCGGATTCAGTCCGAGGAGGAAAGCCGCCGCTCCCGTTACCGGGGTAAAGGCAAACGGCGCGAACGCGACGATGCCCGCCGAACCAGCGCCAGGGTCATCCGGATCCTCCATCGCGCCCGGACCGAGCTGACGGGCACCCTTTCCAAGGCCAAACTCTTCCACTATGTTATCCCCGACGACCCGCGGATTCGGCAGGACATCCTCGTCCCCGATCCATCCCGGTCGAAAAAAGCCGACCGCCCCAAGGTCGGCGATAAGGTCATCGTCAAGCTCCTCGAATGGAAACAGCGCCACATCAACCCCGAGGGCCGGATCGTTCGTGTCCTCGGCGAAACCCATAGCCCCGGTGCCGAATTCGAGGCCATCCTTTTTAAATACGGGCTCAACACCGAGTTCCCCGAAAAGGTTGTCCAACAGCTCGAATCCGTCCCTGATACCGTCCCCCCCGAGGCCTCCCAGGGCCGCCTCGACATTCGCCATTTGACCACCCTCACGATTGACCCCGACGACGCCAAGGATTTCGACGATGCCCTCTCCCTCGAGGCCCTCCCCGACGGCGAGTTCCGGGTCGGCATCCACATCGCCGATGTCAGTGCCTATGTCCCCGCCAACAGTCCCCTCGACCGCGAGGCCTCCCGACGCGGCAACTCCACCTATCTGGTCGGAACCGTCATTCCGATGCTCCCCCACAAGCTGTCGAACGGGATTTGCAGCCTCGTCGAAGGCGAAGACCGTCTCACCAAGAGCGTCTTCGTGACCTTCAATTCCCGCGGCACACCCCACCACGTCTCCTTTGCCAATACCATTATCCGCAGCATCAAGCGCCTGACCTACAAGCAGGCCCTCGCCTTCCTGACCGAGGACGATCCCGCCACGATCCGGACGACCCCGATGCCCCCAGCCCACCAGACCGGGCTAACCGGACGGGATCTCGCCGACCTCGACGACGCCGAGATTCACCTGATCCGCAAAACCATCCGCAAGCTCTGGCACTTTGCCTCCGCGATGCGGCGCAAGCGGATGAAAAACGGCAGCCTCGATCTCGATATGCCCGAGGTGAAAATCTTCGTCGACGAAAACGGCTACGCCGACCGCCTCACCACGATCGAGAACGACATCAGCCACCAGTTGGTCGAGGAATATATGCTCCTCGCCAACGAATCCGTCGCCAAAGCCCTCCGCGAAGAGGGCATCCCCGCGATCTACCGGGTTCACGATGACCCCGACGACGACCGGCTGGTCGAACTGCGCGAATACCTCGATACCGCCGGGATCTATGTCGGCGACCTCACCAATCGCCGCGAGATTACCCGGATGCTCGATGCCATCAACAAGCACGAACAGTCCTATACCCTCCGGATCCAGTTCCTCCGCAGTCTCAAGCAGGCCTGCTACCGCGCCACCGCCGACGGGCACTACGGGCTCAACAAAGTTGACTACACCCACTTCACCTCACCGATCCGCCGCTACGCCGACCTCATCGTACACCGCGTCTTTGAACGCCTCCTCGCCAAACAGGTCAACGAAACCGCCCCCACCAAACCACCTCCACGCTACAATCAGGGCCGCCTCGAGAGCATCGCGGAACACATCTCGATTACCGAACGCAACTCCGTCGACGCCGAACGCGAATCCGTCAAGGTCAAGCTCCTCGAGTTCTTTGAACGCGAGCTCAAAAAAGAGGAAAAATCCGTCTTCGACGCCGTCATCGTTGATGTCAAAAACCACGGTCTCTTTGTCGAACTGACCCATGCCCTCGCCTTCGGTCTGATCCACATCTCGACTCTCCGCGACGACCTCTACACCCTCAGTGGCGACGGAACCCGCATCGTCGGGCGACGCCGCAAACGGGAATACGCCCTCGGACAAAAGGTCCGCGTCGTCACCGAACGGGTTGACCGCTACAAACGACAGATCGATTTCGCGATCGTCGAGGAACCGCCGCCGATCCAACCCAAAGCCTGAATCCATCTGCGTACCCATGTCGCACATTCACCGCGCCCTCTATCCAGGGACCTTTGATCCCGTAACCCTCGGTCATCTCGACGTTCTCCGCCGCGCTACCCGTATCTTCGATGAACTCATTATCGCCGTCGCCGCCAATCAGACCAAGGGGCCGATCTTCTCACTCGAGACCCGTCAACGCCTGATCGAGGAAAACATCCGCGACCTTCCCAACGTCAAGGTCACCACCTTCAAGGGCCTTCTCGTCGACTACGCCGCCGAGGTCGGGGCGGTCGCCCTCATCCGCGGTCTTCGCGCCGTCTCCGATTTTGAATACGAATTCCAAATGGCCCAGATGAACCGCAACCTCGACGACCAAATCGAAACGGTCTACCTGATGCCGTCCGAGAAATACTTTTACACCAGCTCAAACCTCGTCAAACAGGTCTACCGCTACGCCGACCGCCGGATCGGTCTCGTTCCCGACAACGTTCACGCCGCCCTCATCGCCCACTACGCGCCGCTCCGCGAATCGAGCTGATCCAGATCCTCCACAAACCGCCGCACGATCGAACCCCAGGATACCCCGAAGGTCGCCTCCCGCGCCGCCTTCCGGATCTCCGGCCACCGCGCCCGCGCCGCCAAAGCCCGGTCCAATGCCTCGATCAAGGCATCCCCGTCCCCCAACACCGCCAGCCAGCCGTTCTCCCCATCCCGAATGAAGCGCGCCCCCGCCGCGTAATTGTAGGAAACCACTGCCAGCCCGCTCGCCATCGCCTCGGTGATCACGTTTCCAAACGTTTCCGTCTGGCTCGGGAAAAAGAAAAGATCCCCCGAGGCCACATGCCTCGCCAGATCCTCGCCCCGCTTCGCCCCGCAAAAAACCGCCGACGGGTGGGCCTTTCGCAATCGCGGCAGCTCCGGCCCATCGCCCACCACGACCACCTTCATCGCAACGCCCGTCCCCGCGAGGTGTTCCGCCCCTCGGAAAAACAAATCGAGGTTTTTCTCCCCCGCGACCCGTCCGACATAGAAAAACACGATCGTCGCCTCATCCGCTCCCCATTCCGCCCGCAAACCCGCATCCCGTCTCGCAGGATCAAAAAGATCAATATCCACCCCCCGTCCCAACAAGCGGACGTTGCGGTACCTGCGACGTTCAAGGTCCGCGGTCACATCCTCACTCGGGGCAAAGGTTGCCGCCGTCGAATTGTGCAACCACCGCATGAAGCGATCCATCGTCCCGGCCAGAAAACCCAATCGGTAGTGCCGAAAATACTGCGGGAAATTCGTGTGGTATCCCGTCACCACCTTCACCCTTAGCCTCCGCGACGCCAGAATCGCCGCAATCCCCAAAGGTCCCTCCGTCGCGACATAGACCGCATCGGCCTGAAAATCCCGAATTGCCCGCCGCACCCGCAGATACCAGGGCAACCCCATCCTCAGCCCATCGTAACCCCACAACGGTATTCCCGGAACCAATACATCCGCAAACTCCATTTCCCGCCCGCCGTCTCCCGGTTGGCGCGGGCGGATCACCCGAACCGCATGACCAGACTCCGCCATCTTCCGCAAAATCCGTTCGAGGGACATCGCGACCCCATTGATCTCCGGTGGAAAGGTTTCTGTGACGAGGACAAAGCGCACCCCTTCAACCTGCCGATCACTGTCGACCGTGAAAAGTCCCGACTTTCCCGCAACGAACTCGTTACGAATACACCTGCGCCCGATCAAATCTCGATCTGATCAACGATCTCCAGTCCATACCCCGTCAAGGCAACCACCTTCCGGGCCTGACTCGTCAACAGGCAAATCTGCCGCAACCCGAGATCCCGGAGAATCTGTGCCCCGATCCCATAATCCCGCGCATCCATTTTTGGACCCGCCACGATCGTTTCATCCCCGCTCCCTTTCAAACGCAACCCCCCGAAGGGTTGCTCGACATAAAGAAATACCCCCCGCCCCTCCTTCGCAATCGCATCCATCGCCCGGTGCAAAATCGACCTTCCTCCGGTCTCTCCGTCCCGCTGCCCGAACAAATCCGCCAAAACGTTCTCGCTGTGTACCCGCACCAGCGTCGGCTCCGGACCCGGTTCCCCGAGGGTCAGCGCAAAATGCCTCCGCTCGTCCAACTTGCTCCCATAAACCCGCAGGCGTAACTCCCCCCAGGCGCTTGCAAACGGAAATTCTCCCATACGCTCGATCAACACTTCCCGCCGACGCCGATATTCGATCAGATCCGCGATCGAAATCATTTTCAGTCCGTGCCGTTGCTTGAATTCGATCAGCTCGGGCAACCGCGCCATCGAACCATCCTCGTTCACGATCTCACAAATCACCCCGGCCGGAAATAGCCCCGCCAACGCCGCCAGATCGACCGCCGCCTCGGTATGCCCTGCCCGCTGGAGCACACCGCCCGGCTTCGCCCGCAGGGGAAAAACATGACCTGGTTGCACCAATTGCTCTGCCGACGCTTCCGGATCACCGAGGATTCCAATCGTCATCGCCCGGTCAAAGGCACTGATCCCCGTCGTGATCCCCTCCGCCGCATCGACCGATACCGCATAGTCCGTCCGCTGGCTTTCCCGGTTCTCCTGCACCATCTGCCCGATTCCCAACCGCGCGAGGGCGTGCGGCAACATCGGCACACAGACAATCCCCGACCCATACCGCACCATCAGATTGACCAGCTCCGGCCTCACCTTTGAAGCCGCGAAAATCAGATCCCCCTCATTCTCCCGGTCTTCGTCATCCGTTACAATAACCGCCTCTCCCGCCGCAATCGCATCAACCGCCGCCTCGACCGTATCAAAAGGTGTCTCTGTCATCACCCTCTAACTAACCCCCAATTCCCCTCATAAACCAGCCAAAACCCAAATTCACCCTCCAGCCGTCGGCCGCTTCCGGCAACGCCCCGAGCGTCCCGTCCATCTGCGCTGACGGAGAATCGGCAAGGTTTACTCAGACAAAATCTGATCGTAAATCCGGTTCCATTGCTCCGCACTCAACCGAGACCGCATTTCGAAAAGGTGCGCCACTATGCGGTCGCGGCGGGTCTG
>CAZFLQ010000029.1:0-6501 GCA_964519935.1 uncultured Puniceicoccaceae bacterium | reverse complement strand
AAAAGCATTGATAGTAAAAGTGCAATCAACATTAGCTTTCCTCCCACATTGAAAAGATAGCCTCGTCCCTCGAAGTGATCTTTTTCCACTCCTCATCGGTCGTCAAAGCGGCCATTTGATGACGCAATTCCAAAATTGTCTCGATCAATTGAGTCCGGCGGGACGCCATCCGCTGATCAATTTCCGCCAAATCAGCCGGGGTCGAGGAATAGTTGGCGAACAACTCCCCTTGCTCCTGTTGCAACGCAGATAACTCCCGCGATCCTCTTTGCAGTTCAAACGCAGCCTCATCTGCCAGCTTCAGTAACGGAATCAGGCGTGCCTCGTCGTCCACTACTTCTGCCAGCGTCTTCGCCAGCTCAGACGAGCTTCTATCGATTCGCTCCGATCTCGACTGCGACGGCGTGCTCTTGCACCCGCCGAGCAAAAACAGGATCCCGATAAGGATCCCGAACCGGAAGAAAAACCCACGTAACACCGCCATCGTTTGTTTTGTGTTGATTGCGTTATAAGGCCAGACGCACTGCGGCGCCAAGGAACACGGTATCCGTATCGATCGCATCAACCGCATCCCCCAGATCGAGTTCGCTATCAAAACGGTAACTGGCTCCGATATCAAGGAAGACCTTGGAGGTCAGGGCGAAATCCAGTCCTGCCCTGAAAGCGAAAAAGGGGTCGTTCGCCCAATCGCCATCTGTATTCACGATTCCGACACCGGCCGCGACATAAAGTCCTTTCCCGAGGATGACGTACCCTGCAGGTGCATAGGCGTCCTCCCCGAAGCGGTCGGGAAGCATTTCAAAGTCCAGTTGAAACCCTAAAAGTCCTTCAGAATGATACTTATACGTCAGCAGATAGCTGAATCCATCATCATCCACGTCGGAATCAAGTTCATCAAGGGAGACCCAATAGTTCACCCCCACTCCCAGACGGGAACCGGCAGAGTCACCCGCGAATCCCCTTGCCCCAAGCATGGCAAACATCAGAAACACCGCTGTAGTGGTTACGAGTTTCATCTTATCTTTCATGCGCTCTCAGTTTGTGTAGATCGTTTTCCAATCCCGCTGCATGTCGATGACTATCCAACCGCGCTCTTTCGCTTCATCGAGACCACGGTCCAATTTACCAACATGGGAATCGCGGTCATAGGCCCATTCACGCTCGGCATCGGTATGATGCAGAATCAAACCCAGGCGCGGTCCTTCCCCGGTAGTGGCATACTCCAGCATCTGGAAATCGCCATCGGAGTTTCCCGATGCGAGGGCCGGGCGTTTGCCAATCACTTGATAGATGCCCACCGGCTTCCCGCCTTTGTCGTCCAGCAAATCGATCTCACCCGTGCGGCGGATCGATCCCCCTTCTTCATATTTAACTTTGATCCGACTGCCTACGACCTGTTCGGGTGGAATGCCGTAAACTTCCTCCACCCAAGGGCGCATAAAGGATATCCCTCCGCCGGATACGATGTAGGTTTTAAATCCAGCATCGCGCAGAGCCTGTAGCAGCTCCTTCATCGGCTGATAGGTCATTTCGGTGTAGCGTTTCCCCGTCGTCGGGTGTTTGGCAGATTTCAGCCATTCCGAAACGATCCCGGAAAATTCCTCTTCGGTCATGCCGGCATGGGTCGCCCCCATCATTTCCAGCAGTTCTTTTTCCCCGAAGGTTTTGATCGTGACCATGTCTTTCTCGAGAACCGCTTTGAAGGGTTGCCGCTCCCGCCATTCCGGATGCTCCGGGGCGAGGGCGGCTACGCGGTCCAAAATAAAAATAAGCTGAAAATACATCGGCTGCTCGGCCCAGAGATTGCCATCATTGTCAAAGGTGGCAATCCGGTCTCCCGGCGCGATATAGCCTTTGCTGCCTTCCGTTTGTGCGTCCGAAATAAAATCCAGAAGCCGTGTTTTGGTTTCGCCCTCGTTCCAGGAAGGAAGCGAGTCAGCCGCAAAAACCGCCGTATTGAGAAGCAGGGCTGGGAGTAGTGTTTTCGTTATCATGGATGTGTTCTATCTTTAGAGTAGGGTTGGATAGATATTGAAAAATCACATTCCTTTCACCCTTCACTCCTTTTCGAAAAAAAGGCACTCCCGAAGAAGTGCCTTTTTAATTCGTTTCCTGAAGGTTATCTGCCGCGGGCGGCATTCTCGATCTGTTCCTGGATAGCGTCCAAGTTGAAGGAGCCTGGGTTCTGGCTCGGCGGATAGTCCTGCAGGGTCTGGAAGAATTTCGCTGCCAACTGCTGCATCGGCACGATCGCATAAGCCCGATCGAGGAACCAGTCATTGTAGGTATTGGAGTCGATCTGTGCTTTCTCAAAGGGATCGCGGCGCAGATGGAACAGCAGAGGAACCCGCAAATGGACAAAGGGTTCACGCCAAATTTCGAAGGCGTCTCCCCGGTTTTCGAGGAACACCGCTTTCCAGTCGCCGAGGCGGATTGCCACCACTTCTCCGTCATCGTTGACGTAGAAGAATTCCTTGCGGGGAGAGGCCTTGATTTCCTCCTCGAGGGATCCATGGGTTCCGGCGGCGGCAAAATAGTCGTTCATATCATACCCATCCAAATGCTGCCGATAGGTGCGCCCGATAGCTTCGTATCCGTCCAACATATCCTCCTTGAGGTCTTTCTTCCCGGCCGCAGCTGCGAAGGTGGTCATCCAGTCCTCATGCGAAACGATTCCACTCAGAGTCTCGCCTTCGGGCCATTTTCCGGGCCAGCGGGCGAAGGCCGGTACCCGATAGGCACCTTCCCAGTTGGAATTTTTCTCTTTGCGGAAAGGGGTGTAACCCGCGTCCGGCCAAGTGTTAAAGTGAGGTCCATTGTCGGTCGAATACATGACAATGGTGTTGTCGGCAATGCCGAGTTCGTCGAGCAGATCGAGCAACTCCCCGACATGGAGGTCGTGCTCGACCATCCCATCGTGGTATTCATCGCCACTGCTCCCGGAGAGACCCTGATGCTCTTCCTTCACATGGGTCCGAAAATGCATCCGGGTGCCGTTCCACCAGCAGAAGAAGGGTTCGCCCGACTCCACCTTGCGTTTGATGAAATCCTTGGCCGCTGCGACGGTCTCGTCGTCAATCGTTTCCATGCGTTTTTTGGTCAGCGGTCCGGTATTTTCAATCACCTGTTTGCCGTTCGCATCCAGATGAGACTTCATCACTCCACGCGGACCATAGGTCTCGAGGAAAGTGCGTCCGTCCCGCATGACGTAATCCCGCGGGTAGTCGCGGTTTTCCGGCTCCTCCTCGGCGTTCAAGTGGTAGAGGTTCCCAAGAAACTCGTCGAATCCGTGGTTGGTGGGAAGGTGTTCATCCCGGTCACCGAAATGGTTTTTTCCGAACTGACCTGTCGCGTAACCGAGAGACTTGAGAACGCCGGCAATCGTGATGTCCTGCTCCTGCCAGCCCTCTTTGGCGCCCGGAAGGCCCACTTTCGTCATTCCGGTACGGACAGGAACGGTACCGCCAATGAAGGCCGCCCGTCCCGCAGTGCAGCTCTGTTGCGCATAATAGTCGGTGAAAGAGAGCCCCTCCTTCGCGATCCGATCAATGTTGGGGGTTTCATATCCCATCATCCCACGGTTGTTCTGGCTGATGTTCCAGGTTCCAATATCATCGCCCCAGATCACGAGGATGTTGGGCTGGTCGGACTGGGCCACGAGAGGGCAGGCAGCCACGATTCCCATCGTGGCCGGAAGGAGTGAGCGGCACAAAGCGCTGCGGGGTGATAGGTAATTCATAGTAGTTGGGTAGTTGAGTGAGGGTTGCGTGGGTGGCAACAACGTCCGACCACACAACGAGACCACTATATCGACCGCTCGCACCTTCGTCTATTGAACCATGGTTCAACTACCGGCATTGCTACCCCGAATCGGAAATCCGGGACCAGCATCAAGGCCCAGAACTTGAGCCACGCCTAGCAAGTCGACTGAAGAGTACACCCCAAGTTTCGCGGTTAGCCGCATCCTGTGGACCTTGACCGTCTGCTCAGAGGTGCCAATTCCGGCCGCGATTACCTTGTTCGGAAGGCCTTTGATCACCTCAAGAAAAACCTCCCTCTCCCGCGGTGTCAGCGACATGAATCGCTCTTCCAGTGCTCTAACTTGAGAACGTCTTTCCCGGACCCTATCGGCCCTCTCAAGCGCGGCCGTCACCCACTTGACGAGCTCGTCCGACTCAACCGGCTTGGACAGAAAATGAAAAGCTCCTTCCTTGATCGCATCGACCGCAAGCGGGATGTCGCCATGCGCAGTCAGGAGAATAATCGGGAATTGAAAGCCAACCTGTTTGAGCCTTCGATGCAGTTCTGTTCCCGTCATGCCGGGCATGGCTACGTCGAGAATCAAACATCCGGATAGTGCATTGAGATCCTGATCAAGGAAAGCCCTGGCCCCGGCGTAGGTTTTTACCTGAAATCCCCGTCCCTTCAGAACCCGCTCGAGCGCCCGCCGCATCGCGGGGTCGTCGTCGATAAGATGGACCGAACGGCAGGTCATCGATCGTCTCCTGCCACCGGAATCTCAAACCGAAAAACCGCGCCGGTCTCCAATGACTCCCCCCGGATCGACCCACCGTGGGCTTCCACAATCAACCTACTGATCGCCAGGCCCAGACCCATTCCGTCACTTCGGGTCGTATGAAATGGATCGAACAAAGATTCGGGATCCTCCGAAAATCCCCTGCCCCGGTCCTCGATCGATACCCGAACGCGCCCCTCCGCTCGAATGGCCGAAACCATCACGACTCTTCGTTCTGATTCTAATCCGCAAACCGCCTCGCACCCGTTCAGAATCAGGTTGATCAAGACCTGCTGGATCTCGACCGGGTCACAGCGCAGTTTCGGCAGGCCGGAGAGACCTGACGACTCGACCCGTACCCCCCGGTCACGGCAGGTGCTCCCCAGCAGGGTCATTGACTCCCGGAACAATTCATCAAGCCCATGCGCGCCGAATGACCGGTTTTCCCTCCGGACGAACCTGCGGATTTTTAGGAGGACGTCGGTCGCCCGGCGGTCTGCCGCGACGATGTCTTCAAGGATTGCCAGCAGACCAGACTTGTCGAGGATACCTCGGTTGATCATATCCTCCGCCGCCTGGGCATTGCTCAGGATGACGCCAAGGGGCAAATTCACCTCGTGGGCGAGACTCGCCGAAACTACCTGAAGCGTGCTCACCCGCGAGAGATGGGCAAGATCATCCCGGCGTTGGTCCAGAGTTGCACGGAGTGCACGCGCCCGACTCCGCGCCTGTAAGAGCTTCGAGATCAATAATGACTGTAATATTAAAATTGATACAGCTATAAGGGCTGTCCTGCGGTGCGTCTCCCAAAGCGCTGGCCTCCGATAGAGAATCCGGCTCCCCTCGGGCAGTCTCGACTCCGGGATGTCCCAGCGCACAAGCGCGCGATGGTCATAAACCGGTTCTCCCAAAGGCAGGAAGACCGACTCGATCTGACCAGGGTCCTCTCCGCGAAGCAGGCGCTCGGCCGCCTCGGCACCGATCTTTCCGATCTTATGCAATTCGGTCAGAGACCCTCCGACAATACCGAGCCCCAATTGCTGATCCGCATATCCGAAAAGCGGAACACTCGATGCCTCTGAAAGAACCTCCAGCCCGGTTTCAAGAACGTGGGAAACTCCCGACGCGTCCCGGTTGAGTATCCCGACCAGGACGACCTCTCCGTCTGTCAGCCCCGATACCTCATCCCGCATCTGCGCGAGGGACAGTCGGCTGAGAGAACGTATCTCTACCGCCGGGGCCTCCGCCTTGAATGCTGAGCTGAGAGCCTCAAACCAGAATTGCTCAAAAGGGGTCATCCCAAAAACGAGGTGAACCCTCCTCGTTTCAGGCAGGCAATCAAGGATATTTCTCAGCAGGATTCGAAGGTCGAGATCCACTCCGAACACAACCACGTCCTTTGCCAATCCAAGGCTGGGCAATCGGCGACGGTCCAGTCCCAGAACCATCTGCCGGGCACGAGGGAAGATCTCCTCACGAAAATCGCGGCAGAACCGGGCGGCGGGTGCGCCGATCGCCACCACCAGATCCGGGGGCTGTTTTTCGAGGTGCGCCCTGAGATAGTCGACAAAGAGTGGACTGATGGTTTCTGCATCACGGGTGGCCATCGGCAGGGAATATTCGACGAACTCAACCGGACGGGGCGACAGCTCGGCCAATCGCTGGCGAAAGAGGTTTCCCAATCGGTCAAAAGGGGCGGAGTCCGGCCCATACGAATAGAAGATCAGGACTTTGACCGGCTCTCTCACGAGCTCTTCCCCATGGAGAGAACCCGGATTGGTAAAAGATAGAAAGAGTACTGCTATGATACCAGCTTTGACTTTTCCCATTTGCACAAACAGTGCTTTCACAATTTTCGTTTTCTGTCCAGTTTTCCTGCTCTAAGCTGGGCACATGTTCTCAACCCCATCAAAAAATCGGCTTTTGCGGAAAACGCCCTCCGTAGCCGGTCTCGGTGAGGCCGATCATTTACGCCTGAAAAACCA
>CAZFLQ010000028.1:0-24839 GCA_964519935.1 uncultured Puniceicoccaceae bacterium | reverse complement strand
GGTGGTTGTGATGGAGGGTTTTAGCATGAAGGATGTTGGTTTGTTGTTTTCGGGGCAGGGTGCCCAGGTTGTGGGAATGGGGAAGTCCCTCGTCGAGGTCAGTGGGATCGCGCGGGAGCTGTACGCAGAGGCGGATGCGGTTCTGGGTTGGAGCTTGTCAGAGGTGTCCTTTGAGGGTCCGGAAGAGGCGCTGACGGAAACGCGGGTGTGCCAGCCGGCGCTTTTTGTTCATGGCTATGCGGTTTTCCGGATTCTGTCGGAGGCGGGGGCGCTGGGAACGGTCCGGGCGGCGGCCGGGTTGAGTCTGGGTGAGCTGACAGCGCTGACGGCGGCCGGGGTGTTTGATTTCGCGACCGGTTTGCGGCTGGTGGCGGAACGGGGGCGTTTGATGCAGGAAGCGTGTGACCGGACGGAGGGCGGGATGGCGAGTTTTATCGGGGGAACGACGGAGGCGGTCGAGGCGATCTGTGAGGAGTTCGGGATCGAGATCGCGAATTTGAACTGTCCGGGGCAGATTGTGGTCTCGGGCGAGAGGGATAAGGTGCTGGCGGCAGCGGCGGTGGGTCGGGAGCGGGGGTTCAAGTTGGCGAAGGCGTTGAATGTGGCGGGGGCGTATCACAGCGGGTTGATGGAATCGGCGCGGATGGCCTTTCGGGAAGTTCTCGTGGGGGCGCGCCCGGCGGAGCCCCGGTTTGCGGTTTATGCAAATGTTACAGGGGAGCGGATCGACGATATCGGGGCGGTCACGGACCGGCTGGAAAGGCAGGTGGTCGGGACAGTGCGGTTCGAGGCGTGTCTGCGGAAGATGGCGGCGGATTTCGGTCTGAGCGATTTCGTCGAGTGTGGTCCAGGGAAGGTGATTGGCGGGCTGGCGAAGCGGACGGATAAATCGTGGACGGTCCGGTCGGTGGCGGAGGCGGCTGATCTGGAAACACTGGCTTGAGCTGAGTATCGATCCGCCGTGGAAACCCATTCGCTGGACTCAATGCGGAAGAGCTGCGTAAGTGAGCTGAAGGTCTAATGACAAACTTATCGAAAATACGCAATTTTTGCATTATCGCGCACGTTGATCACGGGAAGACGACGTTGTCGGATCGCCTGCTGGAGAGCACCAAGACGGTGGATCAGCGGAATATGAAGGAGCAGCTTCTCGATTCGATGGATCTGGAGCGGGAGCGGGGGATCACGATCAAGAGTCATCCGGTGTCGATGATCTACCAGCAGGACGGGGAGACGTATTTGTTCAATCTGATCGATACGCCGGGGCACGTCGATTTCTCTTACGAGGTTTCGCGGAGTCTGGCGGCGTGTGAGGGGGCGTTGTTGCTGATCGATGCGGCGCAGGGGGTGGAGGCGCAGACGGTGGCAAATGCCCAGTTGGCCTATGGGCAGAATCTCGATATCATCCCGATTATCAACAAGATCGACCTGCCGAGTGCGGATCCGGACCGGATCAAGGAGCAACTCGAGGATGTTCTGACGATTCCGCGGGACGAGGCGATTCTGGCAAGTGCAAAGGCGGGGATCGGGATCGGGGAGATCCTCGCGGCGGTGGTGGCGCGTTTGTCGCCGCCACGGTGGGCGGAGGTAGCGGGAACGCGGGTATTGATTTTTGACTGCATCTACGATGCCTACAAGGGGGTGATCTGTTATGTGCGGGTGTTCTCGGGCCAGTTGCGGGCGGGGGAGGAGCTGGAGATGATGTCGGATGGGTCGCGGACGCAGGCGAAGGAGGTAGGGGTCTTTTCGCCGGCGATGAAGACGGTGGACAGTCTCGAACCGGGAATGGTGGGCTACATCGTGACGGCGATCCGCGATGTTGCCGATATCAAGATCGGGGACACGGTGACGCGGGTAAAGGATCGGGCGACGGAGATGTTGCCGGGATACAAGGAGGTTCGTCCGATGGTTTTCAGCGGTATTTATCCTCTGGATACCAGTGACTACGAGAAGTTGAAGGCGGCGATGGGGAGGCTGCGTCTGAATGATGCGGCCCTGACCTACCAGTCGGAGAATTCGGTGGCGCTGGGGTTTGGGTTCCGGTGTGGGTTTCTCGGCCTGTTGCACATGGAGATCGTCCAGGAGCGGATCCGGCGGGAGTATGACCTCGACATCATTTCAACCTACCCGAGTGTGGTCTATCGGGTGGTGCGGACGGACGGGCGCGAGCTGGAGATGGAGAATCCGGTAAATCTGCCGGATCCGTCGGAGATTGAAAAAATCTACGAGCCGACGATCGTGGCGACGATCCACACGCCGAATGACGGGATCGGGGATTTGCTGGCCTTGATCGCGGAGAAGCGGGGGTACTGCGAGCACACCGAATCGGTCGATGCGCAGCGGGTGATGCTGACGGCGCGGTTGCCGTTGAACGAGATTCTGGTCGATTTCAACGACCGGCTGAAGAGCATGACGCACGGTTACGGGAGCATGGACTACGAGATCGGAGAGTATCAGGAGGCGAATCTGGTGCGGTTGGATATCCTCGTAAACGGGGACAAGATCGAGGCCTTTTCATCGATCGTGCATCGGGAGAAGGCGGAGTCGCGGGGGCGGGTTTTGTGCGAAAAGCTGAAGGAATTGTTGCCGAAGCAGTTGTTCAAGGTCGCGATTCAGGCGGCGGTGAATGGCCGGGTGGTGGCGCGGGAGACGATCAGTGCGATGCGCAAGGATGTGACGGCAAAGTGCTATGGGGGCGACATCACGCGGAAACGGAAGCTGCTGGAGAAGCAAAAGGAGGGGAAGAAACGGATGAAACAGATCGGTTCGGTCTCGATTCCGCAGGAGGCGTTCATCAACGTTCTGAAGAGCAGTCAGTAATTTTTCCCGGATCGTCATGAAATCACCACTACCCCGCAAGCTACGAAAGAATCTGAGCGACCTGCTTTCCCAAGGGGATAAGGTGATGCGATATCGGGGGGATCTCCTGACGGCGGAGGTTCGCAAGGAGATCACGGAGGCAGGGGATCACCTGCGGGCGGCACTGGAGGATCCGGTCGCGACGGTGGAGCTGGCGGAGAAGCGGGCGGAGGCGCTGGACCGGTTGTTGCGGAAGCATGGGGGGCGGATTCACCCAAAGACCTTTTTATCAGACAATATCGAGACGGTGGTGGTGGCGGCGATCGTGGTGATCGCGATCCGGACCTTTTTCTTCCAGCCGTTCATCATTCCGACAAACTCGATGTACCCGACCTACAGCGGAATGCAGGTGGTGGTACACAGTGGGGCGGACGGGGCGGAGACGGGTTCGGCGGGTCTGATCGGGCGGGTTTTCCGGGGGATTTTTCTAGGGGCGAGCCGGACGGTGGTGAAGGCCCCGGTGGATGGGCAGGTCTGGATCGGGGTCCGGGAGATCCGGACGTCGGACGGGATCCAGGTGACCCCGGTGGTGGATACGGGAATGGGGCGCAAGTGGTTGGTGGTCCCGGCGCGGAAGCGGATCGGGGTGATCCGGGTGGGGAATGAGACGGTTGAGGTGAGGGTGCCGGGGGAGTTTGCCGACCTGCACCGGATCTACAATGAGACCTTTTTCCGGGAGAGGCAGGACCGGAATTTTCTGGAGAATCTGCGGCGGGCGATGGTGGGGAAGGATGTGGTTCGATTCGGATCGGATGGGCTGTTCATCCCGTTGGGCCGGACGGTGAGCCGGGGGGATACCTTGTTGGATTTCGAAATCTTGTCAGGGGATGCGCTGTTTGTGGACCGGTTGAGTTATCATTTCCGGCGGCCGAGGGTTGGCGATCCGGTGGTTTTCCGGACCGGTCAAATTCCGAGTTTGCCGGAACAGTATTACATCAAGCGGCTGGTGGGAACGCCGGGGGACGAGCTGGAGCTGAGGGAGCCGCTGGTTTTGCGGAACGGGGCACGGCTGGAGGGGGCGGATGCGTTTGGGGACAATTTTGCACGGACGAACGGGTATGATGGATACGGGACGCTCGGGCAGCAGCATCGATTTCTGGTGGAGGGGGTTCCGATGGTGGTGCCGGAGGATCAGTGGTTCGTGCTGGGCGATAATTCGCCGAACAGCGCGGATGGCCGCGTCTTTGGTTTTGTGCCGGAGCGGGAGGTGATCGGTCGGGCGGTTTTCATCTACTATCCCTTTACGCAGCGCTGGGGACCTTCGGAGTAAGAAATGGGGGCAGGGTTCACAGCCCTCGACTGGACGGTCATCGGAAGTTACTTCGGGGGGCTGCTGGCGATCGGGTGGTTTTTCCGGTCGGAGGCGGTCGAGGGGGGAACGGATGGGGCGGGGAGCCGGGAATCGTTTTTTCTGGGCGGGCGGCAGATGCCTTGGGTGGCAGTGCTGGTCTCGGTGATCGCGACAGAGATCAGTGCGGTGACCTTTTTGGGGGTGCCGTCGGTGGCGTTTGCGGGGGATTTCGGGTATTTGCAGTTTGGGCTGGGGTCGCTGGTAGCGCGATTTGTGGTCGCCTGGCTGTTTCTGCCGGCGTACTATCGATATCGGTGTGCGACTCCCTACGAGTGGCTGGAGGTGCGTTTTGACCGCGAGGCGCGTCGGAGCGGAGCGGTATTTTTTCTAATTTCGCGGCTGAACGCATCGGCGGTCCGGTTGTTATTGGCGGCGATGGGGGTGGGATTCCTGTTGGGATGGAGTGTGCCGGCGGCAATCCTCCTGTTTTGTGGACTGGCGATGGTTTACACGGCGGCGGGGGGGTTGCGGACGGTGATTTACACGGATGCGTTGCAGGCGGCGGTTTTCGTTGGCGGCGGGGTTGCCGTGCTGGGCTTTCTGGTGGGGGAGATGGGATCGCCGGGCGAATGGAATCAGGCGGTGGAGGCGGAGAAGTTCAGGGTTTTTCATTTTGGAACGACCGGGGAGGGGTTGTTTGGGTGGTTGAATGATTCGGCCTGGTTCTGGATCGCCTTTGTGAACGGGCTCTTCATGACGGTGGCGGCATTGGGATGTGACCAGGACCTGACACAGCGCTTGCTGGCCTGTCGGAATTTGGGAGATGCGCGGAAGAGTGTGATTTTGAGCGGGATGCTGGGGATACCGGTGGCGGGGCTGTTTTTACTGATCGGAAGCGGTCTCTACCAGTGGTATGGAGGGATTTCGCCGACGGGGGAGGGAGACCGGGAGTTTGCCTGGTTTATCCTGAATGAATTGCCGGCGGGGTTGCGGGGATTTCTGGTTGCGGGGATTTTTGCGGCAGCGATGTCGAGTCTGGATTCGGCGATGAATGCCCTCTCATCCTCACTGATGCAGGATTTCGGAAAGGTGCGTGGGGTGGATGCCGGGGAAGGTGGTGACGAGGCGGAGGCCGGGGGTGGGCTGCTGCGGCGATCGCGTCTGAGCGTGGTCGGGGCAACGGTTGGGCTGGGGGTGCTCGCCTTCGCCTTCTACGGGTATCAGGAATGGAGAGGGGAGAACCTCGTTTGGCTGGGTTTCCGGGTGGCGGGAATTACCCTCGGACCGTTGCTGGGGGTATTTGTAATAGGATTTGGGATACAAAAAAGGATTGCGGGGCGGACGGTGCGAAACGCTTTGTTGCTGGGGGGTGGACTGGGGGCGGTTTGTCTCGGGCTGATCGAGACGGGGGTGTTGCCGGTGGCGTGGAGCTGGGTAGTGGTCCTCGGGGCGATGGTGAGCGGTGGGTGGTTGATTCTGGGGGGTGGTTCGGGTTGGTGGGTCCGCAGATTTCGGTGATTTTCGCCGATTTTGTCGGTGGGGTGATCGGTCCGCGTAATCGGATTCGAGGGGAGCGGGATCAGGACTGGGAGCACGAGAAGGATTAGGGGGTTGGGGGTTGATTGGGGGGAGGTGTTTTGCGATGGATACGGGATGTCAGTGCAGTTGCCGTTGAAATGCGCTCCGGGGTGGGAGCAGGGGGATGTTTCGGTCGATTTTCGGATTGGGATCGAGTCAGAGAGGGGTTTGTTGGTGGCGGATGGGGCGAGTGGGGTGGTGCGGCAACTGGCGGGCGCGGTTGAATTCCGGGGAGGGATCGTTGGATCGGGTGGCTACCTCTGGCGTTATGCGGGGAGTGCGCCGCACCGCAGTCCGGTGAGCAATGCGGTGGAGCGGTGGTCGGTCGGGGGGGATGGGTGTGTGGCGCAATTTGTAATGGATGCGCGGACGTGGATCCCGGCGATTCTGGGAACCGATCAGGCGGACGGGAAGGTGGTCGCAATGGCAGCGACGACCTTTCCTCCGCGGGCGGGGACGGCGATCCGGGTGGAGCATCAACTGGTTCGTTTTGATCCAGAGGGCGGGAGGCGGGAGCTGATACAACTGCCGAACGAATGTATCCGGCCGATAGGGTATGACGGGTTGGAAGGGGAGACGATTTTCGAGGGGGCGGGCCGGATCCAGGCGGTGGACCGGCGAGGACATCGGCGTTGGTGGTTGCGGTTGCGGGCGGGGGAGACGGTGCATCGGGTGTCCTGGCATCCCCGGAATGGAACGGTCGCGGTGGGGGGGGCGCCCCTGCGAATCCACGATCCGGGGAGCGGGGAGGGCCGGGCGATCCATGCGATGGGCCTGGCACCGGCCTGGGACTCTGAGGGCGAGTGGCTGTATTTCCGCAAAAACAGTGCGGATCTATGGAGATGGTCGGCGAAAACGGGAGCGGTGGAGATGCTCCTCGAATCCCGGATCAACCGATTTCCGGAGTCACGCTATGCGGCCGCCCCGATTTTCGACCGGTCGGGTCGGCATCTGGTGGTCAATCTGACCCGCCGGGAACCACGTCGGGCCGGTGGCGAATCGCAGCAGTCGGCATGGTTCGAACAGCAGACAGTGGCAATCGTCGACCGGTGGGAGCGGCGGTGGAGGCAGATCCCGGTCGGGGCGAGGTCGCTGGTGTTGCTGGAGCCGGAGCCGGGCTGAGGCTCTCAGAGAAGATCTTTGACGAGATCGCGCTCGCCGCTGAGTTCCTGAACGGAGATGTTGATTTTCTCCTGGCTGAAGGCGTTGATCTCGCGGCCCTCGATGACAGTCCAAGTGGTGCCGTCGGTGCGGATCGGCATCGAACAGATGATGCCTTCGGGGGTCCCGTATTCACCTTTTGAGCAGACCGCGACGCTGAAGGCATCGCCTTCCGGGGTCGGCGTGGTGAGGGCGCGGACGGTGTCGACGACCGCATTGGCGGCGGAGGCGGCGGAGGATGCGCCGCGGGCCTCGATGATGGCGGCACCGCGTTTGCCAACGGTCGGAACGAAGGTGTTTTGGAGCCAGGCCTCGTCGGCGATGACCTCGGCGGCGGGTTTTCCGCTGATCCGGGCATTGTAGAAATCGGGGAACATGGTTGGCGAGTGATTGCCCCAGATGACGGTGTTAGTGACCTCGGTGACGGCGACACCGGCCTTTTGGGCGAGCTGGGTCTTGGCGCGGTTCTCGTCGAGCATGGTCATGGCGAAGAAGTTTTCGGCCGGGATATCGGCGGCCTTGCGGGCACTGTTCATGGCGATGAGACAGTTGGTGTTGCAGGGGTTGCCGACGACGAGGGTTTTAACGGTGGGCTTGGCGTGGCGGGCGATGGCGTCGCCCTGTCCGATGAAGATTTTTCCGTTGATGCCGAGGAGATCGGCGCGCTCCATCCCGGCCTTGCGGGGGACGGATCCGACGAGGAGGGCCCAGTCGACGTCTTTGAAGCCCACGTTGAGATCGGCGGTGGGAACGATTTCGGTGAGGAGAGGGAAAGCGCAGTCGTCAAGTTCCATGACAACGCCATTGAGGGCCTTGAGAGCGGGCTCGATTTCAATCAGGTTGAGAGCGACCGGTTGGTCGGGCCCGAACATGGAGCCGGAGGCAATCCGGAAGAGGAGGGAGTAGCCAATTTGGCCAGCAGCCCCGGTAACGGCGACGCGAATGGGATCTTTCATAATTCGGTATTTGGATGAGGTTTGGTGTTCGTAGGAAAACAGAGGATTAGAGGTGCTGTTCAGAATTGCAACCGGTTTGCGGCCGCGAGGAGAATTCTTTCGGTAGTGGGCCAGTCGATACAGCCGTCGGTGATGGACTGACCGTAGATGAGCTGATCGAGAGGAACGGGAAAGGACTGATTCCCGGCGAGGAGATTGCTTTCGAGCATTGAGCCAATGATGGATTTTTCGCCCGAGGCGATCCGTTCGACGATTTCAGCGAAAACCTCGGGTTGGCGGGCGGGGTCCTTGCTGCTATTGGCATGTGAGCAATCGATCATGATGGCGGGTATCAGACCGCTTTGGCGGAGGATGGCGGTGGTTTCGGCGACGGAGGCGGCATCGTAGTTGGGGCCGTGGTTGCCACCCCGAAGGATGATATGGCAGTTCGGGTTGCCGGTGGTGGTGACGGCGGAGGCGCGGCCGGCGATGCTGACCCCGAGGAAGGTCTGACGTTCACTGGCGGCACGAATTCCGTTGACGGCGGGCTGGATATCGCCGGCGGTGGTATTCTTGAAACCGATCGGCATGGAGAGGCCGGAGGCCATTTGCCGGTGGGTCTGGCTTTCCGAGGTGCGGGCCCCAATCGCGGCCCAGGAAATCAGGTCGGCAATGTACTGCGGGGTGATCGGGTCGAGGAACTCGGTGGCGGTTGGAAGACCGCATCGGATGACGTCACGGAGGACACCGCGAGCGACCTCGAGACCGCGGGGAATGTCGGCGGCGCCGTCGAGCCCTGGGTCCATGATGAGACCCTTCCAGCCAACGGTGGTGCGAGGTTTTTCGAAATAGACCCGCATGACGATGTAGAGTTTGTCGGAAACTGCGGTGGCGAGTTGGGCGAGCTTTTCGGCGTATTCGCGGGCGGCGCCGGGGTCATGGATCGAACACGGGCCGACGACGACGAGATGACGCGGGTCGTCCCCGAAGATAATCCGATGGATCGCCTGGCGGCTTTCGGCGACAAACTCGGATTCGGTATCAGAAACGCTGATACGTGAGCGCAGATCGATCGGTGCGGGAAGTTCGGCAAACGATTCGACATTTAGATCGGAGAGGGTTTTCACTGGGTCGATTTGAAGGCGAGGATAGGCGGAGGGGTCAAGAGTGAAGGCGGTTTGGGCGATTGACACCGGGGGATAGCGGTGGATCCTCGGGGGAGATGAAAATCGAGCCTTTCAAGGAGGAAGACTTTGGTCCGGTGGTCCGTTTATGTCGTTCGCTGGGGGCTGACGAACGACAGTCGGAGGTCATGGCGCGGCAGTTATTGCGGCGGGCAGGACAGATCGCGGAAGAGCGTCGGATCGACCCCTACGCGGCGATGGAGCAACTTCTGCGGGCGACGGTTGAAGGACGGAACGGGCGAAACCCCTTTGGCGGGGAAGAAGCGGGTCGTGAAAAACGCTGACATTCCTGTTGACTGGAAAGCTCTCGAATCGCTTTATCCATGGGGTCTCAAGTCAATTGAAACCCAAACAAATAACCTCCAAAGACACAACATGACCAAAGCAGAACTCATCGCTGAAATCCAAAACAACCTCGATGGCGAATCCCGCGCCGCCGCTGAACGGGCGCTTGACGCCGTTCTCGACGCGATCAAGACATCGATCAAAAAGGCTGGGAAAGAAGTCAAGCTGACCGGCGATGCCGACGCGGCAACGGCTGTCCAACTGGTTGGTTTTGGTACCTTCAGCGTGACCCGTCGCAACGCCCGTTCCGGCCACAACCCGGCGACTGGCGAATCGATCAAGATCAAGGCGGCCAAGCAGGTTAAGTTCAAGGCGGGAACCGCCCTGAAGGACCTTCTGTAATCCCCGGATACGCAATCTTTTGATCGCGACGGCCGCCTCTGTGATATCGGGGCGGCCGTTTTTTTGGATGGATGCGAATGGAGATGGATGGAGGTGAAGATGCATTCTGACGGAATCGTTAGGGGGATCGAGACGGTCCTGCGGGTGGAGGGATTAAAGGTGCTCTTTGGGGGTGGTCGGGTAGTTGCACTGGACGAGATATCGTTGAGTTTTGGGGCGGGGACGGTAACGGGATTGATCGGACCCAACGGGGCGGGGAAGAGCACTTTGCTGAGAGTGATGGGCGGGTTGTTGCCTCCGGATCGGGGAAAGGTCTGGCGGGAGGGGCGGATCGGGTTTGTTCCTGATCAGCCGGGGACGTATCATTTGAGCGGATACGAATGGATGACCGCACTGGGGCGAATGGAGGGTTTGGGACGGAAGGAAGCAGCCGAGCGGGCGAATTCCCTGCTGGAGGAATTTCGAATCGGGGCGGTACGAGGTCGACCGGTGGTGACCTATTCGCGGGGGATGCGCCAGCGCTTTTTGCTCGCCCAGGCGATGCTCGGGGATCCGGCGATCCTCCTGATGGACGAACCCTCGGCGGGACTGGATCCCTTTGGGATGGAGGAGCTGGCCGGGGTCATCGAGCAGTTCCGCGAGGAGGGCAGGACGATCGTGATGACCTCGCACCAAACGGGGGAGGTTGAGGAGATTTGTGATCGGGTCGTTTTGATGGGGGAAGGTCGAATCGTCGAGGATACCTCACCGACGTCAATCCGGGAGCGGTACGGCAGCCTGGCGGCGGGGTATCGGGATATTTTGGGGAGGGAGAGGTTTCGATGAGGGGCGAAGTTCCCTTGGTGACGCTGACGGCGGTGTTTCTCGGAATGATCCGTCGGCACGGGCTTTTTGCAATGACGGGCGTAACTGTGGGGGCGGTGATTCTGATTCCGCTGGTGGTGGCACCGATTCGGACAGGACCTTTGACGGCGGAGATCGACCGGAATCTGGGTCTGGGGATTCTGTTGCTGGGAGGAACCTATCAAGTGATGCAACTGTCGTTGGGGGGCCTCGCGCAGGCAAGGGCCTCGGGAGCGTTGCAGATGTTGCTGGTGCGGCCGGTTTCGCGGGGCCGTCTCTACCTTGGATGGATCGGGGCGCAGTATGTATCCATTTTATGGATACATTTTGTGGTGGTTGTGGTTCTGGGCGTTTTGCTATGGGGGGACGAGGGTGGTGGGGGTTTGTGGGCGGGAACGATTGTTTTGGGAGGATTATTGGTTTTGCGGAGCTGGGTTCTGGTGACGGTGGGGGCAGCGCTGGGGGCATTGGGCTGGCGTCCGGCGTCAGTGGCGGGTGGCTTGATTTTGGTTTTACTGTGCGGGCACCTCGGGCCACTGGTTGAGGGCACCCCGGTTGTCGGGGAGATTCTGAAGGTTTTCCCGAACCTGACGCTTTATCTGCCGGAAGGTTTGGAGGGGGTTGAATCGGGACGGATTTTTGGGGCGACGGGAACATACCTTCTCGGTTACGGTTTTCTGGGTTGGTTTGCGTTCAGGAGGATGCGGGCATGAGGGGATGGATGGTCGGAGCGGGATTCGCGGTCGTCGGATGGATTGGTGGATCAATCGGAGGTGGTGACCGGACGGAGGGCGGGATGGCTAAGGTTGGGGAGGCGGATGGTCTCCCCGGGCCGGCGATTCTGGGGGCGGTGATTGGGGGGTTGCGGGGACCGCTCGGTGATCTGGTCTGGTTACGGGGTAACCGGGAGTGGGCGGATGAGAACGCGGAGGGTGTTCTCCGCAATCTCGAGCTGGTCTATTGGTTAAGGCCGGAGGCGATCCATTTTCGAATCGAGGGGGCGCGGACGATTGCCTACGATTTTCCACAATGGGATTCAGGACGGCGGGCGGCCGGGCGTGAAGAATGGGTCGAGCTATCGCTGGAGCATCTTGATCGGGCGATGGCTGATTTAGGGAGGAACGGATATCTATTGGCAACGAAAGGGGAGATTCTTTTCCGGGGGAAGGACGATCCGGGGGGGGCGGCCCGACTATATCGGGAGGCGGCGGCGACGGGAGAGGCGGGCTTCTTTTTCAACGATGCGGCGGATTACCTCGAGGGGCTGGCAGAGTAACGGTTAATCGCCTTCGGTTGCGTCCTTGACTTCACAAGGCAGGGCACGGCACAATTCCCGGCTTTCTTCATTCTTCGGACGCTGACGGGTCCAGGACCATTAGATTATGAAACATACCATCTCCGTGCTCGTTGAGAACAAGTTTGGCGTCCTTGCCCGGGTTGCCGGAATGTTTAGTGGGCGGGGTTTTAACATTGAAACCCTCAATGTTGGCCCAACCCACCGTCCCGAGTTCTCGCGGATCACCGCCGTAATCGTCGGTGACAATCAGGCCCTCGATCAGGCCTTGAAGCAGTTGGAGAAGCTGGTCAACGTGATTGAGGTGACCCATTTTGGTGAAGGGGACTTTGTTTCCCGGGAGCTCTTGCTGGTAAAGGTCCAGGTCGAAGATGGGAAGCGCCCGGAGCTAATCCAGATTTGTGATATTTTCAAAGCGGAGGTCGTCGATGTGACGGTGGACTCCCTGATCGTCGAAATGACCGGAAACCAGAACAAGGTTAAGGCCTTTCTCGATCTGATACGTCCTTTTGGAGTCCTCAAAATGGCGCGCACGGGGAGTGTGGCCTTGATGCGGGGAATCCAGGAAGCCTGAAAACCAAATACAACCAAACGAATATGCCTGCCAAGGTTTACACCGAAAAAGACGCTGACACGAGCGTCCTCGAAAACAAGACCCTCGCCGTGATCGGCTACGGTTCGCAGGGCCATGCCCATGCGCAGAATCTCCGCGACAGCGGGTTCAACGTAATCATCGGGCTCTATCCGAAGAGCAAGTCGCGTGCGGTCGCGGAGAGTCAGGGATTCAAGGTTCTCGACACGGCGGATGCGGTCCGCGAGGCCGATGTGATCATGCTGGGGGTCCCGGACATGAAGCAGGCGGAGGTTTATGAAAACGACGTCGCCCCGAATCTGATGCCGGGGAAGACCCTGCTATTCTCGCACGGTTTGGCAATCCATTACGGGCTGATCAAGGCACCGGAGGGGGTTGATGTGATCATGGTGGCGCCGAAGGGTCCGGGGCATGTGGTGCGTTCGCAGTACGTCGAGGGTAAAGGAGTTCCCGCCTTGATCGCGGTTCTCGAGGGGTCTTCGAAGAAAGCGAAGAAGGTGGCTTTGTGCTGGGCGCATGGAGTTGGCGGGACCCGCGCCGGGGTGATCCAGACGACCTTTCAGGAGGAGACGGAGACGGATCTGTTCGGAGAACAGGCGGTTCTTTGTGGAGGTGCCTCGGCCCTGGTCCAGGCGGGTTTTGAGACTCTCGTCGAGGCTGGCTACCAGCCGGAGATGGCTTATTTCGAATGCCTCCACGAGCTGAAATTGATTGTCGATTTGATGGTCGAGTCGGGGGTGGCAGGCATGCGTTTCTCGATCTCGGAAACGGCCAAGTACGGTGACATCACACGTGGTCCGAGGGTCATCACGGCGCAAACCAAGAAGGCGATGAAGGCTATCCTGAAAGAGATTCAGACCGGCAAGTTTACCCGCGAATGGGTGAAGGAATACCAGGATGGTTTGCCGAATTACAAGGCGCTGTTGGCGGAAGGTGAGAAGCACGAGATCGAAAAGACCGGGAAACGTCTGCGCAACCTGATGCCGTGGGTGCCGAAGCGGAACATCAAGGGTTCGCAGGCATCCTACAACGGCTGAGGTGTTTCGCCGGGTTCGGGTGGCCGTGATGGTTACCCGGCCCGGTGTTGCGATGGGCACACCAATTGTATTGGGGACACGCCGGAGCCGTCTTGCCTTGATGCAGACGGTGCTGGTGCGGGAGCGTCTGCTGGCGGGCGATCCTTCGCGGATCGTGGTTTTTTCGACGCGGGTTGCGGAGGGGGATTTGCGGTTGGACGTTTCCCTTGAGCAGTCGGGTGGAAGCGGACTTTTCACGGGGGGTCTGGAGCGGATGTTGGTCGAGGAGGCTTGCGACGGTGCGGTGCATAGTGCGAAGGATCTGCCAACGACCCTGGGGGTTGGGTTGAGCGTGGCGGCTTATCCGGAGCGGGCGGATCCGCGCGACGTACTGGTGCTGCGGGACGGGGTCGGTAGCGAGCCGCAGAAAATCCTGACGGGGAGTCCTCGCCGACGGGCGCAGTTGAAGACGCTTTTCCGGCGGGCGGTGTTTGCGGAAATCCGGGGCAACGTGGAGACGCGGTTGAAACGGATCGCGGAGGGACGGGGTGACGCGACGGTTCTGGCGAAGGCAGGCCTGGATCGCCTCGGGATCACGGAGTGGCCGGGATTGCGTTTCCGGACGCTGGAGGTGGAGGAAATGGTTCCAGCTCCAGGGCAGGGAGCGATCGCAGTGGAGGCCCGAAATGGCGATCTCGGGCGGTTCGCGTCGATTGATGATCCGGCGGTGCGGATGGCGGTGGAACTGGAGAAGTTTTTTTTGCTTCGGATGGGCGGTGGATGTCATTCAGCGGAAGGGGCTTTTGCCGATGAGCGCGGATTTACGGTTTATTCAGCGGAGCGGGGGCGCGGATCCCGCGCCTGGCCGGATGGTGTAGTTGCGTTTTCGGACCGTTGCGCTTTTATCGAAGAGACATTCAAAGATTGGTTTAATGATGGGAAATGATCTGAAGGGACAGCGTGTCGTAGTGACGCGGGCGCCGGCACAGTCAGGGAGGCTGGCGGGATTGCTGGAGGAATGGGGGGCGGAGGTTCTCGATTTGCCTCTGATCGAAATTCACGCGGAGGTCGATCCGAAGATCGAGTCGGAGATTTTTGAAGGAATGGCGATCTATGAATGGATCGTTTTCACAAGCGCGAATGGGGTACGGTTTTTTTTCGAAGCTTTTTTCCGGCGTTTCAAGGATCTGCGTTGTATTGGCCCTTGTCGAATCGGGTGTGTTGGCGAAGCGACCCGTCGGGCAGTCGAGGAATTTCGTTTGGAGGTCGATTTGGTGCCGGAGGATTCGAGCGGTGAGGGACTGGCGCAGGCAATGGTTGGGCACGAGAGTCTTGACGGGGTCAAGGTTCTGGTGGTGACCGGCAATCGAAACCGGGAGGATTTGGTAAATATCCTCGAGGGTGTCGGCCATGCGATTGTGGATACCTTTCAGGTTTATCGGACGGAGGAACGGGATGTCGGGATGGATCCGGTGGCGGCAGACTTTCGGGCCGCGGGGGCGGACTGGGTGACGTTTGCAAGCAGTTCGACGGTTGAGGCCTTTGTCCGGCAGGCGGGAAATTTGACGTTGGCGGATGGTGCGAAACGGCCTAAAACTTGCAGCATTGGGCGTTTGACTTCGAATGCGATGCGTAATAAGCACCTTCCGGTTGATCTTGAAGCACCGGAAACGCGAGTTGATGCGATGGTTGCGGCGATGATTGATTACAAGGGAACCTGTGGAGGGGGGCGATGAGTCAAACGCTTCCAATAAGAGTGAAGGTCTGCGGGCTGACCCGGACTGAGGATCTGGTTATCGCCAAAAAGCTGGGGGCGAGATATTTCGGTCAGATTTTTTATCCGAAGAGTCCCCGCTGTGTTTCGGAGGAAATGGCCGCTGAGTTAAGGGATGTGGCGCCTTTTGGTAGTCGGGTGGCAGTCGATGTTGAACCCGCACCGGAGCGCGTGACTGAGTTTCTGGAGATGGGATACAATTTCGTCCAAATCCATTTCAGGCCTGATCGGACCTCTCTGGACAGACTGGAGCGTTGGAGTTGGGCGGCGAGTCCAGACCGGCTCTGGCTGGCACCAAAATTGGCGGATCTGGCGAATTTTGATCCGCAATGGCTCCAGTTTGCAGATAATTTTCTGGTTGATTCCTACACGAGGGAGCGGTTTGGGGGTAGTGGAAAAACGGGAGATTGGGACGGGTTTACCCGCCTTGTGAGTGCCTATCCGGAGAAGAATTTCATCCTCGCAGGCGGACTGAACGCGGAAAACGTGGGAGAAGCGGTCACGACAACCGGAGCCCGAACGATCGATGTGAACAGCGGGGTCGAGCAAGGACCGGGGCTGAAATGCTGCGATCGCCTGACGGCCCTGTTTGAGGCGATCCGAGGGATGGGGCACTAAGCCTCAGACATCCTGATCCGGATGGAATGGGCCTAAACGTTCGCAAGCCTGATTGATCCCTTTGCGGGTAGAGGGTTGAATCAGGTTACAGAAGCGGTCCGAAAGGTGTTGCGGACGCGGCGTGACTGGCGGAGGTAGAGGGACCAAATGGTGGCGGTAATCCAGAGACGGACGCTTTGGGCAGTGTGGGCTTCGGCTTCTCCCGGATCGTCGAGGTCAAGTCCCAGATAGAACATCGTGTCGAGGGTCGTGAAAGCGGCGTTTCCGAGCAACACGATGATCCCGAGCCGGGGGACGAACCAGCGCTTTTTAACGAGCGCAATGAGGAAGAGGACGGTGAGGTAGAGAAAAAAGAGATTTCCGAGTAGTTCGAAAAGAATCAGTTGGTCAAAATATTCAATGAACTGGCTGCTATTGGGGTCGGTCAGGGGATACCACTGGGAGGCATCGAAAAACACGCGGAACTCTCCGATTTGGAGCGAGCCGCTAACGAGACCGGCTGAAAATCCGAAGATGAGGAGGAGGAGCCATCCGCCGATTCCGGATGGTCCGGTGGGGTCGGGTTTGGGGAAGTTTCGAGGAATTGGGGCGAGGCAAAGCGGCCGGAAGCCGAGATGAACGGCGATCAGAAAAACAACGGCGAGAGTGATGCCGACCCAGTGGATATGTGGGGCCGGGTCGGAGGACGATGGTTGAGGAGAGACCCCGGGGTCTGCGGATGGGTTGATCCTGTCGGAATCCGTTGGGGGAGCTGAATCGACGTCAGCGATGATCCCGTAGGAAAGCAAGTCGCGCATACGGTCGAAATCGGCGAGAGTTTTCTCGTAGTCGTTGGGATGGATTCGGGTCCGGCGGACTCGATAGTCGGCGTCGATACGAAGGATTCGGGCGTCCTGGGAAACCGTGTAAGCGAGGGATGCATGGGGGTTGTCGATCCGGGTTTGTTCGGGTTCAAAATCAGAGGCATCGGGGATATGGATAATGATGGTCTGGCGGATGTGCTGGGGTTGCAGTCGGAAGGGGTGTTGGCGGGTGATTCCGCGTGTCGGGTTGGGGATTTCGTTTTTGACGAGGTCCGATTCGAAGTAGCGGGTTTCCTGATAGTCTTCGATATTGTCGTCGGGTTCGAAGAGATCGGAAATTTTATATTTTTCGGTTACGACGAGGCGGTTGACATTCCGGTCATCGGTAAAGCTGATGGGATGTCGGAGGGTAATGTTCCCGTAAGTAGCGGCGTAATATTCACGGTAGGTTTCTCCGATGTTGGCGATTGATTTCCGCGCCAAGTAACGCCGCATCGAGTCGGCTTCCTCCCCGGTGTAGACGGTTTCGACATCGAGATCGGCCCCTCCGGCCCAATCATCGAAGCGAAAGGTTTCGGTCATGTGGGTGGTACCAGGATCGTAGCGTATGCCGATATCATTGACGAGAGGGGCGCCTTCGGGAGCAAGGGGCAGTCCGGAGGTGTAGCGGGTGGTCGCGATGGTGCGGAGGGTTCCACCCTGAAGGGTCACGGTTGGGTCGATATCGTAGGCCCGCCCGTCGACCCAGAGCCGGACGATGACATGGTCAAAGACACCGGGAGACGGCAACCGTTGAGCGACGGTTTCACGGTCGTCGATGTCGACGAGGACGGGGACGGCGGGGACCCCGAGATCGCGGAGAAGGATGCAGAGGAGGAGGGATTTATCCTTACAGTCACCGTAGCGGTGGCGAACGATTTCAGATGGTGGGAAGGGTTGGTAACCGTGGGGGCCAAAGACCATCGAGACGTAGCGATACTCGTCCTGAACATGGCGGATGGCGGCGACGATGCGGTCCTCGAGGGCGGGAATTTTTCGCCATTCGGCGAGAAGGGGGAGCAGCTCGGGCGGTGTCGTGGTGTCGAGGGGGTAGAGTTCGGCACCCCAGCGGGAAACCTCTTCCCATGAAGGCCAGGTGGACCATTCGACCCAGTCCTGGATGTAGACATCCGAGGGCATGTCGTCTTCCCACCGGTCAATTGGGGTATTGGTGCGGGACCAAACGTATTCGGTGTGGCCGGAGGTTGGCATGACGACCGGTTCGTCGGCGTTATTGTGGGTCTGCCAGCGGATGTCAGGAGCTGTTTCGGGCTGGAGAATGCGGTAGTGCTGGCGGGCAACGGGGACGGTCCAGGACTGCTGGAAGGAGTTGGAATCCTGATCTGCGTTTACAGGGTTGGAGCCCCGGATCGTCGTGGCGTAGTCGAGGATGTCGCCAGCCCTCGCGTCGGGCACGAGAATGCGGATCTCAACCTGATTGTCATAGCTGTTGCGATCATCGTCCTGGGCGGATGAAGTGTAGCGAAAGCTGATTTGATCCCGAAGATCGATGCGTTCGCCATTGCGGATGAGGTAGAGATCGTGAAGGACGAGCGTTTCGTAGTCAGGATCAACGGTCCATGTGATGGTCGAGTGATCCTCGACTCCCTGAATGTTGATAAAGCGGATGGCCCGACGGGAGTAGTAGGTCGCGGAGGCGGGATGGATCTGGCTGTCGACGAGGAGGAACTCGGAACCCGCGTGGTGGAGGGTGGCATCCGGAGTTACGGGGGGCAGACCGATCGGTAAAACCCAGGCGGGAACCTCACCGAAAGTAGCGAGATTTTCGGGGTAGGTGACCGTTGCGCCTAGAGGTGAGGAGACTGCGCAGGCCGCGATCAGCGTGATGATAGATCGCTTGGTGAAATGAAACAGGCGAATGAGATGCATTGGAAATACCGACCGACTGGGAAACGGTTGGCATAGAGAATTTGAATCGTGACGGAAGACCGAGGTTAAAATCGCTGGACGTCACGTTCGTGTCCCTTTTGTAAAACGAAGATTCTGTGTGGCCCAAGTTGTAAATACGCTGATTCGAGGATTGTCGGTATCTTCGCGCCAATCGAGCGGACGGGGTGTGATGTGGCAATGGCGACTGGTCGAGTTTGGTTCAGGAAGGGGACGGAAAGGGATTCGAATCCCTTCTCCATAGGGGGACCTTAAAAGGGAAAGGCGAGGGAGGCGGAGATGCGTTCTTCCTCGATTGGGTCAGACGTTGCGAGAGTGCTGTTTTCGAACTCGTATTTGAAAACTGTATTGACCCATTCGTTCATCCGGAGGATTGCGGAAAGATCCCAGATGATAGCCTCGCGCTCGGTGTCGTCGGGATCGATCTGGTAGCGGAAGGACTGTTCGAGGCGGAAGGCTTCGGCAAGCCGGTACTCGAGACTTTGGCGGGCTTCCCAGAGGTAGCTCCATTCCGATTCCCCGGAAGCGGGAACCACGTAGGTGGCGGTGCGGCCAAGATCGAAGCGAAGGGTAAGGTCTTTAATCATTTCAAAACGCCGTCCGAGGAGGATGGCGGCATCGTATTGGAGGTCGATCTCCTGGACCTGATTGGCAAAGATGCGGGTATCGCCGGTGAGGAGAAAGTCCGAGGTGAGGAGTCGGGTATAGCCAAAATAGCCGCCATACCGATCCGTGTCGGTGATCCGACGGCCGTCGGATTCCTCGGATTCCTGAAACTCGTAGTAAGTGCCAGCCTGATACTCGGCACGACCGATGGTCTTGTTGGCATCGAGATTGAAACGGAACTCTTTGGAGGTTGTTTCAGACCGATCAAGATTTGCGCCGAAGGCGATGTTGCCGGACCACCCGAAGGGCGAATAGGGGCGGATCATTCCGACGACAAAGTCGCTGGTACGGGAAACCATATCCCGCGGTGGTGGTGGTGCCGGTTCGGGATCGGCAGGCGCGATGGCCGAATCCTGTTTTTCGGGCTCGAAATCGGTATTAAGATGGGCGACGGCGGAACGCGGGATGTTCATTTCACCGAAAAGTTCGGATTGCAACCGGATGGAGTCAGCATCCATTGCGGTGACGGTTCCGGTAAGACGGTCTCCGTTGTTGAAGAGGATTTCGTCAGCCGACAGGGGTGCGGCGCCAATCAGGGTCGCGGCGGCGGCGAGTCTTGCGATGCGACGGTGGTCGAGGGTGAAAACAGGCATGATACGAGGAGGAGACGAACCTACTCCGGCGGGTCAAGAATGGAACAGTTCAGCGGCAACGCGGTCGCGGGCGATTTGCGCGCGGAGGGAATCGAGGTCGGGGAACTTTTGCTCGGGCCGGATGAATTGAAGGAACTCGACCCGAAGGACATCGCCAGTGGTGGGGATGGGTGGAACAGGGTTGCCGAGGAGGTGGGTCTCGATCAAGGGGGTGGGTGCGTTATCTTCAACGGTGGGGCGGAGCCCATAGTTGGCAACGCCGGGGAGGGGCGGTCGGTTGGGGGATGAATCGGAGGAAACGCGAACGGCGTAAACACCGAAAGGGGGATGGATTTCGGGAGCCCAGGCCTGATTGAGGGTTGGAAAGCCAATCGTGCGGCCAAGTCGGCGACCGGATTGGACGGGGCCGAGGGCGAAGTAGGGATAGCCGAGGAGCCGGTTGACGGATTCAATCGGGCCGGTTGGGAGAATGGTGCGGATGCGGGTGCTGCTGACGGGTTCCCCGTCGATCCGCAGCCGTGGGACGCTGATGACCTCGATCTGATTCTCCCATCCGGTTGCGACGAGGGTTCCGATATCGCCGAGGCGGCCTTTTCCGAAGCGGAAGTTTTCGCCGACCGAGACGCTCTGGAGGGAAGGCAACCTCGTTTTAAGCATCGGGAGGAACTCGCTGGCGGGGACATTGGCGATGGCGGGACCGAAAGGGAGGCGAATCAGGGTATCGACCCCGAAAGCGGCAAGGATGTGTTCCTTGACCTCGGGCGGCATCATTTGAGGGGTGGGTGCCTCGGGTCTGAAATAGACACTGGGATGAGGATGGAAGGTCAGGACGACAGTCATCCCGCCGCTGAGACGGGCGGCGTTGCGGGCACTTTCGATAACCATCTGATGTCCGTGGTGGACCCCGTCAAACATCCCGATAGCGACGTGGAGGGGTGAGGAGGACGGGACGGCCCCAAGATCATCGACGACCTTCATGGCTGGGCTACAGGGTCAGAGAACGTGAGAGGGAACGACCTTGTGAACGGGGAGAAGGACGCGACCGAGCTGGGAAGACGGTAGTTCGGCGAGTTGATCGAGGGTGTAGGAGCGGGAGACGTCGAGATCATCGATCCGGGTCCGGCGAAGCCGGGTCAAGGTGGCACCGCAGCCGAGTTTCTGGCCGAAGTCGTGGGCAAGGGTGCGGACGTAGGTGCCCTTGGATACATCGCAGACGAAATCGACCTCGGGGTGGCGGATAGCGGTGATCTCGAAGCGGTCGACGCGGATAAACCGGGGTTCGCGTTCCACCTCCTGTCCCTTGCGGGCCATTTTATAGAGAGGGACACCCTGCACTTTTTTGGCCGAAAACATCGGGGGCATTTGATATTGGTCACCGAGGAAGCGGCGGGCTTGATTGAGAAGAACCTCATCGGGAAACGGATCGACCTCGCGGGTTTCGATGGTTTCCCCGTCGGCATCCTGAGAATCGGTGACCCAGCCGAGGTGAAGGGTGGCGTCGTAGGACTTGTCGAGACTGATGAGGAACTGGGATGCCTTGGTGGCCTTCTTTCCGATCAAGACGACAAGGAGACCGGTCGCCATGGGGTCGAGGGTGCCGGCGTGGCCGATCTTGCGGATGCCAAAAATTTTCCGGCATTTTGCGACGACATCATGGGAGGTCCACCCGGGGGCCTTGTCGACGAGGAGGACGCCTTCCGGCTCGATTAAATGGCTGTCGGGCATCAGGAATCGGGGAGGTTTTCGAAATGGTTGCGAAGAAGATCGAGGAGGCGGGGGTAAAAGGATTCGATCCGGTCCTCGATCCGGAATCCGGCGGCGCAGGCGTGGCCACCGCCCCGGACATGACGGGCGAGGGCATCGACCCGAAAGCGGGGTTGTTTGGAGCGAAAGCTGCCCTTGATGAAGCCATCCTGCTCCTCGAGAAAGACGCCAATCTCAACCCCTTCGATGGAGCGGGCATAGTCGACAAGACCCTCACTGTCCTCGGATGTCGTCGCGGTTTCGCGGTAATCGCCGTCATGGATCATCCCGATGCAAACCCGACCGCCGAATTCGAGCCGGAGGCTCGCGAGAAAACGCTGGAGCAGTTGAATGCGGCCAAGGCTTTCCTGTTCGTAGAGGAGAAACGAGGCGGCGGCGGGGTCGGCACCGTGTTCACAGAGACGACGACAGAGTTCAAAGGTGTGTGGGGTGGTGGTGTTGAAGCGAAATTGGCCGGTGTCGGTAGCGATTCCGACGTAGAGGGCCTGGGCGGTGGTGGCATCGAACGGGAGACCGGCAGTGGTATAGATACTACCGAGGATCTCAGCGGTCGCACTGGCGGTATCGACAATGATGTTATGGGTGGCGTAGCCGGGGTTTGAGATGTGGTGATCGACGTTGAAGGCGATTTCGGGGAAGGCACCGGCAAGTGTGTCGCCGATCCGTCGGAGGTCGGCGCAGTCGGTGCTGACCCCGATGTATCCGGACGGATCAAAATCGTTGGCGCGGTAGAAGGGGGTGTCGCCGACGAAGGTGGCGAGATTGCGGGGGATGGGATCGCGGTTGACGCAGACGGCATCGATGCCGTGAGCGCGAAGGACCCGGGCGAGGGCGACCTGGGATCCGATGCAATCGCCATCGGGACGGACATGTCCGAGAACGGCGATCCGTTGACCTTCCCATCCTCGAACGATTTCGCGGAATTCGGAGGCGAGGGCGTCGTAAGAAATGGATTCAGGGGTTGTTGTCGTCGTTTTCATCAAGTTCTTCAAGGATTTCGAGGACAGAGGTGCCCCGTTGAATGGAATCGTCGTAGTGGAAGCGAAGTTCGGGGAGGTACTTCAAGATGACGGAGTTCCCGACCTTGCGGCGAATTTCACCGCGGTTGCGGATGAGAAACCGTTCAGCAACCTGGCGGGCATCATCGTCCCCGAAGACGGAGAAAAAGACCCGCGCGTTGCGAAGGTCTGGGCTGACCTCAACCCCGGTGATGGTGATGGTAACCGTTTCAGCGCGCCAATCGGTATGCAGAAGGGTCGAGATCTCCCGCTTGAGGAGCTCGTTGACGCGTGTGGTGCGTTTGGACATCGGAAACCGGGGGAGGGATCAGAGGGAGGGGCGGACCTTGATGATTTCGTAGCATTCGATGGTGTCGCCTTCGGCGTAGTCGTGGTAACCCTCGATCGAGCAACCGCATTCGTACCCGGCGCGGACCTCTGTGGCGTCGTCCTTGAAGCGGCGGAGGGTAGCGATCCGGCTTTCGTGGACAACCTCGCCCTTGCGGAAGAGACGTGCGAGGGTATCGCGTTTGAGCTTGCCCTCGGTGACCATGCAGCCGGCAACCTTGCGCTTGCCGAGCGGGAAGACGGCGCGGACCTCGGCGGCACCGAGTTTTTGTTCGCGGATCTCGGGTTCGAGGAGTTCTGCCATCCGGTCGCGGACGGTATCGAGAAGTTCGTAAATGATGTTGTCGGAATAGATCTCGATCCCGTGGTGTTTAGCGAGACCTTGAACGCCGGGTTCGGGGCGGACATTGAAGCCGACGATGGTGGCACCGGAAGTAGCGGCGATCTCGATGTCTTTTTTGGTGATCGGGCCGATCCCGGTCGTGATGATACGGAGGCCAACCTTGTCGCTTTCGATGTTGTTGAGCTCTCCGCGAATGGCTTCGAGGGAGCCGCGCACATCGGTCTTGAGAATGATCCCGAGGGTGTTTTTGCGGGATTCTTCGATGGCACCAAAGAGGGCCTCGATTCCGCCCTTGGAACGGGCTTCGCGCTGAAGAGCGTCCTCCTCGGAGCGAAGTTGTTCGAGCTCTTCCTCGGCAGTGCGTTTGGCCTCGCGTTCGTTTTTAGCGGTTTCGAAGCGGGCACCGGCGGCTGGGGCCTCGGACCATCCGATAATTTTGACGGCAGCGGAGGGGGTGGCGGTCTTGAGCCGATTGCCGCAGTCATCGAGGATGGCCTTTACTTTGCAGGAAGCCGTGCCGCAGTAGAGGGCATCGCCAACCTTGAGGGTACCTTTCTGAACGATGACAGAGGCGGTTGGTCCGCGTCCTTGTTCAATCTCGGATTCAAGAATCACCCCGGAGGCTGGTCCTTTGAGAGGGGCCTGGAGTTCCATGATCTCTGACTGGAGCTGGATCATCTCGAGAAGCTGGTCGAGGTTCTCTCCCTTGAGGGCGGAAATGGGGACCGTAATGGTTTCGCCGCCCCAGTCTTCGGGGGGAATGCCGCGTTCCTGCATCTGGGTCTTGACCCGGTCGAGGTTGGCACCCTTGGCATCGATTTTATTAATCGCGACGATGAGGGCAGCCTGCGAGCGCTTGGCGTATTTAAGGGCCTCGTCGGTCTGCGGCATGAAGCCATCGTCGGCAGCGACGACGAGGATGGCGATGTCGGTGATCCCGGCACCGCGTTCTCTCATGGCGGAAAAAGCGGAGTGACCAGGGGTGTCGAGGAAGGAAATTTTCTGCCCGTTGTGTTCGATCTGGTAGGCACCGATATGTTGGGTAATCCCACCGAACTCACCCTCAGTGACATTGGTTTTGCGAAGGGCGTCGAGGAGGGTGGTTTTTCCGTGATCGACATGCCCGAGGATGCAGCAAACGGGGGGGCGCGGTTCGAGTTTTTCGAGAACTTTGGCGGTAGCCTCTTTTTTGGCGGCGGCATCGCTCTCGCCCCGGTGACGGACGTCGAGTTCGAAGCCCTGGCGGGTGGCAATCCGGCGGGCGACATCCTCCTCGATGGTTTGGTTGAGGGCGGCAAAGATACCCATGTCCATGAGCTCGGAGATGAGCTGGAAGGGCTTGAGTTTCAGAGATGTGGCAAAATCCTTAACGACGATCGGTGGTTTGACCTGGATTTTCGGAAGGGGTCCGTCCGCAGGGGAAGCTGCTTCCGGGCGGGTCGACTCGGGCCGTTTCGGAATAGCCGGGGTAGCGGGTGGCTGGGCTTTCGGGGCGATGGTGACGGCGGGGCCGCTGCCCTGGGAGCCGTGGGGAGGGGGGGGTGC
>CAZFLQ010000027.1:6695-25207 GCA_964519935.1 uncultured Puniceicoccaceae bacterium | reverse complement strand
CTTCGCAATCCGAAATGGGAAGGAACCCAATCTTTTCCCTTTCAAAAAAGCCGCGTTCCCTCAAATGGATGCATCATGTTGTTGAGGCTCATCCGCCTCCGCCCCGAAAAAGTCTCCCGCCCGTCCAACAATCATGCGCTCGGGCTCGCCGGCTACTTCCGTGTCCTTGTTCTCGTATGGAAGGCGGTGTAGAATATCCCTCATACAGTTGATCCGAGCGCGCTTCTTGTCATCTGATTTGATGACCGTCCAGGGTGCCCAGTCCGTATCCGTTCGAACGAACATCGCCTCCTTGGCCTGTGTGTAGACATCCCATTTATCCAGTGAGGCCTTGTCGATCGGAGACAACTTCCACTGCTTCAAGGGGTCCGATTCCCGCTGTGCAAAACGACGACGTTGTTCGGCCTGAGAAACCGAGAACCAGTACTTGAAAAGCCGAATTCCCGAATTGACCAACATCCTTTCAAACTCCGGAACCGAACGCATAAACTCCTGATATTCATCTTCCGTACAAAACCCCATCACCCGTTCGACACCCGACCGATTATACCATGATCGGTCAAAGAGAACGATTTCGCCGTGCGTTGGAAGGTGGGAAACATAACGTTGGAAATACCATTCCCCACGCTCGCGGTTCGTCGGCTTTTCCAGCGCCACGACCCTCGCACCACGAGGATTCAGATGTTCCATGAACCGCTTGATCGTTCCACCCTTGCCCGCCGCATCACGTCCTTCAAATAGGATCACCAGCTTTTCGCCCCGCTCCTTCACCCATCGCTGAACCTTCAGGAGTTCAATTTGCAGGTGCAGCTTCATGAACTCGTAGTCTTTCCGACTCAGTTTGTCTGTCAGAGGAAACGTCGAATCCACGAAATGCTGCAGCTCAGGCGCAACGTGGGACGCACGATTGGGTTGTTGAGTTTCGTTCATAGTGTGAGAGGCCGGGAATGTATCAGACCACGACCACTCAATCGTCGCCCTCTTCCCCTGCCAAGGGTGAAGCTCTTAAGTTAGCGTTTCGTGACAAATCCGTCCCATTTGAATCAGGCGACCAACGCCGAATCACTGGATCCCTTATTTCCATATAATCGCCCGGCTGCTGATAGACAGTCGATACATAGACCACTGCTTCGACGATCCCATCAGGGACCGGAACGACGAGATGAAGCCCCCGTCCGGATTCGTCTCCAAACTCGCCGATCGGCAATGTGGTCGGTAAACTCTTGATAAGATTCCGTCCTTCAGCATCAAACCACCGGACAAATAAGGACGAACGATTCCCCGGAGAGACCTGTGAAACTATCGTCGCCGAAACCCATAACCAATCCCCCTCGGCCACTTTGACCCGCTGGCGGATACCCGAGGCAAGAGCGTTTTCCAGCCGAACCATACCCTCCTCGGCACATATCGTCGCTTCGAAAAACTCGAATGGGTCAACCGCTTCTTCCCATGGACCACCCAACTTGAATCCCCCCGAATCCAACCCTCTTCCTCCGAAACCACTGACGGACTCCTCCCACTCTTCCCGCCCGGAAACCAGATCCCAATCTTCAACTTTAAATGTATCCAAAATTTCAATACAATCTTGAAATTCATCAAGCATCTCGATCTCTCGACGCATACGCAACCGTTCATCCTCACCTCCTGCCAAAGCTACCCCAAGATGGTGCTCAACCGGAATCGTCACGTGCCGATATCGACCCCGCAACGACGGCTCCAACCCACTACCGGCCTCACCATAACGTTCCCACCACCCGTCAACTGCCGTTGCAAAGACCCCCAAACCCGACGGATCCCCTGAACGCAAGAGATCCCCCCGTACTGCCTGAAGGTGCCACAACTCCCGAAAGAGCCCGAAAGCCTGTTCTACCACCGCCAAACGCTTCCCGTAATCGACCCGGTCACTTCCCTCCAACGCACCGCGCGCCCGCTCCAACCACCGCCCCATTTCGGAAATTACTTCCTCGCCAAAAATCAAGGGACCATTCTCGTCGTCATAGTATCGAATCCAGTAGGGAATGCCCCTTTGCCGCATCCAGACGCCCTCTGCGGCGTCAAAGAACGCATCGACTGCCATTCCTGCCGGACCAAAAAACTCTCCATAGAACTCCCGCTCGAGAATCTTTACGTCGCGATCTGAATCCCAAAGCAACCGCACCAGCACCCAGGGCTTGGCTCCGTCGAGACCCCAAAACGGATTCAGCTCACCCCTGAACAGCTCAACCCCGCTCTCCCTCGCATCCCGTAGCCTCGCTGCCCAGAGAACCATTGCCTGCCGCGGAAAAAGGTGCGGCAGTCCATGCCAGTACTCGTAGATCGACATCCGGCGCGTTCCTTTCGCCCTCCATTCACGAATCAATTCCTGATCCTCCACCGTGAACTCGACCGCATAGCCGCCCGCCCGGTCCGCCGTTAGCAAGGGGATGACCATAGGATGAACCGGCCCAACTGGCACCGCCTCGCCCCACTGATAGGCCAATGCCATCAGGTAGCGTTCCGGGAAACGATCCTCAACCTTCTCTGCGACCCTGTTCGCAAATCCGAAAATCAGGTCACTATAGACGGGTTGCCCTCGAAACCAGCGACGCGGCTCGACCCAATTGCGAACTTCCGCTCGATCCCCGTATCTCAAATTGTCGGCCACCCCGACCGACACGGACCGCAACTGCGGATTCTCCGAAAAACGTTTCCAAACAAACTTCCCCACGTATTCGGCCACCTCCGGATTCGCCAAATTCGGTTGTTGCTTCCAGAACCGGCTGCCCTCGCCGGGTGGTGCCTCCGGATCAAAGGGGATTGCCGCCCATTCAGGATTCTCCCGAAATACCGCCTCGCTAAAAATCCTCTGCAACCCGTGCAAGCCCGGATAGTGTGACCTCAGCCCATTGCGAAACCCCCAAACCGTCGCATCGCGCCCCCGGAGTCCGCTAATCGTCCGTGATTCAAAAACAGGCTGGTCCACTACCCGCCCGGTCGGAACCGTCCAGTGCCTACGAACCGGAATCTCACGTCCGAGATCTCCCGGCCAAAACCAACGAACACCTCCCTCCCGGTCCAGAAATCGGTAGACCGCCAGCGCCGTCCCCTCGATCCCTCTCCCCGAAATCACCAGCCGACCCGGCGATGCATCCCAAACCACCGTATCCGGTTCAGGATTCGTTAATACGACCGGAAAGGAATCCGGGTCCACAATGATCCCTCTGGCACCGTCTGGCGGTCGCCCGATCACGACGCGGACATACGGCGAGGATACAGTCTCATCTTCCGCGACATGCGGAACCATCCTCTCGAACACCGCTTTCATCTCCAGAACCGCCTCCCGCAAGACACGCTCTTCCATCCCTTGAACATAAATTGTCTGCTCAAGCTTGCCGTCGTAGATCAACGGGTAGCCATCAACCGCCCCCTCAGATGGCAACACAATCGCCACTAGGAAGAGCCATCCGCCCCAAAGCCTTGCCTTGCACATCCCAATCAAAACATCACTATCCCACCCCATGGATGACGAAGGATCAAGCGGTATCCCCTCTGTGCCGAAAGCACCGTTCATCATCGGGGATGTCCTCATCACCGGAATCGCTGCGGCGGTCCTTTTTCAGGATTTCCAGAACCTTGGTCCGACCACCCTCCTCGCCTGCGTCTTCGCTATGGTTGCCGGGGCCGCCCTCCTTGTCTTTCCCTACGCCCTCGACTACAAAACCCTCCGCCTCCTCGCCCGACTCGAAGCCAACCAGGTCGGCCTCAACGTTGCTGATGCCCTCGAGCGCGCCGAGGCCGTTCTTAAACGGTTGGAGGAACTTGAACGCAAACGCGATGCCTCTTCCATCCTGACCGATAAGCTCCCCGAACTCATCAGAGAACGACTCGACAAATTCGTCAGCGAGACCGCCTCCCAATCCGAGCGCACCTTCAGCCAACTCGCCGAGGGGGCCGGACCAAAACTTGCCAACCAGGTCCTCCCTCACCTCAAAACGGTCCAAAAAGACCTCACCGCTCTCTCCGAAAAAAGCCTCCTCGCGATTGAGGCGATCGAAAGCCGGATCGAGACCACCCTCCAGCCGCTCAATACGATCACCAAACGACTGGAATCCAACCTCGCAGCTCTCCAAATCGCCTCTCCTACGATCCCGGAAGTGCCCCCCTCCCAAACTCCTGATAAACCCTCGAACTCGCCGAGTCCTCAGCCCCAGTCAGGCAAAGCCCACCGACCCCAGCCCGACGCCGTGCCAGAATCGAGGAAACCACCCGCGCTCGGAACCAGCGTACCCTCCGAGCCCGAACCAATCACCCAGCCTCCCCTCTCTCCAAAATCTGAATCGAAAGAGAATGGCCCACTGGATACCGAAAGACCTTCGAAAGCCCCTCCCCCCGGCCGCCCCAAAAACACCCGCCTGCGGGTCACCGCCTTCGTTGGGATCGCCAATAAAATCCACCTCCGCGGCACGGGTGGTGGCCTCGATCCCGATACCGGGATAACCCTTCAAATGACTGGCATCGGCGAATGGGAATGGAGCGAAAAACTCTCCGAAACGGTCTCCTGCGGGATCTGGCTCAACGACACCACCCCCGCCACCGAAAACCCCATTACCCTCAACCCTGGCGACAATCTCACGATCCAACCGACTTTCGACTAAGGGGCCCCAACATCAAACTCGGAACACCGCCCCCATCTTTTTCCCCATCAAAAGCGACGCACCGATTATTGTTACCGCGAGGAATGCCATCGCCCAGACGCCGAGGGCACTCGCCACGTAAACTCCGTCACCAAGCAGTTGCATCAGCTCAAAAATCGCCTTCGTGATCGGATAATACTCCTGCTTTTGCGCCAGAATCAAGGAATCTGAAACCTCCAGCATCGACTGGGAAAACGCCAGAATTGCACCCGCGATCAAATTCGCCAGAATCAGCGGAAAGGTAATTCGGAGGACCGTCTTGAACGGCGGTGCCCCCAGGTTCTGTGCTGCCTCCTCGTAGGTTACGCTGGTCTGCTGCAACCCCGCCACCGCCGACCTTACGACAAAGGGCAGCTTTCGCATCGCGTAGGCAATAATAAGCAAAACCGTCGGATTGGCGGTTGCGTCCAATGACTCAAAAACCCGCCCCGGTTGGCTCATCGCAAGATAACCAAACGCCAAAACAATCCCCGGCACCGCCAGCGGCAACATTGCCATCGTGTCGAGTAACGTTCTCCCCGGAATCGTCGACCGCACAACGACGAATGCAATCGCGATTCCCAGCAGAATGTTCAACCCGATCGCACTCGAGGCGAAGAACAGACTGTTCTGAATCGCCGGGAGGGTCAGATCATGCCCGAGCGCGATCTGATAATTCTCCAGCGTCCAACCCACCGGCAGGACCGACGCATACCAGTCCTGTGAAAACGAGATCAGGATCACCGCGAGGTGCGGCAACAACGCCAGCAAAATCACCCCCCCGAACAGCCCCAGGCACAACAACTGACCAACCAGTCCGGGACGCTTTTCAGATGAGGCATGGCTCGCCTTGGCCATCATCGAAAACGTATTCCGCCCGAAAAGCCCCTTCCCTATCAAATAAAAGACCGTCGACGCCACCAGCATCACTGTGACCAGCGCATAGGGGAAAGGATTGCCCTCAATCTCCTTGATCCCGTTGAAGATCTGTACCGGGGTAACCCGATTGTAGTCAAATATCAGGGGAACTCCCAGCTCCGTAAACGCCCAGATAAAGACAATCGTTCCACCCGCAAAAAGCCCCGGCCGCATCAGCGGGAGGGTGATCTTGAAAAAACGCTTCCATCCCGTCGCACCGAGGTTTTCCGCTGCCTCCTCCATCGCCGGGTCGATATTCGCCAATGCCGCTACCGCATTGAGATAGAGAATTGGATACAAACTTAGCGCATTCAGAACGACCACCCCCCAGAACCGGTTTTGCCCCAGCCAGTCGATCGCCATCCCCGGATCTATCAAACCGATGTTGACCAGAACGGTGTTCAGGACCCCGTATTGCCCCAGCAACTGCTTGACCCCGACCGCCCCCACAAAGGGCGGCAACATGATCGGCAAAAGCACCAGCAATGACAGCGTCTTTTTCCCGACAAAGGCATACTTGTTCGCCACGACCGCCAACGGCACCGCCAACAACATCGCCAACAAGGTCGAAAAAACTCCCATTCCGAGAGCATTCAAAAGACCCTCAACGTAGATCTGATTCGAAAAAACCCCGAGAACATAGGCCATCGTCCATCGTCCATCCGCTCCCACGAATCCGCCCCGGACGATCTCGAAAATTGGCAAAAAGAAGAACGCCGCGAACACCGCCAACGTCGAGGCGAAAACAAAAAGCGCAAAAGACCGGTTCACAATCGTAAAACAAACAGCTCTCACCCTTTGGGAAAAGCCACGAATGCTTATTCCCCCCGCAACAATCCGGTGACAATCCGGAGGATTCGAGCGAATACCCTATCCCGGATCAAAGCCCTACCAATGCCGTCAGCGGGTTCTGGTATATCCCGAAGAAAACCGTCGCCGTGACCAGAACCCCTAGTGCTACCCGGTAGCCCATCCGGCCCAATTCGGGATTGTCGGTCTCCACCTTCAATTCATCCCCGGGTGCATGCCACACCTTGAAAGCAATCTCCCGGATCCATCCAAAGTAGTAGTAGATCGAAAGAACCACCCCGACAAGCGCTACCGCCAACGGAACGTAAAGTCCCGCTTCAAAGGCTGAAACGAAAAGGAAAAACTTCCCGATGAACCCCGCCAGCGGCGGGATCCCGGCGAGACTTCCGAGACTGATCACCAGGACCGCGCCCAGAAATGGATTCCGCACCGCCAGCTCCGAATAACCATCGATGCTCTGTTCCTCCGATGGCACCTCGATCGCGTTAACCACCCCGAAGACCCCAAACGACGCAAAGAGATAGATGAAAAGATAAAGCATCACTGCCGATGGTGCCCATTCTACCGAGAAGGCCGCCGTCACCCCCAGCAGGAGATACCCTGCGTGCGCCACCCCCGATAGACCAATCAATCGCTTCACGCTTCGCTGCGTCAGCGCAGATAAATTCCCGAACAGGATCGTCACAACCGCAATTCCCGACAGCACGGGAATCAGCGTACCCCCGAGTGCCGCAAACGGCCCCGTTACCAATCCGACCAGCACAAAAAACCCGACCGCCTTGCTCGCCACCGCCAGAAAGGCTGTCGTCGGCAACGGTGCACCTTGATAAACATCAGGAATCCAGATCTGAAAGGGCACCGCCCCGATCTTGAAACAGAGCCCCGCCACAATCAGGGCTGCACCCACCAAGACCAATGGATGTTCCGGATTCGCCGCGATGAACTGCCCGAGAGCCTCGAAATCCATTCCCTCGCTTGTCCGCCCCTCCAGTCCCGGCATCCCCGATGCCCCGTACAAGAGTGCAATTCCCATCAGCAGAATCGCCGTGCTCAGACCACCTAGAACAATGTATTTGATCCCCGCCTCCAGCGAAAACACCTCGCTCCGGGAATAGGCCACCAGAACATAAAATCCGATCGTCACCGTTTCCAGTGCCACAAAAAGCAACAGGAAATGGCTCGCCCCCGACAACACCATCATGCTCGCTGTCAAAAAATTGACGATGGCGAAATATTCTCCCTTCGGAACTTCCCTCGATGACAGAAAGCCTCTCGCGAGAAGCGTCACAAAAATCCCCGCCAACAAAAAGAAAACCCGCGAAACATCATACAACGGCCCAAAGGTTATCAACCCCCCGAAAAGTCCATCCGGCAAGCTCTCCGCCGGGTTGAAAAACATCACCGAGGCCAGAATCAGAAGCTGCCCGCTCATCGCGATACGGTAGAGCGCGTTAACATTGCGACCGAGAGGCCCCAACTCCGCCACCAGGAGGAGAAAGCCGAGAACCAGCAAAGCAATCTCCGGGAGCAATGCACCCCACGTGTTCGAGGCCGCTACCTGTTGATAGGTCTGAATGTCCATGGCTTAACGAATGGATTCCAGTGCCATCAGGGCACCGTTAATCGGATCAGAGATCAGGGCGGGATAAATCCCTACCACGACCAATCCGGTCAGCAGAATTACCGCCGGTAGTTTTTCGGAAAAACGCAGGTCCTCAATCGGCTGCCCGCCCGTGTTCGCAATCAGGATCTCACTCGGCTGACCGAAAAAGATCCTTGCAACCGCCCGTAGACCATAAATCGCCGAGATCACAATCCCGACCGCCGCCAGCCCCATCAAAAGCGGGTCATGCTGCCAAAGCGCGAAAAAGACCGTAAACTCACCCCAGAAACTCGCAAATCCCGGCAACCCCAGATTTGCGAGGCTCGCCGCCGCAAAGAATCCCGCCAGGACCGGAGCCGAGGTCGCCAATCCCCCCATCTCCCGCATATCAAAGGTCTTCGTCCGATGATGGATCGAGGTCGCGAGGAGAAAAAGCAACGCCACCGTCAGTCCGTGTCCGAACATCAGAATCACCGACCCTCCAATTCCGAGGACTGAAATCGATGCGATCCCCAGAAAACAATAGCCCATGTGCATCACCGAACTGTAACCCAGCATCGTTTTCAGGTCCCGCTGCGCCATCGTGATCATCCCGATAATCAGAATGTTCCCGATCGCGAGAATACCCAGCAAATCAACCCATTTCGACGCCCCCGTCGTCAGAACCGGCAGGGCGACCTGAATCAGCGTGTAGAGTCCGAACTTCTTCAGCACGCCCGCGTGGAGCATCGCTGTCGAGGAGGGAGCTGCCGCATACCCCGCCGGTGCCCAGCTGTGAAAGGGAAACAGCGAAACCAGAATCCCCAGCCCAAACAGTAGCAACCCGAACAAGTGTTCCTGCATCCCGCTCGAAACCACCGCATCCCGCAACGAAACGATGTCAAAGGTATCCGCCCCTGAACTGACATAGATCCCGATCAACCCCGCCAACGAAAGCATCGCCCCCACTGTCAGGTAAACCGTCAGCTCCATCGCAATCCGACCGCGCTCATACCCCCCCCAGATTCCGATCATAATGAAGGTCGGTATCAGCGCCAACTCGTGGAAAAAATAGAGAAAGAAAACATCCCGGGTCGAAAACACCCCCATCAATCCCGCCTGCATCAAAAGCAGCAAACCGAGATAAATCGGCTTGTTCTCCGCGTCCGACTGAATCGCGTAAAGGCCCGCCGCCAACCCGACAATCCCCGCCAGCAAAAACAACGGCATCGAAATCCCGTTCAGGCCAAACGATAGGTAAATTCCCAGCGCCGAAAGACCGGTGTCAAACACCGACGTAAAGACAAACCCATCCGGCGATCCGCTCTCGGGAAATTTCACGAGCAGAATTAGACTCGCAAAGAATGGTGCCCCGAACCCGATCCACGAAATTGTCCGAAAAGAACCGCTCACCGACCGGCCACCCATCAACAGCATTGCCCCGCAGACCAGTGGGCAGATCACGCTCAGGGGAAGTAAAAGTTCAATCGGTTCCATGTCTCAACTCAAAGCAACCATCCAAAAGATGACGACACCGGCAAAAAACCAGTAGACGTAGTTACGCACCGACCCCGTGTGGGTCGATTTCGCGAGAATCCCAAAAAGCCCGGCAATCCCCGCGCTCCCCCGCACACAAACTCCCCCGATAAAAAACGTATCGCAGAAATCGAGAATGTCCGAAATTCGCGACTGAACCCGGCGCACGTAGAAATCGTAAATCTCGTCGATCCAGAGCCGACTCTTTAGCAGCGCATGGACCGGTCCGGCCTTCGCCTCAAGCGGATCCGAAGCCGCTCCCGCCGTATAGAAGAACCAACTGATCGCCAGCCCCACTATCCACGCGAGGGTCCCGAGGATAAGTATCGCCGTGTGCCCGATAAATCCGTGCGACTCGTGCATCGCATAGTGGAAATCCTCGTAGAATCCACCCTTCACGATCTCGGGGTAAATCCAGGCAAACCCTCCCAACAGGGACAGCACCGCCAGCACAATCAACGGAACCGTCATCAGCCTGGGCGATTCATGCGCATGTTCTGCTGCCTCCGAAAGTGGCTTCCCCATGAACGCAATCCGGAATAACCGCCCCATGTAGATCGCCGTTAACAGCGCGCTTCCCAGCAACAGCCAGTAGGCCGTCGGGCTTTTGTAGGCCGCCGCCGCGAGGATCGATTCCTTGCTGAAAAATCCAGAGGTGAAATTCACCCCGATCAGCGCGGCAATCCCGATCGCAAAGGTGATTGTTGTGATCGGCATCTTTTTCCGCAAGCCGCCCATCTTGAAGATGTCCTGCTCGTGGTGACAGGCATGGATGACCGACCCGGAACCAAGGAAGAGCAGTGCCTTGAAAAACGCGTGCGTCATCAGGTGGAACAAGGCAACGCCCGGGAATCCCAGCCCAAAGGCCGCCGCCATATAGCCGAGCTGGGAAAGCGTCGAATAGGCGAGAATCTTCTTGATGTCGGTCTGCACCAGCGCGATCAACCCGGCGTAGAGGGCCATCCCCGTCCCCAGCCAAAGCACCACCGTCATCACCGGGTCAACCAGCAGGAAGTCGATCCGTACAAGGTAGAAAATACCCGCCGCCACCATTGTCGCAGCGTGGATCAGGGCCGAGACCGGGGTCGGTCCCGCCATCGCATCCGGCAACCAGACGTGAAGCGGGAACTGCGCCGACTTTCCGAGAAATCCACAGATCAGGGCAATTCCCAACCCCGTTGTCAGAACCGACGAATCCGCCGCCGCCAGACCCGCCAGTACTGTCAGATCCACCGTTCCGAAAAGTGAATACACCCAGACAATCCCGATCAGAAAACCGAGATCCCCAACCCGATTCACGATGAACGCCTTTTTGGAGGCCTTCGCCGCCTCGTCGGTATGCTGATAATGGGCGATCAACAAATAGGAACTAAAGCCGACCAGCTCCCAAAAGATGAAAAGCATCGCGAGGTTGTCGGCGAAAACGATCCCCAACATCGAAAACATGAAGATCGACAGGCCTCCGAAAAACCGCGCCTTCGCCCCATCCTCTTTCATGTAGCCAAGGCTGAAAACATGGATCAGAAACCCGACCAGTGTCACCACCAGCAACAAAAGGGCCGTCGACGGGTTTACCAGAAAACCCATCGTGATCGTGAAGTCCCCCAGCCGCAGCCACTCATAGGAAACCGGAACCCCGTTCTCTGGCGCACTGTAAAGAAAGAGGATCGCCAGCCCGAGATTCACTCCCGCCGCCCCGACCGAGACGTAGGCTGCGAGGGTATGAGTCCGCCGCAGGAATAAAGCAATCACCCCCGCCGCGAAGAGGGGTACTAATAGAAAGAGAGGCAGAATCGATTCCATGGGTACGTGCTCTTCCGCGTCAGTGACTCAACGCATTCATCTGGTCCAGCATGACCGTCCGGCGGCGTCGGAAAAGTTGAACGATGATTGCCAGACCCACCGCAATTTCGGCTGCTGCCACCGTAATGATGAAAAAGACAAAGACCGCCCCATCGAGGGTGTTGTTGTGCCGCGAGAAGGCCACCAAAGTCAGCAAAACTGCGTTCAGCATCAGCTCGAGCGACATGTAGACAATTAGGGCATTCCGCCGCAACAACACCCCGAAAAAGCCAATGCTGAACAGCAGGGCGGAAACGAGAAGGTAGGCATTCAGACTTGGTTCCATCGTATCAGCTCTCTCCCTGTCCCTTTGGACGCTTGCTCACCACAATCACCCCAATCATCGCAATCAGCAGCAAAATTCCCGTGATTTGAAACGGCAGCATGTAACGCGTGAAAAGCGCCGCCCCGTAGGCCTTCAGATCGCCGGTGTAGCCGAACGCCTCCCCCGTGTTGATTTCCGCCGCCCCTTCACTGGGACCCAGCAATTGCAACAGCGCGACTGCCCCGCAAACCATCAGGATCAGCGCCCCCGAGGCCAGACCCAGACTCAGCAACCGCGGCTTCAACTTTTCCACCTCCTCAACATCCAGCAGCATGATAATGAAGAGAAACAGAACCATCACCGCCCCGGCGTAGACCAGAACCTGGAGCACCGCGATAAAGAAGGCCTCGAGCAGGACAAAAAGCCCCGCCATCCCGACAAACGAGAGAATCATGCACATCGCCCCGTTCACCGGGTTCCGTGCAATGACCATGAAAAGGGCCGGAATGACCGTCAGGGCCGCGAATATGATGAAGACAAAATCCACCTTGATCCCTTCCTGTGCGAAAGGAGTTGGAACGACAAGCTAAAATCGGAGAAGCGTTGCCATTGCTTCGCTTTTCGATTCAGCTGCCGAGATCGCTCTCTCAGTGATGCGCCCCCAGACGGGCCGCCGCCACCTTTTTCCTGTCCCACTTGTAGTGTTGATCGGGGAGCGTTCCACCCAGCTCGTAGAGCTTCTCCTTGTTGTTCACCAACTCCGCGCGGGAATAGCCCGAAACCGAGTAAATATCCTGCAGGAAGATTGCCTCCTCCGGACAGACCTCCTCGCAGAGGCCACAGTAAATACAACGCAGCATGTTAATCTCGAATTCCTCGGGGGCCTTCTCGACGTGCGCCGTCTCGGCACTCTCATCGATCTCTCCCGGTGTGATCCGGATGGCCTTCGGCGGACAAACAAATTCGCAGAGCTGGCAGGATACGCATTTCTCGCGGCCGTTCGGATCCTTCACCAGGGTCGGCACCCCGCGGTAATGGTCCGGGATCACCGGACGCTCCTCGGGGTATTCCAACGTCACGGTCGGCTTGAAGATGTTCCGAACGGTCGTCTTCATACCCGAAAGAATCTGCGGGATGTAGGTACGTTCCGCAAAGGATAGTGGCTTTCGCTCAACGACTTTGGTCTTTGGCATGGTAATCGGTCAGTTAGCGGATAACGGCTCAGGTCGCCTCAGATCACCGCGAGGATCAAGGCGTAGGCGATTAAATTGGCAAGCGCCAGCGGCAGGAGGAGTTTCCAGCCGAGCTGCATCACTTGGTCATAGCGGAATCGCGGAATCGTCCACCGGATGATCACGAAGAAGAGGATTCCAAGCAGGACTTTCAGGAGAAACCATCCCGTCGACAGAACCGCCCCGAGGGCACCGTCCGGCCAAATATCCGTTAAGCCCGGAAACGGCAGAAAGCTCCAACCACCGAGGAACAGCGCTGCAAAAACTGCCGATCCGATCACAATGTGGGCGTATTCCGCCGTGAAAAAAATCCCGAACTTGAAAGCCCCGTATTCGGTGTGAAAACCGCCCACCAGGTCCGTCTCCGACTCCGCCATGTCAAAGGGTAACCGGTTGGTCTCCGCAAATAACGCTATCAGGAAAATCAACGCGCTCAGGGGTTGAAAGAAAATCATCCAGGTCGATTCCATCTGATAGCCAACCAACCCGTGCAGGCCGAGGTTCACGTCGCTCCCGGCATAGTTTGCCATCATGAAAACCGGCAAAATCGACAGCCCCATCGACAACTCATAGGAAATCATCTGCGCCGACGACCGGATGCCCCCAAGGAAGGGGTATTTCGAATTCGACGACCATCCCGCAAGGACGATTCCGTAGACCCCGAGCGACGATACCGCGAAGAGGAAGAGGATTCCGATGTCCAACGGTGCCAGGCACAACACTGTCCGCGCCCCCGTCTCCGGGTCGATGATCTCCCCAAAGGGAACCACCAGCATCGTCAGCAGTGCCGGGGTCAGGGCAATAATCGGGGCGAGAAAGTAATAAAATTTGTTTACGTGTCCCGGAACCGGCTCCTCCTTGAAGAGAAACTTCGCCCCATCCGCAATCAATTGGAACATTCCCAGGCGGGTCAGGAACCGCCCAATCACCGGGATTGAAGACACAATCGGCAGGGCGGTTCGGTTTGGGCCTACCCGGCCCTGAATCCAGGCCGATACCTTCCGCTCAATCAGAACCGAATATCCCGCGATCGTCATCACGACGACAATCATCGTCAGCGCGTAGGTGAATTTAAGAAAGATCTCGGTACTCATCGTGATATCGGATTTAAAGATGTCTCAATCCCGGCTGGCAAAAATCCTGAGAAATCCGCCCCAGTTAGATTGTAAGAGAAAAATGGATACATTGAAATCAGCTCCCGGTGGCCACCCCAGCCGGTTCCGACGCCGTCTCGAAAAAGGTTGATCCGTCGTATTTCAGAGTTTTCCGCTCCGGAAAAGGGATCTCCGCGAAACGCCCCGCCGGAAGGGCCACACCAAGATCCCCAATCGCCGACGGCGCGATCCCCGACAGCTCGGGCACATCCGAAAGGTAATCGCCCCAGATCCCCGGTAGCGTCACCGGTGCCTTCTCATCCGATCCGACCAACCCATCGATGATCGCCCCGAAAAGCGCCGTATCCGGAACAACGCCTTCCGGCCCCGGAACCGCCCGCTGGAACCGCTGCAGTCGGAATTGCTGGTTGATGAACGAGCCTTCCCGCTCGAAAACCGTCAGGAGGGGGAGTGCGATTGCCGCCGAGGACTCAACCGCCCCCGACGTCGCGTCAATCAGGTTGATCTTTCCGAGTTGGCTGTCGCTGATCCCGCCCGCCCGCAGATTCTCCCGCACCGCCAAAACCGTGTCCACCTCGCCCGCGTCAATCGCCACCCCGAGCGCCGAGAGATCTTCCGGCGGATAGGTCCCGATCAGACCGTTCACCAGCAGCCCACGAAGGTTCGGGGTCCGATCCGCTGACAGGAGCAGGCCGTCCTCATCTCCAAGGTGGGACCGAACAAAAATTTTTGCATCAACCGCCTTTGCAATGACTGCCAGCTGCGCCTGTTCCTCGACCGAGGAATGGGCCGAAGCCACAATCCCGACCTTTCCCGCCTTCAACCGGGCAACCGTTTCCGATATCGCCTGGGCCGGTGTTTCCGGAGAACCGTCAACATGGTAAGCCTTCAGGCGGTCATCTGCTTCCACCTGTTTGTAGAGGGTCCGCCCGCTGTCCGTCATCCAGGTGTCGTTAACGTCGTCATTGCGCCGGGGTGTGATCCGGTAGATCTTGCCCTCCCGCGACCAAACCGCCGTGTTCGCCCCCACACTGCTCTCCGTGCAGATACTCTTTGTTTCCCGCAGGAACCAGACCCGCATCTTGAAACGAAAATCACGACTCGTTAGTGCCCCCACCGGGCAAATATCGACTGTATTGAGAGAATAGTTGCTGTCCAGCTCACGACCCGGATAACAGGTCAGGGTGCTGTAGCTGCCACGGTCCACAAAACCGAGGACATCGTCCTTCGGAATCTCTTGCATGAAACGAATGCAACGCGAACACAGGATACAGCGTTCGTCATCCAGCATCACCCGTGGACCCAGAACCGTCCGCTTCGGCTTGACGTTCTTTTCCTCGACAAACCGCGAATAGCCGCGTCCGTATTCGGTCGCAAACTCCTGTAACCGGCATTCACCAGCCTGATCACAAATCGGACAGTCGAGGGGATGGTTCAGCAGAAGAAACTCCATCACCCCGTTGCGGCAATCCTTCACCAGCTTGGTGTTTGTCTTGATGTGCAGACCAGGCGAAACCTTTGAATTGCACGCAATCGCTGGCTTCGGCATCCATCCTATTTTTTGGACCCCGTTTTCGTCCAAAACCGGTTCTCCCGTCGCGCGGTCCCGCATCGGCATCCCCATTTCGACCAGGCACATCCGGCAGTTTCCGGCCACACTCAGTTTCGGGTGATAGCAATAGTGCGGGACTTCCTTTCCCGCAATCTCCGCCGCCTCGATCATCGTGACGCCGGTGGGTACTGCGACGTCAACGCCGTCGACGTTTACTGTTATTGTGTCTGGTTTTCCGTTTTCGCTCATCAGGCGGTTACAAGGGTTTCCGCTCCCGCCTCAACCGGGTCGGCAGCTTGCTTTCGGGCATATTCAACGAACTCATCCCGGAATTTCGAGATGAAACTTTGGACCGGCCAGGCTGTCGCCTCCCCATGGGCGCAAATCGTCCGGCCTTCGATCTGGTCTGCGATCGACTTCAGCAGGTCGGCGTCCTCCTCCCGCGCCTGCCCCGCCAGCATCCGGCTGGTTACCTTCTTCAGCCAGAGCGACCCCTCCCGACAGGGTGTGCACTGCCCACAACTTTCATGGGCATAGAAGGCGTTAATGTTCGCGAGCGCCTCGACAATATTCGTGCTGTCATCCATCACAATGATCGCACCCGAACCCGACATCGACCCCGCCGCCATCGGTCCGTCAAAGTCCAGCGGGATGTCTTCGATCCCCCAGTCAAACTCTGTCCCGTCCTTCAACTTTCCGGTGTAACGTTCACCCGCCTTCAGAACCTTCGAGGAAGAACCGCCCGGGATCACGGCTTTCAGCTCCCGACCGGGTCGCAACCCGCCACAAAGCTCGTTAATCAGCTCTCCGTAGGTGCAGGCACCGCATTCAATTTCGTAGTAGCCCGGTTTCTGAACATGACCACTGACACTCCAGATCCGCGTCCCGGAATTGTTCGGGCGGCCGATCTTGGCGTATTCTTTACCCCCCATCTCGACGACGTGCCGAACGTGGCAAAGGGTCTCGACGTTGTTCACGATCGTCGGGCACATATAAAGGCCGAGGACAGCCGGAAAATAGGGCGGCTTGATCCGTGGATAGGGCCGATTGCCCTCCAGCGACTCGATCAAGCCAGTTTCTTCGCCACAGATATAGGAACCCGCCCCGCGATGGACGATCAGATCGCAGGAATAGCCGCTCCCGAGGATATCATCGCCCAGAAAATTGTGCTCTCTCGCCTCTTCAATTGCCCGCTCGAGAATTCGTGCCCCCTCAAACATCTCTCCACGGATGTAAATGAAGGAAAGTGCCGTTCCGGTCGCATAGGCCGAGATCATCATCCCTTCGATCAGCTGGTGCGGATCCTTGTGGATGATCTGACGGTCCTTGAACGTCCCCGGTTCCGATTCATCCGCATTGCAGATCAGGTAGATCGGCTTGCCCGACTTGCGGTCAAGAAACTTCCACTTCATTCCCGCCGGAAAACCAGCCCCCCCGCGTCCGCGAACACCCGAATCGAGAACCTCCTGACAGATATCTTCCGGTTTCATCGTGACCGCTTTGCGCAGGGTCTCGTATCCACCGTTTTTGATGTAGGTTTCGATCGAGTTGTCGTAACCCGGTTCGTCGGCATGTTTCAGCAACATGCGTTTTTCAATCGCTGCCATGATTTCCTCCCTCGTTCAGGTTGATTTCGATTCCGAGCGAATCGCGGCGATCAGCTCGTCCGCCTTCTCCAGCGTTACGTTCTCGTGCAGCACCTCGTCAATCTGCACAACTGGTGCGGTCCCACAGCTTGCGATGCACTCCACGTATTCAATCGTCACCTCGCCATCCGGCGAGATTTCATTCAAATCGCAACTAAAAGCCTCCTTGAAACGATCACAAACCTGCGCTCCACCGTTCAAGGCACAGGACAGCGTCCGGCAAACCTTGACGTGACGCCGCCCGATTGGTTCACGTCGGAACATCGGATAAAAAGTGACGACCTCGTAGACATTGATTGGCTCCAGCTCGAGCCTCGATGCCACCCATTCGAGCGATGCGTCGCTGATCCACCCCTTTTCCTCCTGGATCAGGTGCAAAAGGGGCAAAACCGCGCTCCGCATTTTCGGGTAGCGCGGAATCAACTTATCGATCTTCGCAATCGTTTCGTCGGAAAGGGAAAAAGATTCCTGTTGAATATCTTGAATCATAACAAATCGAATTTCGGGCTCTCCTGAAAACCTATCGGTCGCACTCCCCCATCACGAAGTCGAGCGATCCGAGCAACACCGTGACGTCGGAAAGGTAATGCCCAGGAACAATCTTTGGCAAAATGCTCAGATTACAAAAACTGGGGGAACGGATCTTCAGGCGGTAGGGAACTCCCCCACCCTTCGAAACAATGAAAAAGCCGAGAATGCCCTTCGGGTTTTCCGCTTCAAAGTAGGCTTCTCCCTCCGGCATCCGCGGGCCCTCCGTCACAATCATGAAGTTCTGAATCAACTCCTCCATGCTCGTCAGAATTTTATCCTTTCGCGGCGCGTAGATCCGCTTGGCATCCTCGGAATACCACTTGCCTTCCGGAAAATCCGCGATCAGCTGCCGACAAATGCGAACACTTTGGCGAACTTCCTCCCCACGCACGAGATAGCGGTCATAGGAATCTCCCGTTGTCCCGATCGGGACATCAAAATCCAGTTCGCTGTAAAGTCCGTAGGGATGGTCACGACGCAGGTCGAGGTCCACCCCACTCGCCCGTAAATTCGGGCCGGTGATACCATAGGCAAGGGCATCCTCTTTCGTGATGATTCCGATCTTTTCGGTCCGATCCAAAAAGATCCGGTTGCGGGTCAGCAGGGCGAGGGTCTCCTCGTAGATCGGCTCAAACTGGTCCAGAAACGCAGTGACTTCATCCAACCACCCCTCGGGAATGTCACGGGCAACCCCGCCAATCCGGGTGTAGGAGGTAGTGAAACGCGCCCCGGTCAGTTTTTCGAACAGGGTGTAGAGCTTTTCGCGTTCCGTAAAGGTGTACATGAAAGGAGTCCACGCCCCCGCATCCATTCCGTAAACCCCGATCCCCA
>CAZFLQ010000027.1:0-6595 GCA_964519935.1 uncultured Puniceicoccaceae bacterium | reverse complement strand
TCCAGCTCCATCACCAACCGGAGAACCCCGTGGGTCGTCGGGTGCGAGGGACCCACATTAAGGACCATTTTCTCGCCATCCAACTCGTTCGCATGAGCATCGGAGCGGGCCCCGATGTCACCGATCGTGAATTCTTTTGTTTCGGTTGGCATAATTTCAGTTCTCAAAAGGTTTTTCGCGTTTTTCCGTCCAGCTTTCGTCCCGCGCCCGCGGTTCCGCCTTGCTCATCGGTCCACTCGAGGCCGAGACAAAGGGACCTCCCATCATCGGAGCCGCCTGAACCCGCGCCCCGGTCGCCTCGCGCACATCCTCAGCCGGAAATTCTACCTCAAGACCGGCGAGGGGAAACTCCTTCCGCAATGGAAAATACGGATAGGCGTCCCACATCAAAATCCGTCGCAGGTCGGGGTGCTTTTCAAACGTAATGCCGAACATATCGTAGGTCTCCCGCTCGTGCCAATTCGCACCCGGATGAATCTCTACCAGGCTCGGAACCGTCGGATTCGCCTCGTCACCCTCGCAATCCACCACCAACCGCAGGTAAGTCTTTGATTCCAAACCGAGGAAGTGGTAAACCGCCGAGAAACGCTGGTTGCGGTTTTCCCAGTCCACCGCCGTTACGTCCATCAAGAGATCGAATCCGAATTCATCCCGTAGGACCCGCGCCGTCTCCACGAGCACATCCGCCGGACAATCGAATGCGGCGTGGTCGGCCGACTCCCGGGGCAAAAAGTGCGGAAACCGCGCGGTCAGTTTTTCAGTCAGGTCACTCATGCGTTTACGGTGGCGGCAGGTGATGTGATCCGTTCGCGGCTCGAAAGAATCCGCGAAGTCGATTCTTCCTTTGAAATCTTGTCCTGTAGTTTCATCATCGCGTCAAGCAGCGCCTCCGGGCGGGGCGGACACCCACTGACATACACGTCGACCGGAATGATTCGGTCAACCCCCTGCAATACCGCATACGACCGGTACATCCCCCCGGTCGAAGCACAGGCACCCATCGCCACAACCCATTTCGGGTCAGGCATTTGATCGTAAATCCGCCGCACAACCTCGGCCATTTTGTAGGTCACGGTACCCGAAACGATCATACAGTCCGACTGCCGCGGAGAAAAACGCATCACCTCCATCCCGAAACGGCTGATGTCAAACCGCGACGCCGCCACCCCCATCAGCTCGATCGCACAGCACGCCAATCCCATCGGCATCGGCCAGACACTGTGTTTGCGGACCCAATTGATGACGGCATCGACCTTCGTTACGATGACGTCGCCCTCAACCTTCGAATTATATCCCAGTTCCTGCGTCGAATTGCTCATAGTAAGGCTCCTTTATCAAAAACCACCCCTGACATTAAAAGACTAAAAGGCTCACACAAGCGGATCCCCTCGGGCAGTCCTCCTCCTAATCCATAAAATTAGAGCTCCTGATGCAAGCCCGGATCAGGGATTCCGCATAACAACCTTTGCCGATTCCAGACTCCAGCTTCCTATGAAAACCGGGCCGAGGGGACTTCCCGGACCGAGGGATCGACATCAAAATAAGCTTCGGATTGAAATCCGAAACCCGAGGCAATCAGGGAACTGGGGAACTGTTCGCAGGCATTGCGGTAATCGCGTACGTTCCCGTTGAAAAACCGTCGGGCGGCCTGAATCCGGTCCTCCGTATTGACCAACTCGGTTTGCAAGCCGAGGAATTGCTCGTCGGCCTTCAGTTCAGGATAGGATTCACTCAACGCCAACAGACGCGAGAGCGATTGAGAAAGCTCGGTTTCATCCCGCCCTTGTTCGACAATCCTCGCGTGTTCCGCCTGACACCGTGCCCGCAATTTCGTGACGTTCTCAAAAACCTCTCGCTCGTGCGCGGCATAGGCTTTGACCGTTTCGACGAGATTTGGAATCAAATCGTATCGTCGCTTCAGCTCGGTATCGATGTTCGCCCGCGCATCACGGATGTAGTTGCGGAGGCCAACCAACCGGTTGTAGGTCGCCACCACGAAGAACAACAGGAAGATTCCTGATCCAAGAATGACAACAAGGCCGATAGGGGGTGAGGAAGAGTCCATCGCAGGGCGGGATTCAGATTTAGTTTAAGAGGTATTCTGGAATCTGACGGCGGATGCCGAGAAGAAGATTGAGCTGTCTCTCGATCATGTCCGGACGAATGCGCCGAGCTCGGGCGATTGCGAGAACCGAGCCCTCCACCTCTGCTGTGATAGTCTCATTGTCGAGAAAGAACGCGATCATCCGGGGGTTGAAAAAGTCATAGGCAAACTTCTTATCCCGCGACTTGACGACATAGCGCCGGGAAAACTCTGCCGATTCAAAATCGATGTCTTCGAACCCGATTGATTGAACGATCTTGCTGAAAAAGCCTTCCGGGAAGACTCTCAACTCCGGAAATGAACCCGGGAGACGAATAGTGAAAACGCTGAAGTGATGGGTAGAACGATTCTTTCCCGATCCGGTCGAAAACTGGTAATCAAAACAATCGAAATGCTCTCCCGAGTATATCCCCTCGATCCGGTTTGAAGCCTTCCGCGAATCGCCCTTTCGCAGGTCATCAAGAAAACGATACTCCCGTTCGAGACCATGCACCCGCCCCGGCGTGAACCGAAGCCCCAACCCCGCCGCAACCGCCGCAAACGCCTTCCGTCGCTCGTTTTCAAAGTACCAGGCTACAGCCGCTGCAACCACCACGAAAACCACGAAGAAAATCAATCCAGGCATCCACTTTGGGTAGTGATCCGGAGAATCCGGGTCAACCCATCTCTGCCCGCCGGGCGGCAGAAAGCCCCTCAGATCCCAGCCGCCCGGTGCTTCCGCAGGTATCGCGACCTTCGGAAAAAATAGACCACCCCGGCCGCCCCCAACGCCGTTGGCACCACGAGGAAGTTCAGCAGGGCCAGCCCGATCTTCATCCTGTCGATCTCGGCCCGCAGCTGACGAACCACCTGCTTCTGTTCAACCCTCAGCTGCTGCTCTTCCAAACGGGCCGCCTCCAGTTCACGCTCGATCTCCGACCGGTCCGCCTCCTCAGACTCCAGCAAACCCCGAATCCGTCGGGCGACTTCACGCAATCGTACATCGAGGGCCTGCAACCGTTCCAGCCAACGGGCCTCCGCCGCCGCCTCAACCTCTGCGATACGCTCGAATCGACGGGTCGAGGTCCCTTTCCCCCTCAAACCGAGAAGATCCGACCGCCCCGCGAGGTAATCAATCGCGTTCATCGCAAAGGCGAGATTGTCGTTCGCCGGTAGCCTTCCCCGTCCTCCCGCAAACTCGGCTTCGCGGATCGCAAACTGATCAAGGAGAAAATCCACATCCCCAACCACGATCATCCGGGCCGGGTTCCCGGTTTCCGACCGATGCCCATCCATCGGATTCTCGAGAACGCGTAAGAGCTGCTCTCCCGGATCATCCAGGTTCTCGAGCGGACGCCCCTTGGGAAACAGACTTGGAAAACTCCCCGTGCGTAACAACGCCAACGCTCTGGCCTCCCGCACCAATCCGATTTGGTCACCGATCCGCGCAACCGGTGCCCTCCCGATAGCCGATGCGAGGAGCGTTCCAGCCATTTCCGAGGTCTCCACCAAAACCGTCCACGAATCCGAATCCGAACCCACCACCCGGAAGCCCCCCGCCTCAATCAAATCGAGTGCATCCACCTGCGCTGTCACCGGTGTCTCTCCCTCAGACGATGCCAGACGCATCCAGACCGGAAAATCAACCGCCGTTCCACTCTCGGGATCCCTCACCGCAATCGCGTGCTTTGGATCTGCGACCACCTCGCCCCGATCATAGATGATCCCCCACCCCTCCAACATGCGCTCAAGATCGCTGCCCACCCGGACCCCTCCTGGCGTCCCCGCCTGTTCCCGCAAACGGGCATCAAAATGACTCGGGTCCAGTGCCAGAAAAACCGCCCCACCCCGCATCAGATACTGGTCCAGTGCATACAAACCCACCTCACTCACATCCGAAGGGTGCAAGATCAAGAGAACGTCCGGAGAATTCCTGTCGAGATCGGTCAAATTCCGGATCCACCGAACCGCATAGCGACGCTCCAGCTCAGCGACAAAAGCCTCCCCGAGGGCGGGACGTCTCCGCCCAAAAGGGTCCTCCGGCGAACGCAGTCGCAGCGGGCTGAAAATCGCCACCACCGGCTTCGCCTCCGTCTCCAGATCCAGCAGCAGGCTCAGCACATCATACTCGACAAAGGGCTCCCGCTCCGGCTCAAGGAACGAGATCACCGACACGCTCTCCCCCCGCCGCGCGATCATTCCAAATAAAAGGTGATCCACCCGCGACAATTGGCGGCGCTCAATCCCCAACCGCATCGCCTCCAACTCCTCGACCGAATCCGGTTCGGGATCCCGTACAGTCAAGCGAATCTGCCCGGCCGATGCCCGCACAAAGCCCCTCAACAACTCCTCGATCCGTCGGGCATAGTTTTTTACCGCCACCGGGAGAACCCCGCTGCGCCGCGAAAAATAGAACTCCAACTCCAACCGCTCGGAGATCCCCGCCGCCACCGCGCGGGTCTCCGCACTCAGCGAATACAAGTCCCTCTCCGTCAGATCGACCCGCCCCGGCATCACCCGCGCCAACCCCCAACCGAGGATCAAAACCCCGACCGCCAATAGAATCTTCAGGTCTCTGCGCGTTCCCGTCTTCATCGATCCGCGAGGGCCTTCGTCAAAAGCAGATGCGCACTGACAAAAACCGCAAAATACAAGACATCCCCAAATGCAACCAAGCCCCTGTACATCGGCTCGAAGTGCGGCACCACACCAATCCCGGCGATCGCATCAACCACCTTCACCGGCAGTCCGAGGTCGAGCAACAGCCCGTTAAACCGACTAAACCCGACCAGCAGGAAGAGGAAATTCGGGAACAGGGCGAGAACGAAGGCCACCACCTGGCTTGAACCGACCGCCGATGCCGCCGACACGATCCCAAGGAAAAAGGCACAGACCAGCCACGCCCCCAGATACCCCGAAACAATCGGCCCCCAATCGGGCGAACCGAGATACTCCGCCGTTGCCGCCAGCGGAAAGGTTGTCAAAAGGGCAATCCCCGCAAACAACCACGCCCCCAGAAATTTCCCCACCACCAACGAGGTCGTCGACAACGGCAGACTGAATAGCAGCTCCATCGATCCACTCCGCCGTTCCTCCGCCCACAGTCGCATCCCGATCGCCGGGATGAACACCGCCAGAACCCAGGGCAGATACTCGAAAAAGAGATTCAGACTGGCTTCATCCCGGTCAATCCAACGACCGACGAACCAGGGAAACCCGATCGCCGCGAGCGGAAAGGCGCACAGCAAAACGAACGCCGCCGGTGTCCGGAAATATGCCGCCAGTTCCCTCCCTGTCACGCAGCGGACAGACCTCAACAGACTCAAGGGATGACCCGCACTCACGCTACCGCCCTCCCCGTCACTTCCGAAAAAAATCCCTCGAATCCGCTGCCCTCCGGACCCTTCTCAGCCAACTCCCGCGCCCGTCCCTCCGCAACAACCCGCCCCCTGCTCAAAACCACTGCCCGCGCATCCAACGCCACCACCTCATGCAAATCATGGGTCGACAAGAGGATCGCCTTCTCACTCCGCATGGCCTCGATCACCTCCCGCAGCTCGCGCTTCTGGTTCGGATCCAACCCATCCGCCGGTTCGTCCAGAATCAGGCAGTCCGGATCGTGTATCAGTGCCTGCGCCAATCCCACCCGCCGCCGATACCCCTTGCTGAGCGTTCCGATTGTCTGCGCCCAAACCTGCTCGAGACGGCAAATCCGCCCCACCCGCTCGAACGCCGCCGCTATCTCCGACTTCCCCATGCCCCGCACCCGCCCGATAAAGGCCAAAAACTCCTCCACCATCATCTCCGGATACAGCGGGGCCACCTCCGGCAAATATCCGAACGAACACCGCGCCCCCAAAGGATCCCCCCACAGATCGCGCCCCCCGATCCGAACGCTTCCCGACTCCGGTCGGAGAAACCCGGACAACATCCGCAGGGTCGTCGATTTCCCCGCCCCATTCGGACCGAGCAAGGCAACAACCTCACCCGCCGCCACCGACAGGGACACCCCATCGACCGCCCGAATCGGACCAAAACGATACGAAACTTCCCGAATTTCGATCATCGTACTCAACCCGGCACCGACCCCCCTTGACCCTTAATCCTCGTAGGGACCAAAGCCCAGCTCGGCGCGGATCTCCGGAACCTCGTCGAGCTCAGCCATGAACTCGTCGACATCGAAATCCGCCACCACAAACTCCCCAAACTCGAAGGTCGGGGTTTTCGTCTGACCGCTGATCTCGACCATTCGATCCATATCCCGCCGACTTGAGGTGACATCGCGAACATCAACCGACACGCCATGCTGGTTGAAAAAGGTCAGCGCCTCCCGGCACCAGGGACAGCCCGGCTTGATATACAGAATGGGATCATTGTTCATTGCAAGTTTCCTAACCCGCCGTTGCTCTGATGTCCACCCACAAAACAACCTCCTCCCTCAACCCGACCCCGTACACCCAATAATCCAAAGCAACCCCTCCATCCCGGTCCGGCTTGTTAACGGGACTGCTC
>CAZFLQ010000026.1:0-25323 GCA_964519935.1 uncultured Puniceicoccaceae bacterium | reverse complement strand
ATATAGCTGCTGAGTGAAGGAAGCTATTGTAAGAGATTTTATGGTACGCTGATGTTGGGGCTGCCAGTAGGCGGGTTCGGCTGCTTGGGGGCTGCTTTGGGGCGGGGAACCACACGCTGGAAGCGTGTGGGCACTTTAGCGGAGGGCGGGGGACCACACGCTGGAAGCATGTGGCTGGTGGGCGGATGGGCTCGGGAAAAGGGATTGCAAATCCCTTCTCCATAGGGGTGGGCGGAAAACCACAGGCTCAGACATCCTGATCCGGATGGAATTGGAATGGGCCTAAACGTTCGCAAGTCTGATACCGGGTGCGACGAAAGTGCAGGCCAATGACTTTGCGGTAATCTTCTCCAAATCGAAATCAGGTTCATCTCACTTCCACGGCACGCCGTCGTAATCGCTGTATTTTCGAGAGTAGGTCAGGATGTCTGAGGCTGGCAGGTTCGGCATGCTTCCCCGCCTGCGCTCATCGATCTACCCCCCCTACGCTCGTCGAACTTCGGAGGACGTGGTACCGTGGGTAGGGTCGGCTGCTTTGGGGCGGGGGGGGGGGGAAACGGATTTGGCGGCGGAGGGAAGGTCAGTTGACTTTATCGGTGGCGAAAATCTTGATCTGGGCACTCTTCAGGCCGGTGATTTCCTGGGCCCGGCGGACGGCGTCGCGGGTTGAGAGGGTGGGGTTGTCGAGATTGTGGCGAAAGAAATTCCCGCGACCGAGCAGATCGAGGAGACCGGAGTTTTCGAAAACGGTTTCGACCTCGGAATGGGCACCGGAGACAATGATGTCGGTCCCGTGACTGCGGGCGAAGCGGAGGAGTTCGAGGATCGTGACGGCGGCGGTGGCGTCTAGGTGGTGAGCGTTGGTCAGGCGGAGGATGATGATACGGAGGCCGGGGTGTTCGGCGACGTTGCGGATTTGGTCGAGGAAGAGGTCGCAGGAGGCAAAGAAGAGGTCGCCGTCAACGTGGACGATGGTGATTTCGGCATCCTTCTCGGGGGCGAGGCCCTCGCGTTCGCGGATCTGGCCCTGTTCGTCGAAGGAGATTTCCTTGAGATGGGGGCGGGCGGCCTTACGGACAAAGAGGGCGATGGAGGCGACCGCCCCGAGATAGATGGCGGTGTCGAGAGGGAAGAGGAGTCCGCCGCCAAACGTCACAAAGAAGACGATCGCGTCGCTGCGGGTCGATTTGATCATGAAGCGAATCTGCTCGCGGTTGAAGAGCGAGATGCCAACGGTAATGACAAGAACGGCGAGGGCGGGCTTGGGGATGAACTGGATATAGTTGCCGAGGACAAAGAGTCCGAGAATGAGAAATATGCCGCTGAAGATGCTTGCCATAGCCGTCTGGGCTCCGCTGCGGTAGTTGAGGACCGAGCGGGTGAGAGATCCGGAAACAGCCATACCGGAGCCGAAGGCACAGGCAAAGTTGGCGACGCCCATGGAGAGCATTTGTTGGTTGAGGTCAATCCGGTCGCCGGCCTGGGCGGCAAGGGTTTTGGAGATGGATGAGCTTTCAAGAAGGGAGAGAAAGGCGACGGCGAGAGCGGCGTTGGCGAGTTCGGAGAACTCCCCCCAGTTCAGGACAGGAACGGTGAGGGGCCAGGAGGCAACGCTGATGGAGCTAAGCATTTCGACCTCGATCCCGTAGCGGCGGAGCGAGGCGGTAACGAGGGCGGCGCCGACCAGAGCGATGGCGACGTTCGGAAGGCCCTTGGCAAAGCGTTTGAGGGGAATGTAGAAGCCGAGGGTAATCGCCGAGATGAGGATGGCGTCAAAGTGGGTTCCGGGGAGGCCCTTGAGCAGGTTGACGAGCGATTCGATAAAAGTTCCGGCGCGGGGAACGTGGAGGCCGCAGACGGTTTTGAGTTGGTTGACGATGATGAGACAAGCGGCGGCCGAGATGTAGCCGACAACGACGGCACGGGATATATACTGGGTGATCCCGGCGACCCGGAGGAAGGCCCCGAGAACCATAAAAACTCCGACCATACAGAGCAGCACGGGGAGGGCAACGACAGCTTGTTCGGGGCTGTAGTTGAGGGTCAGGAAGGCGCTCAGGAGCATCACCGCAGTGGCGTTGGTCGGGCCGAGCATGACAAAGCGGGAGCTGGCGAAGAGCGGCCCGAAGATCGAGGCGAGGGAGGAGCAGAAAATTCCGATCTGGACGGGAAGTCCGGCAATCAGGGCGTAGGCCATCCCCTGGGGAAAATCGAGGAGGGCAACGTTGATGGCGGCGCGGATGTCGGCGATGCCCTTGCGCAGGTTGTAGGTGCGGAGGGTATCGATGATCGGGAGAATGCGAAGGTGGCGCATGATTGCGGTGACTTAAAGGAGATCGTCGGGGTTGTATTCGACGAGGTCGAGAAATTCACCGCGAAGCTCTTCGAGCACAAAGCTGCGGATGGAGGGGTCGAGTTTGGCGACGGCGCGGTCGAGTTCGGTCTCGGGTTGGCGGGTGGGGGTAGCTTCGGGCGGTGGCGCGGGAGTCGGGATCGCAGCAGGTGCGGGGGGCAGGGAGGGTGCGGGTGGTTCGAGAGCGGCAGTTTCCTCGCCGGGGTCAGGGGTCAAGGGCTTTTTTTTTTGAGCTCGGCCAACTCGGCAAGGACGGAGTCGATCGCGCGGGAGCGGGACTGGTCGACAGCGCGGAGGAGGGCGAGTTCAAAGCCGGTGCGTTCGGACAACCCGCGGGTGACGGCGGAGGCCCCGCTGCGGAGGGCATCGAGCATCCGGAGAAGCTCCTCGGTGGTGCGGGTGGTGCCGAGGGCGTCACTGCGCCCGTCATGGCGAATCGAGTCGAGGAGGGCGGCACGGACAAAATCCTGGACATCGTTGAGGACCTTGCCGACATCGCGGCCCTCGGTGATAACGGTATCGACGGCGCGAAGGAGGGCGGGGTAGTCTCCGGCGGCAACGGCCCCGGCAAGGGCGGCGATGGTTTCGCGGGAGGCGAGACCGTAGACGGAGAGGACATCGGCCTCGCTGATGGAGTTGCCACAGAAGGAGATCAACTGGTCGAGGATGGACTGGGCATCGCGCATTCCCCCGTTGGCGAGTCGGGTGACTGCCTCGACGGCACCCTGGTCGAGCTGGATGCCCTCGGCGGCGGCAATCTCGCGCAGTTTTTCGGAGATGACGGATTCCTCGATCGGACGGAACTCAAAGCGTTGGCAGCGAGAGACGATGGTTGGGAGAACCTTGTTTGCCTCAGTCGTCGCAAAGATGAATTTCACATGCCGGGGGGGTTCCTCGAGGGTCTTGAGGAGGGCATTGAAGGCGGCAGTCGAGAGCATGTGGACCTCGTCGATAATGTAGATCTTGAACCGGCACTGTCCGGGGGCGTACTGGCATTCCTCGCGGAGGGCGCGGACCTGGTCGACTGAGTTGTTGGAAGCCCCGTCGATCTCAATCACATCAAGACAGTTTCCGATCGTGATCGCCCGGCAGATGGGGGATTCCGGATCGGGGTCGATGCGGGGGCCGTCCTCGCAGTTGAGGGCGCAGGAAAAGAGGCGGGCGGTGCTGGTCTTGCCGGTTCCGCGGGGGCCGACAAAGAGAAAGGCGTGGGCGATGCGATCCTTTTCAATCGCGTTGCGGAGGGTGCGGACGATGTGATCCTGACCGACGAGTTCGGAAAAACGCTTCGGGCGCCAACGGCGGGCGATGACTTGATAGGGATCAGACACAGAGATGAGCCAACACCGGAAAGGCGGGGTCGGGCAATCGGAATTTTTGAAACGAATCGATTTGGATTCGGGCGGACGAGTTGTTTGGATCGTTTGATGAAAATTTCGATTGGAACGGACCACGCGGGCTATGCCTACAAGGAGGCGATCAAGGCGCATCTCTCGGCCAAAGGCTACGAAGTGTTGGATTTTGGGACGGATTCGACCGCCGATGTGGACTACCCGGATTTTGTTCGTCCGGCGGCGGAGGCGGTGGCCCGGGGGGATGCCGATCTGGGGATTGTTCTCGGGGGGAGTGGCAATGGGGAGGCGATTACGGCGAACAAGGTGAAAGGGGTTCGCTGTGCGCTCTGTTGGAATGTGGGGACGGCAGCCCTCGCCCGTCAGCACAATGATGCGAACGTGATTTCAATTGGGGCGCGACAGGTCAGCGAGGCTGAGGCCCTCGGGATTGTTGATGCGTGGTTGGGGGCGAGCTTTGAGGGAGGCCGCCATGCACGGCGGATTGGGAAGCTGGAACCAGAAGGTTGAGCCGAGACCTCTACCAGTGGTAGAGGAATCCGTAAACGAGGACCCCGGTGACGGAGACATACATCCAGAGTGGCCAGGTGACGCGGGCCCATTTCCGGTGAGTTTCGAACCGTTCCCGGCGGGCGAGCCACCAGGTCCGCAGAACGAGGGGTAAAATCACGGCGGCGGCGATGATGTGGGTTATGAGGATGGTGTAGTAAACGGTGCGCCAGAAACCCTCGCCTGGGAAGGGGGTATGCACCCCTCCCCGGAGAATTTTGTCGGTCACGTAGCCGACCAGAAAGAGTGCACTGACGAGGATGGCGAGGGTCATGCAGAGACCGTGGGCCCGTTTTTTCCCGGATCTGATGGCAATGAAACCAGCGGTCAGCAGGAGCGTTGCGGTGGCGTTGAGCCCCGCATTGATGGATGGAATCAGGGGGATGGAATCAGCCGCCATGGTTAAAAAGCCAGCTCAGGAGAACAGCCGGCAAAAAGAGGAGGGTTGCGAAGAACAGTTTTCGAGCTTCCGTCTGCCCCGGCTTGATGGAAAAGCGCACGGCGAGAGAGAGTTGCCAGACAGCGGCGAATCCGGAGACGGTCAGAAACAACCAGCCGCCCTCGTCGAGAGCAAAAATTGCGACGACAGCGACAACCAGAACGGCGCAATAGAAAAGAGTTTCGAGACGCAAGCGGTCGATCCTTCCCGGTTGTATCCTCAGGACCCGGATACCCGCACGCGCGTAATCCTGGTCACACATTCGGGCGATGGCGTAAAAATGCGGCATTTGCCAGACGAACAGGATCAGGAACAGGAAGAGGGCGTTCGGATCCCAGGCCGCACCCGATCCCGCCCACCCGATCCAGGGCGGAAGGGCACCGGGGAGGGCGCCAAAGTGGGTACACCAGGTGGAACGACGCTTGAGCGGGGTATACATCCCGAGATAGGTGTAAACGGTCAAGGCTGCGAGAAGACCACTGGATAGGGTAGCAAGAAGGGTAAGGACACCGACGCCGGTGGCCACCAGCGTAGATCCAAAAACCAGAGCGGTTCGAGGCCGGAGGCGTCCGGTCGGAAGCGGACGGTTCCGGGTGCGATCCATGAGGGCATCGGTTTCCCGTTCGATAAACTGGTTCAGGGCGAGAGCCCCACAGGCCGAGAGAAAAACGCCGACGGTTACGACGAGGAAAGGGCCGAGTAAAAATGGTGTCGGGGCGAGGCCGAACCCGGCCATCGCAGTGAGAGTTGAAAGCATGGCGAGGCGGGGCTTCGTCAGCTCTATCAGGACGGGGATTGAAGGAGCTGATGCCTTTACCTCGTCCTTCTGTCGATCCGCCTCGATGACGGAAGCGAGGGAGTCATTCACGGGCCACCTCCACCCCTGTTGGAACCGACGCCGTTTCAGGAACGTTTCGAACCAGAGCGACTACAACCGTGAATGTGGAGAAAAGGAGAGCACCGTTGAGCATGTGGAAGGTGGTGATCCAAACTCCCCGGAGGGTCTCTATAATCAAAACCCCGAGGGCGATCTGCCCCATGGTGGCGAGAATGAAGAGGGTGCCAACCCACTTCCCAGTGGACGAAAGACAAATTGTTTCCCAGTGTTTCAAAAGGAACGCAAGGGCAAGGACGGCCGCGACGATTCCGACGGTCCGGTGGAGGAAGTGGACGGTAATCCCATAGGTCCAGATCGTTGGGATCCACCCGCCACTGTGGCTGGCCTGCGGGAACCAGGGAATCGCGAGACCGGCGTGGGAATGTCGAACCACGGCCCCGAGCACGATGGTGGTCAGGAGGAGAAACCAGACGAGACGCCCGAAACCGGAGGTGCCTGCGAGAAGGGGTGAGGCGTCGTTTGCGGCGAGCCCGAGATCAGGTGCCCTTCGAAACCAGAAGGGGGACGAGACGAGGACGAGGAGAACGAGACAGATCAGAATGCCCTGCGCCCCGACCGCGTGGAGGACCGCAAAAGACCGCGCGACGACGGGAGTGCTCAGCGATTCGTTGAGAGGATCGAGAAGCACCCGAAAGCCGCCGAGGATGCCCTGGAAAAGAATCAGGAAGGGGAGGGCGACGGCGAGTTTACGAACCATCGACCGGCCTTCATAGCGAAAATACAGCAGGGCCAAGCCCATCGCGATGATCCCGAGAACAACTGCACTGAGGCGATGACTGTGTTCGGCAAAGGCGTCCCTCTCCTGTAGCCAGCGGTCGGGGTTGATCGATCCATCGGAGAGAGGCCAGTCGAGAAATGCCATGCCAGCCCCGATTGTGGTGGTAAAACTTCCTGCCGAGAGAAGAAATGGCGACCAGACTAGTGCGGCAAGGGCGGCCCCAAACAAGGGGCGCTGGTATTCGATGCGTCTTTGAGGCACGGGCAATCCGGGTTGGGGAGGGCAGGAACTTCAACCAACGCTCGTAAAGTTTCGGGCACATGGCAATCACGGATCACTGGAAAATTGGCAGCGCTGCTGGCTCCCCCGGGATGGCGGATACCGGAGCCGAAAGATGACCTCTTTGCGTCCCCGTATTCCAATTTGACGCTAGCTGGAAAGCGTTTAAAACGTCTCCATGCTTTCTCTGATGCTTCCGCCTTTTGTCCGGATGATATTCCACATGTTGTGCGCTGCGCTTTTGTTTTTATTCTCGGCGGCGTGTTCGTCGGAGGATCGGGTTGGGCCTGAATTGGAAGGCGATCGAGGGATTCCGATTTATGAGAATTCCCGCATCTATGAATTGGTCTCGGTTGACCCGTCAGGTCACCGCGCGACGGTCGTTTCGGATGATTTGGAGGGGCCTTTGGAAGTCCGTCTTTTTCCCGGCGATGCGGCGATTTATGAGTCGGGGCGGGTGGTCCGGGCTGTCCCCGGGGGAACCGATGCCGAGCCGAGGATCGACCGGCTTTGGCCTGTCGATGTGGTGACGACTCCGCGTTTCCGTCAAGCCACCCGAGACCTCTTGCAAAGCACGACTGGTCTCGGGCCAAACGTAATCCTGACGGAAGGCGACGCCGTGCCCGATTTCGGTTTGGTTGATCACCGGGGGGAGGCCTTGATCCGAAAGGATTTTCAGGGGCGTCAGATTGTCCTGAACTTTGTCTTTACCCGTTGCGGCGATATCAACATGTGTCCGGCTGCGAATGCGCGAATGCGCGAGCTGGCGCGGACGGTTCTATCGGACCCCGCAATCATCAATCCGGTCTTCCTGGTGGTCTCGTTTGATCCTGAGAATGACAATCCGGGTGTTCTGCACCAGTTTGCCGCCGATATGGAAATCGACTATCCGGATTTCTATTACGCAAGTGCCGGCCCGGAGATCATTGACCGCCTTCTCCGGCTTTTCGGGATTACCCGAAATGCGGTCAACGGAACCTATGAACACACGATGGTAACGGTTCTGATTGATGGGGGCGGACGGATTCAATACCGCCGTGACGGCAGCTTCTGGACCTTGGATGAATTTCTGACCCGTTTTACCCGTGAATCCTGACGGCACCCCGAAGTGAGGCATTTCCGTAATATTCTGCCTGTTACCGCCGTTTTTATTGCGGTCTTCTTTCTCCTGCGGAACCTGCCGGCGACAAAGTGCGCTTTCCTCCACTATGCCGAGGTCTACAATCCGGTGACCGGTGAGACGGAACTGTGCGCGGTGGCCCCGGCGGAGTATATCGACCTGGTTTCCCATCCGTTTCCGGTCGAGCTGGAGTTTGTTGATCCCCCGGAAGGAAGGGCCGATGCGGCGGCGGCATGGACGTTCCATCTCCTCGATCCGGGTGGTCGTCCGTTCATGGCGCATGAGATCGGGATTACCCATACCGAACGGATCCACTGTCTGCTGGTCGATGAAACCCGGGAACACTACCTGCACCTGCACCCGGTGGTTGATGAAACGGGCAGTCGGTTCACCCTGGAGGTGCCGCCTCTCCCGGCGGGGGAGTGGGTTCTGTTTACGGAGTTTGTTCCCCGTGAGACCCGTCGTGTGGCGATGACGCGTACAACCTTCTCGATTCGCCACGGAGCGGAGGCAGGTGGGCTCGGAGCGGATCAAGGTCGGATCCCCCGCCTCGAACTGACCACCAATGGAGAGGGCGTTTCCTTCAAGGCGGGGCGGGATTATCGCATGATTTTGACTGTCCGGTCCCCGGCAGCGGGTGAAGCGGTGCGGCTCGAAAAGGTGATGGATGCTTACGCCCACCTCGTGGCTTTCGATGGCGCCGTTCGGGGGTATGTTCACATGCATCCTCTGATCGAGTCGCTCGACGGGGGGGAGGAGGCGACGATGGAGTTTCTTTTCCATCCTCCGCGTCCGGGCGATTATCGGGTCTGGGTGCAGATCCAATACAGCGGGTCTCCGTTTTTTCGGGCCTTCGATTTCGAGGTTTTGTAGTGACATTTCATTGGCACACCGAACCGCTCCTGATTTTCGTGATATGCCTGGTGGGGTGGATCTACTGGTTGGCGACGTTTACCTATCGGTCGTTCTGGGCATCGGGAGCGAGACCTTCGATGCTCCGGGCGTGCGTATTTTACCTTGGTTTATCGACGGTCTATATTGCTGTTGGGTCGCCGATTGATGCGATTGGGGAACGCTATCTTTTCTGGGTTCACATGTTGCAGCATTTGCTGCTGATGTATCTCGCACCGGCCGCGATTGCGCTCAGCTTTTCAAAGGATTGGATGGATTCATTTGCTTCAACCCACCGATTCGCCTGCAACCGGCTTTCCGCTTTGACGCATCCGGTGGTGAATGTGGTTCTCCTGATCCTGATCTTCACGGCGTGGCATGTCCCGGTTTTATACGAGGCGGCGCTCCGGAACAAAACGATCCACGTTATCGAGCACCTGACGTTGTTTGTTCCATCGTTGGCTCTGGCCTTTCGCCTGGTCGGACCAAATTCGGGATTTTCGCGTTTGTCCTGGGGGGGGAGGATGCTGTTGGTTTTCGCCCTGATGCTCGGGCAGATTCCGGTTTTCGGTTTTCTCGCTTTTACGAGCGACCCGCTTTACCCGACGTACGTTTACGCACCGAGGATCATGGAGATTGATCCGATGCAGGATCAGGTTCTCGGGGCGGTTCTGATGAAGGTCGGGGGGATGGCGTTTGCGCTGCCCGTGTTTGGATTTGCATTCTACCAGTGGTATCGGGCGGAGAACCCGGTTGATTCGCCTGTTCCGGGCGGGTAGCCGTTGGGTCAGTGTCCCGCTCCGCCGACCTCGATTGTTCCGGCCTCGTAGAATGGGAGACTTTTGTCGACGTATTTGTCGCTGAAAAGGGCGAGCAAGGCGGCGATTGTGGCGGTTGCGAGAGCCATCCCGAACAGAAAGACGAGGGTCAGGAACTTCCGGTCGTAGGCGAGGTGCATGAACCAGAAAATGACCCCGACAAACTTGATCAGAGACAAGCTGACAAGAACGACTGCGATGACGACAGAAGGCAGCGGGAGGAAGATCAGGATCAATTCGATCCCGGTCAGGGCCGTCATGAGGAAGGCCAGATTGACGAAGGTAAAATACTTTTTCTGCTCCGAAGCGAGAAACTCCTTCGTAATCGGATGGGTGGATGTTATGGACATGACGGGTCTATCAAACGAACTCGAGGAGGTAAACGGCGGTGAAAATAACAATCCAGACAATGTCGACAAAATGCCAGTAAAGGCCTGCGACCTCGACATCGATAGCGTGCCCGTGCCCCATTTTCCCGGTATAGGAGTAGATCAACATGGAAAGGAGCCAGAGAACGCCAATTGCGACGTGGATCCCGTGGGTACCCGTCATCAGATAGAACGTTGAACCGAAGGTTCCCGAGCCGAGGGTGAAGTCGTAGCTGTGAACAAAGTGCTGAAATTCGTAAACCTGGCAGCCAAGAAAAATCAGACCGAAGGCGATGGTCCCGGCGCAGTATTTGCGAAATCCCCGCAGGTCGGCCTTGTGCATGGCCGAAACAGCAAGGGCCATCAGGAGCGAACTCATCAGGAGGATAAAACTGCTAAAGGTGGTAAGTTCCAGATCGAAGACTGATTCCGGCTGCACGCCGATATCGGGGTAAATTTTCCGATAGATCAGGTGAGTCGAGATCAGGGTGCCAAAAAACATGCAGTCCGAGGCGAGGAAGAGCCACATCATCAGCTTTTTCCGATCCAGTCCGGTCGGCTCGAACTCTGTTAATTCGGCGGTGTGTGCAGAAGAGTCGGACATTTTCTTTGTGGATTCGGCGCGTTCTTCAAGCGGACGGAGCCTCGGGGGCGTCGGCTTTGGATGGATGCAGGTGATACCCTCCCGGCCCTTCGAGCGCCCAGAGGTAAATCCCGAGGAGGGTAACAAGCAATCCGGCGATAGCGAGATAGCCCATCAGGCCGATACCGGCCGATTTCAAAGCCATCGAGAGGCCAAGGACGATGAAACCGCTCGACGCCAAAAGGGGCATCCACGATTGGCTGGGCATGTGAATTCCATGTCCGTTGCCCGGGACCTCGCCGATCTGGACGCGCTTGGTGGGATCGGTTTCGTTGCGGGTATACTTTTCCATGAAGAAGGCATCGCGGCAGGGAATGATCGGAGTTTTTTCGAAATTGTAGACCGGAGGCGGACTCGATGTCATCCATTCAATCGTCCGCCCATCCCAGGGATCCGACCCGGCAGGTTTTCCTTTGCGGGAGGTTTTCCAGATATCGATCAGGAAGAGGAGGATGCCGAAACCGAGGATGAGGGCACCGATCGTGCAGATTAGATTCAAGGTTCCGAAACCGGTTTCGGCGAGGTAGGAATGCGTTCGGCGGGGCATTCCGAAGAGTCCGAGAAAGTGCATTGGGAAAAAGGTGACGTTTAATCCGATAATGACCAACCAGGCGACACGGTAGCCCAATTTGTTGTCCCACATCTTTCCGGTCGCTTTTGGTAACCAGTAATAGGTTCCGGCGAGAAGGGCGAGGATACTGCCCCCGATGAGGACGTAGTGAAAGTGGGCGACGACGAAATAGGAATCCTGTTGCTGGGCATCGGCGGGCGCGGAGCTGTGCATGATCCCGGAAAACCCGCCCATCATGAACATCCAGATAAATCCCAAACTGAAAACCATCGGGATGGAGAAACGGATTTTTCCGCCCCAGAGGGTTCCGATCCAATTGAAGATCTTGACCCCGGTGGGAACTGCGATGGCCATTGTAAGAAGGGAAAACGCGGCGGTTCCAACTGGTCCGAGCCCGGTCGTAAACATGTGATGGCTCCAAACGGCGAACCCGAGAAATCCGATGACCGCGCCGGAAAAGATGACGAGGGGGTACCCGAAGAGGGGTTTTCGACTAAAGACGGGGAGGATTTCCGAAATGATCCCCATCGCCGGAAGAATCAGGATGTAGACCTCCGGGTGGCCGAAGATCCAGAAAAGGTGCTGCCAGAGGATGGGCTGTCCACCCTCGCCGACATTGTAAAAATTTGTCCCGAAGAACCGGTCAAACATGACCTGGCCGAGTGCGACCGTGACCGGGGGGAAGGCGAAAATGATCAGGACCGAAGTGATCAGCGTCATCCAGGTGAAGACCGGCATCCGCATCATTTTCATGCCCGGAGCCCGCATCGTCATGATCGTGACGATAAAATTGAGTGATGCGGCGATGGAGCCGATTCCGAGAACCTGGAGACCGAAGATCCAAAAATCGGTCCCGACCCCGGAATGTTCAGGGCTGGTCAGCGGCGCGTATCCGAACCACCCGACGGAGGGAACGAAATCGGTCATTTCGACCCCGGCCTGGTTGACGACTCCACCCAACCACCCGAGGGCGCTGGCGGCCTGCAGGATCCAGCTGAGATTGATAATAATTGCGCCGGCCACGAAGGTCCAGAGGCTGAAAGCGTTCAACCGTGGAAAGGCGACATCCCGTGCGCCAATCTGCAAAGGCACGAGGTAGTTGAAGAAAGCAGCGCTGAGCGGCATGACGGCGAGAAAGACCATCGTTGTGCCGTGCATCGTGAAGAGCTGGTTGTAGGTTTCGGGTGAGACCAGATTGTTTTCCGCGACTGCCAATTGGGCGCGAATCACGAGGGCCTCGAAGCCCCCGATAACAAAAAATGAGAGGGCAAAGATGCCATACATCAGGCCAATCTTCTTGTGATCAACCGTCGTCAGCCAGTTTTTCCATCCGGCTACGTGGTCGGGTCGGCGGATCCCGATCAGGCTGCGCTCCGGGGTCAGGGTGTGTTCAGGGAAAACGGATGTTATTTCGCTCATGGCAAACTACTTCAGGGTCATCAAAAAGGCTGTCAGGTGATGTCCGTCGGCGATCGAAAGTTCCACCTCGTGCAACCCCCCGGTGCCGTTGTGCATGAGGTTGCCGGGCTTGATTTTTTCGGAATACAAAATCCAGTTGTAGAGGTTTTCATACTGGCGGGCGAGATCGACATTTCCGTCTGGAGAGCGGTGCTCGAGCCAACCGGCGGCAATTGATCGACGGGTGGCGACATGGGTCAGGTCGGGACCCTTGTTTCCCCGCGCGGGCGACCCTCCGATCGCGTGGCATTGAATACAGGCCCCTCGACCCATAAAGATTTTGGCGCCTTTCTCGACTGTTCCGTTGAGATCAGCGTCCGTCAGCGATGCGGTTTTGGAAAACCAGCTTTCCCAGGTTTCTTCGGGTGCGGGGGCGGGGGTGCGCTGCGTTTCGACCCAAGTGTGGAAATCAGCCTCGGACAGAACATCGGTGCGGAATTGCATGTAGGCGTGGGACTCACCGCAGAATTCTGCGCACTGGCCGTAATAGTAGCCTTCCTCGTCGGCGCGAACCCACATCCGGTTTCGGCGTCCGGGGATCATATCGACCTTGCCGGCGATTTTGGGCAGCCAGAACGAATGGATGACGTCTTTCGAGCGTAGCTCGATCACGACATTGCGGTCTTTGGGGATCGCAAATTCGTTCGCGGTAACGACACCCAACTGGGGGTATTCGAAGGAAAACCACCACTGCCAACCGTACGCGTAGATGATCAGAGGTTCCTCCGCTGTGTCCGGATTGGTCAGTTCGCCCTGATACCAACTTCCGAGCCGACTTTCGGGATCATCGGGGACCTCGTGGGTATACCAGATGGCGCGGACGGTTGGGACGGCGATAAAGACCAACATGATCACGGAGATGGCGATCAAAGCCAGCTCGATAAACGAGTTTCCATGGTCCTGACGTGGTAGAACAGCGGGATCGTCCCCCTTGCGTTCGCGGTATCTCCAAACCACATAGAAGAGAGCCCCGCCAACAACCACGAAAATCAACAGGGTTACCTGAAGCGTAATGTAGAACAACGCCAACTGTTCCCTCGCGATGACTCCCTTTGGATCGAACGTCGACTGTCTTCCGTCGAACTGACAGCCGGACACAAGGAAAGAGAAACCGCAAATGATGAGGATATGGAAAAGTGAGGAGCGCATGAAAGCGGTGCGATATTTGTCGGAATTGATTATGCAGGTCAAGGCCTCATCGCGCGGTTAATGTCGGGCAAGTCCCCGCTTGTGCCCGATTTTTGGATGGAGGTTCTAACGTCTTGCCAACGCCCCGCTTTACCGTCAAACAACCATTTCGTTACCTCACTACAGCAACTCGTCCTGTGCAGGAACGCACGGGAATGATGGACCGACGTTTTTCTCTGCATGGCCTCCCAATCCGACCTACCGATCCCCGAGCCGACGGATGATACCGCGCGCATTTCGGACAAGCAACTGCAACACCTGCACAACCAGTTGATGCGGGAAAAGGTCGAACCGAGCGAAGGCTTCCCGCCGATGCCGATCTTCATCCTTTTTCTTTTCGCGACCGTTCTCTTCATCGTCTGCATTTATTTCGTCAACAACATCGCCGCTTTCCGCTGGGACGTTTACGATCCGAATTTTGATCCTTCGAAGGGTGAAATCCGGGTTGTTGCGACATTTGATCCGATGACGACCGGACGCCGGATTTACGCGGCAAACTGTCAGCAATGTCACCAGGTGGATGGGAAAGGCGTATCAGGTGCATTCCCGCCCCTGGCAGGGGCGGACTGGGTGAACGAGACACGGGTGCGTCCGGTCGCAATTCTCCTCTCCGGGCTGGTAGGGCCGATCGAGGTTGAGGGTAACACCTACAATGGTAACATGCCGGCGTTTGGCGGGATGCTCTCGGATCGGGACATAGGGGCGGTTTTGACCTACGTTCGGGCATCCTTCGGGAACCTTTCGGAGGAGATCACGGCGGATCACGTTGCGGCGATTCGGGCGAAGGTGGGCACGCGTTCGACACCCTGGTCGGCGGATGAGCTGCTGGCCCTTTCCCCGATGCCGGAGTTGGTTTTGCCCGCGCCTGAGACCGAGGTTGAGGCCGACAGGGAAAGCGGTTCGGAAGGGGAATCTGAGCCGGAAAGTCCGGCTGGAGATGAAAACGGGATGGAGACGGCGAAAGGATTCGACCCGCCATTGAGCCTTCCGGTCACCGTCCGCGGATCATGACGGAATCAAGCCAGCCATCCCTTCCGCGCGGGATTGTCTGGGTGCGAAGGGTGTCAATTCCGACAGCTTTTGTTTTCGGATTTCTGGCTTTTCGTAACTTCACAGAGGCCCACACGGAGCCGATGATTTTTTTTCAGATCAAGGGACTTTTTGAGATCTTCCTCGCTTTCCTGCTGATGGTCCCGTATCGGCACCTTTCGGTTGCGGGTTGGAAAACGACCTTTGTGGTAATGACCCTGGCATCCCTTGCCTACGGAATGGTGACGGTCGTCGGGGTTATTTTCAGTTATATCGCGGCGGCCCGGATAGAGCAGGATTTGGGAATTCCCGCGTTCGAGGGAACCCTCCTGTTTGTGTTGTTTTTGCAGGTGCCGGCGATTTTCTTTCAGCGGTTTCCGAGTGAGTGGTCCTGAAGGGCGGGAGACAGGCCTCAGGCAAAAAAGCGGGAGATCCGGCGGTCCCCGAGGGTGCGGCTGAAGTCCATCTCGAGACCGTCGCGGGCGATCAGGGTGTCGGAGGGGAGGGCCTCGGGATTGGCATCAAACCAGGTTTCGGCGGAGAGGCCGATGTGGGTTAAAAAGGTGCTGTGAGGTCGAATCTGAGCCCTGATCGCGAGGGCCTCGGCAATGTTGTTATGGCTACGGTCGCCCTGCTTGAGGGGCCCGTCATTGCAGTCGAGGACGATGACATCGGGTGCCCAGCCAGTGAGAAACATGATTGAGCTTTCGGGCAATCCGCGGGTGTCGCAGAGGTAGGCGAGGCGGCAATCGCTGTTTTCGATGCAATAGCCCTGGGTCGGGATGCCGTGGTTGAGGGGGACGGGGGTGACGAGGAATTCCCCGCATTCGAAGGGACGAAAAACCGGTTTAAAGTGAAATTCGAGGATTCCCGGTTCATCCGGGAGATGGCCGTATCCGGCGGGATCGGAGGGGGCGTAGACGGGAATCCGGGTACCGACACCGAAGCTGAAGCGGAGGAGTCCGGCGACGTGATCGCTGTGAAAATGGGAAAGAAAAATAGCGCGTCCGGGGTTATTCTCGAACATAGCCCGAAAATCTGCGGGGCCGGCATCAAGGTAGATGCAGTCTGCCCTTCCAGTAACGCGGACACACGGTTCCTGGCGGCGTCGGGTCGGGTCGACCCGTGCATGGCAGGAGATCAGATCGGTGGATCCGAAAACCGGGATGCCACGGGCGTTGCCCGTTCCAAGAAAGTGGAGATTCACGAAAGGTTTGCAGGGTTTGAGCGCTAAAAGAAAGAAGATGCACAGGAAAGTTCCGAATGTCAGTGATTTATCGATACAGGTAAGGTAAAGATTTCTTAACGTGAGTGGGGAGCAGGTTTGGTTGGGCCGGTCTGCTGACGGATCGACGCGTGGATCGGGGGGGCGAGGAGCGTTCCGAGGGTGGTGTCAGGATTTGGAGATGAGGAGGCGGAGGCTGTTCAGGCAGACGACGACGGTGCTGCCTTCGTGGGCGATGACGCCGATCGTGAGGGGGATCAGGCCGAGGATGGAGGCGACCATCATGATCGCAACGGTGCCGAGGGCGACGGCGATATTTTGGCGGATGATCCGGCGGGCGCGGAGACTGAGGCGGAGGGCGGAGAGGAATTTTTCGATTTTGTCATTCATGAGGACGACCTCGGCCTGTTCGAGGGCGGCATCGCTCCCGCGGGCACCCATCGCGACGGAGACGTAGGCGGCGGCGAGGCTGGGGGCGTCGTTGACGCCGTCGCCGACCATGGCGACCTTCTTTCCCTGGGCTTCGAGTTCCCGGATGATGGCAACCTTGCCCTCGGGGAGGAGTCCGGATTCGACGCGGGAGATGCCCAGTTCCGTTCCGATGGCCTCGGCGGTGCCGCGGCGGTCGCCGGTCAGCATGAGGGTTTCGATACCACGGGCGGCGAGATCGCGGAGAACGGCGGCGGATTCGGTGCGGATCTCATCCTGAAGGAGAATCCGTCCGATGATGCCTTCGTGGAGGATCCAGACCTCGGAAAAGTCCTGGGGCGGATCCCCGATGGTGGAAAGCACCTGTCCGAGCTCACCGGCCTCGATCAGTTCACGGCGACCGAGGAAGCAGACCTCTGTTTCGGAAACGGCACGGATACCGCGTCCGGAGATTTGTTGGAAATCGCTGACGGGTCGTTGGCGGAGGGCGTTGGCCTCGCCGTAGCGGGTGATGGCGCGGGCGATGGGGTGGTTGGAGTGTGATTCGAGGCTGAAGGCGAGTTCGGCGACATCGGTTTCGCGGCCTTCGGGGAAGCTTTCGACACTGACGACGCGGAGATCGCCAGTCGTGAGGGTTCCGGTTTTGTCGAGGGCAACGGCATCGATTTCGGCCAGTTTTTCAATCGCGGCACCGCCCCGGAAAAGAACGCCGTGGCGGGCTCCGGAGGCGATCGCGGCAAGGATGGCGGATGGGATCGAGAGGACAAGGGCGCAGGGGGAGGCGACAACAAGGAAGGTCATCGCGCGGTAAAAAGCGGAGAAGGATCCCTCCGGGGGGACGAAGGGGGCGGCCCGAAGACCGAGCCACCAGAGGAGGAAGACCCCGAAGGTGGCGGCAAGGACGGCCGAGGTGTAGCTGGTTCCAAAGCGGTCGGTGAAGCGTTGGCTGGGGGCGCGGCGGTGACGGGCCTCGTGAATGAGGTGAATGATCCGCTGGAGGGCGCTCTCGGTGGCGGGGCGGGTGGCCTCGATCGTAGCGATGCCCCAGAGGTTGAGGGTCCCGCCAAAAACGGTCTCGCCGAGGCCCTTGGTGACGGGGGTAGCCTCGCCGGTGAGGTTGGATTCGTCGGCGGCGGTGGAGCCATCGCGAACGATTCCATCGACTGGAAAACGTTCGTCGGGACGGACGAGGAGTTTTTCCCCGATCCGGATATCGGCAACCGGGACGGTCTCGGTGGATCCGTCGGCCCGGAGGCGGCGGGCGTTTTCGGGGGCGTCAGCGACGAGAGAGCTGATCTCGCGGTGGGTGCGATACATCGCAAAGTGTTCGAGGGCCCCGGAGAGGCTGAAGAGGAAGAGGAGGAGGGCACCCTCGGCATAGGCACCGATTGCGCTCGCGCCTACGGCGACGGCGAGCATCAGGAAATGGATATCGAGCTGGCGGCGGCGGAGTTTGGCGGTCGCATCGATGGCGGCATCGTAGCCCCCGGCGATCATGCTGACGGCGTAGAGGGCGATGACGACCGGGGCGGGAATCGAGAAAAGGAGCGGGAGGATGAAGGCGGAGGCGAGGGCGATCCCGCAGATCCCGGCCTGCGTGGCGAGACTGCGCCATTCTTCTCCGGTTTGCGGTTCATCGTCTGGTTCGGGCCAGGAGAAATCCCGCCATGCCCAGAAGCGGGGGGCGGTTGCACAGGAGGGTTTTTCGATCAGATAGTCGTCGCGGAGGCGGCGTTCGATAAAGGGGGAGTCGGCGGTGGGCGGGAGGTTCTCCTTTTCGAAAATAAGATCGGCGTCAATCTTGTGGAGGGTTTCGCGGATGCGGGATTCGAGGCGTTCAAGATCGACCGGTCCGAGGGTGGCGACGGAAATGCGGCGGTCTTTAGGGCTGAGGAGGATGGCCTCGACCTCCTCACTGTTGCGAAGCAATTCGGTGAGGGCGGCTTTCCAGGTATTTCCGGTGTCGGGAGTTGAGACCATCTTGCGGTTATTTAGAACGATTCTAAAAAGAAGGAAAGCCAAATCCGCAGGTTGCAGAGGTGCTTCTTTGAATGTTGAGTCCTCGTAATGACAACGATGGCAGCCTCTCCACTGACACCGGCACGGGTCCAGGCGGATCTATCGCGCCTGCGTGAGAATATCCGCCGGATTATTCGGGGGAAAGACACGGTGATCGACCATGTGTTGGTGGCGTTGGTGGCGGGTGGGCACGTTCTGGTGGAGGATTTGCCGGGGGTGGGAAAGACGACGCTGGCCTATTCCCTGGCGCGTTCGATCCATTGTGGGTTTTCGCGGATCCAGTTCACGAGCGACCTGTTGCCTTCGGATATCCTCGGGGTGTCGATTTTCAATGAACGTTCGCGTGATTTCGAATTTCGTCGGGGTCCGGTTTTTGCCAACATTGTGCTGGCGGACGAGATCAACCGGACGACGCCGAAGACGCAATCGAGCCTCCTCGAGGTAATGGACCGGGCGAAGGTGACGGTTGACGGGGAAACGCATGAAGTGGGGCATCCCTTCATGGTCTTTGCGACCCAGAATCCGGTTGATTTCGAGGGGACCTTTCCACTTCCGGAGAGTCAGATGGATCGCTTTTTGTTGCGATTGACGATGGGTTATCCGGCGCGCGAGGACGAGATGGAAATTCTCCGTTCGGGGCATCAGCGGTACGACGAAATTGAGATCGAGCCGGTTCTGGCGGCGGCGGAGATTGCGGCGGCGCAGGTTCTGGTGGGGAGCGTGTTTGTGGAGGATTCGATCCTCGACTACCTCCTGCAGGTGGTGACGGCAACGCGGAATGAGACAGAGTTCCGGGCGGGGATCAGTACCCGCGGATTGATTGGTCTGCGGCGGGCGGCACAGGCGCGGGCATTGATCTGTGGGCGGGACTTTGTGCTGCCGGACGATGTGTTTTTCACGGCGGTTCCGGTTTTGGCGCACCGGTTGTCTCTGCGGCGGCGGGCGTTGGAGTATCTCGAGGAACGGACGACGGTGGCGCGGGTGTTGGGCAATCTGATCGAGTCCATCAAGGCGCCGACTTGACCTCATGTAATGAAAAAATGGATACAAATTAGGGTTGGGAGTTGTTGTTGAGGGAATGACCGGTGAACGGCAGACGGAGTGGGGGACGACGCGGTTGTTGCCGGAGGGAGCAAGTCGGAGGCAGTTTCTGGTGGCGGCATTGCTGGCCCTCTTTGTTCCGCCCCGGAATCACCGGACCTATCCGACCCCGGCGGGATGGATGATTATCCTGATTTCGATTTCGATCGGGGGCGCGGCCTACAACACGAACAGCAACATCCTGTTTCTGTCCCTGTCCTGCCTGTTGAGTTCGTTGCTGTTGAGCGGGTTGCTCTCGGTCGTGAATTTCCGGGGTCTACGCTGGAGGCTGGTTTTCCCGGAGCGTCTGGAGGCGGGGCGGGTTTCGGATTTGGCGGTGGAGGTGGAGAACTTGAAGCGGCTGATGCCAACCTATGCCGTCTGGTTTCGGATGGAGGTGACGGGTGGGGAGGCGGACCGATTGATCCTCGATGGCCGATTGGGGGCGGGGACAACGCGGCGGCTGGTGCGGAGGGTTTGTCCGGCGCGTCGGGGAACGCTGAGGATCGAGCTATCGGGAGTCGAATCGACCTTTCCGTTTGGTTTTTTGCGCAAGCGTCTCGGTTTGAAGACGAAGGCATCGATTCTGGTCTGGCCGCGACAGGTGACGATGGAGCGTTGGATCCCGCAGGGACCCTCGCGGCGGCAGGCGGGTCAGAGGGTGCAGGCCTATGGGAGGGGAACGGATCTGCGACAGATCCGGGAATACCGGGCGGGGGATCCGTTTCAGGACATCGACTGGAAGGCGACTGCGCGGACCGGAGATTTGATGATCCGGGAGACGCAGGAAGAGGGGACGACGGCCTACACCCTGATTCTGGATCCGTCGCGGATGCTTTGGAAAGATGCGACGGTGTTTGAGACCTTTTGTTCGGTGGCGGCATCGGTCGGGCGCTTGCTGCATGAGCAGGGTGACCTTCTCGGCTACTGGACACCGGCGGAGGGGTTTGTTCCGGTGCGGAGCCGCGCAGACCTGCATCGCCTGCTGGACGGACTGGCACAGATTGAGATGACGGAAACGATGCCGATGCGGGATCTTGAGGTTCCGGGACGGGCAGTGTGTTTTTCGAAAGGGGGAGAGCACGGGGTGATCCCGGATTTTCAACATGGGCAGCTACAACCAGCTTGATCTTCTCGACCTGAACCGGTTGCGGTGGATGGTCGGCAATGTATTGACGCTGACCTCGCTGTTGGCGGTCCAGATCATGGACATGGTGAATCCCCTGTGGTTGTTGATAATGTTGGGACTGGCGGGGGTGGTGACGATGCGGCCCACCCTGATGGGCTTTTTGCCGGCCTGGATAGTGCGGATCGGTGCGCCTGTTCTGGTCGGTTTCGCGCTGCTGGATTTTTTGACGAGTGGGCGGGATTTCCTGCCGCCGCTGGTCCGCCTGATCGGGTTGCTGACAGTCTTGCGGGCGGCGCAGAACCGGCGTCACCGCGAGGATCTGCAGTTGGCGTTGCTCTGCCTTTTTCTGGTGGTGGTCTCGGGCGTATTTACGCTGTCATTACAGTTTGCCTTTCAGTTGCTTCTGTTCTCGCCGATGGTGATAGGGTTTTTGTTTTTATCGAATCTGATGGCGGCGCGGGAGGATGGGGAGTTTCTGGACTGCGAGTGGGAACGGTTTCGTTGGCGGGCGTTTCTGCCGGAGGTGTGGCGGGCGTTGGACTGGCGGGGTCTTGGTTACGCGGGCGGACTGATCCTTGTGTTTCTGGGAATGGCGAGTTTGGTTTTTGTGGCAATTCCGCGTTTCAACTGGGCACAGTCGATTCCCTTCTTTCAGGTCGAGGGTCGGGCCCAGACTGGTTTCTCGTCGACGGTTTCGCTGGGTGATGTGACCGAGATTGCCCGGGACAACCGGGTGGCCTTTCGGGTGGATGTGGGAGAGGGGGCATCGGTCCCGACCCGACCTTACTGGCGGATGCTGATCCTTGATCGTTATGAAGGGGGGACCTTCGAGCATTCGGATTTCGCGGGGGATGTGCGACCGCCACGACGCCTGCAGGACAATGCGATCGCAGTAGGGGATATTCTGAGGTTTCCGCTGGGGGGAGAGGTGATTGAGAATCCCTGGACTTTCTTTTTTGAGGGTGGGATCAGCCGTTACCTGCCCCTGGCGGGACCGATCCGGAACCTCCGCTTTCAACAGGATCAGGAGGTCGAGATTAGCCCGGCCTACTTTACAATGGCGATTCCGGAGCCCTTGAACTCGCTGCTCTTTTTCCAGACCGAGGGGGTTACCCCGACCGACCGTTTACCGGCGATGGAACTGGACCGGAGGTTTTTCGAAGAGGCGGCGGGGGCGCGGTGGCTGGGAGTTGAGGATCGGGTTGAATTGCGGCGGCTGGCCTATCCGGAGACGACCCTTGCGATCCCGATGGGAGAGGAGGATCGGCGGATTCTGAAGGAACGGGTGGCGGAGCTGTTTCCCGACGGGGTCGGAGATGTTGAACTGGCTGCCCGGAGGATCGCGGACGACCTCGGGCGTCGTCATGGATATTCGCTGGCATCCCTGCCGATCAACCGGGATGGGGATCCGGTGGTGCGTTGGTTGGAATCGGGGGCAGCGGGGCACTGCGAATATTTCGCGGGGGGGACGATCCTCCTCGCGCGGGCGGCGGGAATCCCGGCGCGGATGGTCGTCGGGTTCGTCGGGGGGAACTGGAATGAATATGAAAACTATTTCGTCGTGCGGAACGAGCATGCCCACGCGTGGGTTGAAGTCTATGCGAATGGGCAGTGGGTGCGGGTGGATCCGACCCCGGGGGGAAACGGGGAACTGGCGGCCGGCGCGACCGGATTGGCGGATCCGAACTCGGCCGGTTTTGCGATCGAGAGCGGTCTGGGGGCCTGGATGGACAGCCTGCGGGTGATCTGGTACCGCCGGGTGATCAATTTTGACGATACGGACCAGGAGCAGATCGCGGCGCGGGTGACGGGTCTGTGGGATCGCACGAAGGCGTTTTTGACCGAGTGGGTGAGGGAGATGGGGAGGCAGTTCCAAGCTTTGCGGGACCGATTCTCGGGATTGCCTTACGTAGAGGTCTTGTTGGGGGTTTTCCTGGTGGGGGCCGGTTTTTTGGGCGTTTTACTTTTTCGGGCTGGGCGTTGGGTCGTCCGGGTGGTGGGGCGCCGGATCGGGGATGGCCAGGGGAGGTTGGTGTTGGGCCGTGATCGTCGCGAGGCGCGGGTGTTGTTGTTGCGGATGGATGCGATTCGCGGGCAGTTGGAGGCGGCGGATACGGAGAAGACCGATCCGATTTATCGGGAGGTGCAGGCGGTGCGGTTTGGTCGGGTAGCGGGAACCTCCGCTGCGCGGGAGACCATCCGGCGGGCGCGGCGGGCGGAACGCGATTGGCGGCGTTTTGGGCGGAATCGGTGAGGGGCCGTTGGTTTCGCGGATTCAATCAGATTTTGCGGATCAGGACTGGTTGACAGCCTGCGCCACCGAGAAGTTGCGGGAGGGGCGAGCGTCTGCCGCGTCGAGGAGCTGGCGGAAATGACTGCCTCAAAGGAGCTGATTGAAAAATCGAAATTGCCCGGGAATTGCGCCGGACGACGGCTGCTCCCAATCGGTGGATCGCAAGGCGTTTGAACATGGGGCACCCGGCCCAAGTGTAGATGGTGGCGGGAGATAGGGATGTTAAAGTGTAAGGCCTGACCCCTTCGCATTGCCCTTGCATATTCGCAATTCGCGAATAGCGTATAGTGGTAATGATTAAAGCCCAAGATGTATTCGTGGCGTTAGATCTCTGTCGTGAGAAAGGGACAATGGGCACTTACGCGGAGCGTGGAGTGCGCCTGGGGATGAGTGCTTCCGAGGTCCATGCCGCAGTTCGGCGTTTAGAAAAGGCCCGGTTGTTGGATCCCGAAACCAAAAAGATGCGTCGGAACCCGTTCATCGACTTTCTAGAGCACGGCGTTCCCTATGTGTTCGCCGAAAGGCCCGGTGAGGTGACCAGGGGAATACCCACGGCTTGGGCGGCTCCCGTAATGTTGGATAAAATTACCCAGAATTCTGAATTGCCTCCGGTCTGGCCGGATCCGGAGGGAAAGGTGCAGGGGGTGGCAGTCCGCCCCCTCTACAGGAGCGTCCCTAAGGCATCCCTGAGAGAACCCGGGCTCTACGATTATCTTGCGTTGGTAGATGCTCTCCGCATCGGAAGAGTGCGGGATCGAAAGATTGCCAAAGAAGTTCTCAAGGAAAAACTATTGCACCATGCCGCAGCTTAACATCGTTGAGGAAATCAATTTGTCGCGAAGGGACTTTCGAGATTATCTAGTCAACGGAGTTCGTTCCCTCTCGGCTGAACCGGATTTTCGGGAAGCTCTGCCTGGGTTCCTTTCCAGCGATTCGGCAAGCCAGTCCCGCCTCCCCTTGCTCAGGAAAAAACTGGAAGGGATTTCTTTGATCGAGATCCGGGAGATCCGCTCGTAGAGGAATGGCGAGAGCCATTTCTACAAATCCCATAATCGCTGACGCTTATGGAGAAACGGTGAAAGCACGCAGGCTCTCCGCCCCTTTTTCAAAGAAAAGCCGATACCGGAACCCATATCGTGAGCATTCAATCCCTCAACCTCTCCCCAACCAGGAACATGGCTGTAGTTACCCGGAGTAGTAAGGTTGGCTTGCCGCCTTACTGAGGACATGGGTGTCTTTAATCTGTCTCATCGGTTTTGATGAAAAGAGTGTCGTTGCAAGAATTAGTGGACTTGGCCCCTCCGGCTGTTCAATTCCCCGAAATCAATGGATCAGAGGTCGATCACGTTCACCCCCTCCAAACCAAAGAGCGGAGCTGCAAGAAGAAAGTGTCGGTCATTCGAATAAACTTGTTTGTAGCCATGCTCTGAGGCGCACGCGAGGTGGAGTGCGTCTGCTGCCCGGATGAACGTGTCTTTGGGGGCTCGTTCGAGGATCAATTCCAGCCTGGCTATAATGGTTTCGGAATGATTCAGAAATACGACAGAACCATTTTCCCTGTCATCCCTGATCTGGTGCCGGATTTCCTGAATGGCCTGATCTGTTAGCGCGGACTCACGGCGCTTGCGTAGTAGTGTAGAGGCGAGTTCCGCGCGTCCGTGCCATGCACTTGTGATGCACTGGGTCGTTCCGGCTAGTTTCTGAACTTCTGCGCTTCCCGCCTCCGTGGAATAGAGTCGAAAGAGGTAGTTGGAATCAAAGTAAAGCGTCTTCGCGTGAGGATCGGTCTTCAGAGATGATCACGGTGGAATCGGTGCCTCCATCGAGGGCTCCAGCCTCCATCAGTCGCTTGAATTCGGGACGCAGCCTCCGCCTTTCAGTGAATGATTGCCCTTCCACCGGGGTCTCGATCGCGACCCCAAGTTCTTTGCTCAAAGAAGAGAGCACGATTTGCCTGAGTGTGGAGCCAGTCTCAACGGCACGAATCTTCGTTTTCCGGTAAAGTGCCTCTGGAATGTCGATGGTGGTTTTCACAGTCCGTGCATGCGGAAATAGTGCTTCCCGTCAATATGTAAAACTGGAAAAATCACTAGATGTCCAGGCCCTGAAGGTCCGCGCGTGGCTCGAAGAACTAGGAGATGGCCGATATCTCTTCCCTGAAGTCGGGTATCTCCGGTCTCCCGGGTAGCGGATTGAGAAGCATCAGAATCGCCCGAGCGTCCGGATGTCATTCGATCCCTTCGCCTCTCCCCAACCAGAAACCAGGAACATGGCTGCATTTCCCCTGAATAGTAAGGTTGGCTTGCAGCCATACTGAGGACATGGGTGTCCTCAATCTGTCTCATCCTCAATCTGTCTTATCGGTTTTGATGAAAAGAGTGTTTTTGCAAGAATTCGTGGACTGACCCCCTCCGCCTGCCCTCGTGGACTGACCCCCTCCGCCTGCCCTCCGCCTGCCCTCCGCCTGGACCCCG
>CAZFLQ010000025.1:0-25397 GCA_964519935.1 uncultured Puniceicoccaceae bacterium | reverse complement strand
TTATCGACCTGCGGTACGTTCTCCGGTTGGAGATCGGGAGCCAGTTTGATGCGGCAGCGGTACGTGCGAAGAGCGAGAACGGTGTTCTCCGGATCGTTTTACCGGTGGCTGAAGCGGCCAGGCCTGTGGCGATCGCGGTGGAGTGATCGGGCGGAAAGGTCGATCCCGAAAGGTTAACACCAGTCAATGCAAATAACCCAACCGTTCGGTTGGGTTATTTTTTTAGTCGGGTGGGGGCCGGCGATGGGCGGATGGGCACGGTGGGCGGGGTCCGCTCTTCGACACGCTCAGGGCACTGTGGTCCGAGCGGACCCCCTACAGCGGGATGATTTGTAGGGGCGCCGCTTGCGGCGACCGGGTGGAGGAGGGCTGCGGTGGCGGAGGGGAGACTCGGTGTAGTGGCTGTTTTAGCTGGTCGCGAGGGCCCTGACGTTGGGGTCGGGCGCGAAGATGGTTTCGGGGACCTCGGGGGCGCGGTGGGGGGTGATGCGCCAGAAGTGGCCGATGGTGTTGTTCCAGTTCTCGAGAATCTCCTTCGCCAGCGGGCTGGCAGTGAGGTTGGCATGAGACTGGATGAGGGCCTGCAAGGCCTCGATCTCCTCGTTCCGGTCGAGTCGGCTAATGCCTACCATTTCGGAGTTAAAACTTTGTTCGAAGGTTCCTTTGGGGTCGTAGATGAAGGCGAGTCCGCCGCTCATTCCGGCACCAAAGTTCTTTCCAGCTTCCCCGAGGCAAACGATGATCCCACCGGTCATGTATTCACACCCGTGGTGACCAACGCCCTCGACGACGGCGGTGGCCCCGGAGTTGCGGACGGCAAAGCGTTCCCCGGCGACACCGGCGGCGAAGAGGTAGCCCCCGGTGGCACCATAGAGACAGGTGTTCCCGATAATGGTGTTTTCGTTCCAATTGAAGGTTTCTTCGGGTCGCGGACGGACGACGATCTCGCCGCCGTTCATACCCTTGCCGACATAGTCCTGGGCCTCGCCGAAAAGCTTTAGGCGGATACCCTGAACGAGAAATGTTCCGAAGCTCTGGCCAGCGCTGCCGGTGAATTCAAGCTTGATCTGGCCGGGTTCCATTCCGCGGTTCCCGTGCATGTAGGCGACCTCGCCGGAGAGGCGTGTCCCGATATTTCGCATGGTATTGTCAACCTTGTAGGAGCCCTTGAAAGCGAAGGTTTTGTGGGTGACGGTCTCGATGGCCTCCTGGAGGATTTGGTCGTCAACGGAACCCTCGTTCCCGATCCGGTCGTTGCGTTCGCGGGTGTGAATCCTGTCGTGTTCGTCGGAGGCCGGTGGGGCGAGCAACGGTGACAGATCGACAAGGGCGGTCTTGGGAGTCTCGGGATCAGCGATTTGTTCGAGGAGGTCGGTTCGCCCGACGAGTTCATCAATGGTGCGGACGCCGAGTTGCGCCATGATGCGGCGGGTGTCCTCGGAGACGGCGTTGAAGTACTGGACAATGTTTTCGGGTTTGCCCCGGAATTTCTGGCGGAGGTCTTCGCGCTGGGTGGCAACCCCGACCGGGCAGGTGTTCTTGTGGCAGACCCGGAACATGGCGCAACCGGCAGCGATGAGGGCGGCGGTCCCGAAATTGTATTCCTCGGCCCCGAGGATGCTGGCGATGACGATGTCGCGTCCGGTCTTGAAACCACCGTCGGTACGGAGGACGACCCGGCCGCGGAGATCGTTCAGGATGAGAACCTGATGGGCCTCGGCGAGACCGATTTCCCAGGGGGATCCGGCGTGCTTGATCGAGGAGAGGGGAGAGGCACCGGTTCCGCCCTCATGACCGGAGATCAGGATGACATCGGCGTAGGCCTTGGCGACCCCGGCGGCAATCGTACCGATCCCGGAACAGGAGACCAGCTTGACGCAGACCTTGGCCCGGGGGTTGACCTGCTTGAGGTCGAAGATGAGCTGGGCGAGGTCCTCGATCGAGTAGATGTCGTGGTGAGGTGGGGGTGAGATGAGGGTGACGCCGGGGACGGAGAAGCGAAGTCGGGCGATCAGGTCGGTGACCTTGTGACCGGGGAGCTGGCCGCCCTCGCCGGGCTTGGCCCCCTGGGCGACCTTGATTTCGATCTCGCGGGCGTTGGCGAGGTATTCAGCGGTGACCCCGAAGCGACCTGAAGCGACCTGTTTGATCGCGCTGTTGGCGCTGGAGCCGTCGGGCCGTTTCTTAAAGCGAACGGGATCCTCGCCGCCCTCGCCGGAATTGGATTTGCCACCGATAGCGTTCATGGCGACCGCAAGGCATTCGTGGGCCTCGGGCGAGATTGCCCCGAGGGACATTGCGGCGGTCGTGAAGCGACGGCGGATGTCCTCAACGGGCTCGACCTCGGACAGGTCAATCCCCTGCTTGGGGAAACGGAATTTGAGAAGATCCTTGATACCGTAGGGGGCGTGGGTTTCGGCGGCCTCCTTGAAGGGAAGGTATTTTTCAAAATCCCCATTGGCGCGCAGAATCTTGTTCATCCCGCCGATGACCTTGGAGTTCCAGGCGTGGAATTCGGCTTCGCCGCGTTTGACGACGCTATAGTAGCCCTCGTCCCAGAGTTCGACCGGATCGGAACCCTCGGGGGGGAATGCACGGGTGTGGCGGGTAAGGGTCTCGGCGGAGATGTCGGCAAAGCCGACTCCACCGATTGCGCTGGTGGTGCCATAGAAGCACTGGTCGACGACCGTCCGGCTAATCCCGAGAGCCTCGAAGGTCTGGGCGGCCTGGTAGCTAAAGAGGGTACTGATGCCCATCTTCGACATAATCTTGAGGACACCCTTGTTGATCGATTTGCGGTAGTTCTGCTGGGCCTGATCGATGGTGACACCCTCTTCGGCCTTGCCTTCGAGAACGAGGCGGTTGACGAGTTCAAGGGCAAACCAGGGGTGAACGGCGTTGGCGCCGAAACCGAGGAGGCAGGCAATCTGATGGACATCGCGGGCCTCGCCGGTATCCGCCAAAATATCACAGTCGAGACGGCGTCCGGCGCGGACGAGTTCCTGATGAACCGCCCCGACAGCGAGGAGCATGGGAAGGGGAGCGCGTTGCCGGGAAATATTCCGGTCGGAAATGATAATCAGGCGGGTGCCGTCGTCGGTGGCGAGGCGGCGGGCTTCGGCGGCGAGAGCGTTGACGCTGCGTTCGAGTTCGCTGGCATCCTCGCCGACGGGGAAGGTGGCATCGAGGGTCGCAATCTCGCGATCAAAGGTGGTGGCGTTGCGAACGGCCTCGAATTCGTTGGCGAGAAGGACAGGCGATTCCATCGTGAGGAGATGGTGCTCGCTGGAGAGGGGCTCGAACAACCCGAGACGCCCGCCGAGGTGCATGTTGAGGGACATGACGGAGCTTTCCCGAAGGGAGTCAATCGCGGGGTTGGTGACCTGCGCAAAAAGCTGCCGGAAGTACTGGTAGAGCAGCTTGGGACGGCGGGAAAGGACCGCCAGCGGGGTGTCGTCGCCCATTGAGCCAATGCCTTCGGCGCCGGTGTTGAGCATCGGAAGGATGATATGTTCTTCCTCGTCGGTGGCGTACCCGTAGAGGACGCGGATGGGGGTGATGTCGCCCTCGGCAGAGGTGGGAGCATCCGCCGGGTGGAAGTCTTTGACGAGATCGCCGAGTTCGACGAAAGTCCGATCACACCAGCTTTCGTAGTCCTGTTCGGCGGCGAGGTGGGACTTGATGTCGGCGTTTTCAAAGACCCGGTGGTCCTTGATATCGACGGCGAGCATGGTGCCGGGGCCGAGACGACCGGCGCGAACGACGCGGGATCCCCAGTCCTTGATGAGACCGGCTTCGGACCCGAGAACGACGGTGCCGTCCTCGTAGATCTTGTAGCGGGCGGGCCGGAGTCCGTTCCGATCGAGAGCACCGGCGACGAAACGACCATCAGTAAAAGCGACGGCGGCAGGGCCGTCCCAGGGCTCCATCATAGCGGAGTGGCATTTGTAGAAGGCGCGGACCTGCGGGTCGAGGCGATCGTTGCGTTCCCAGGCCTCCGGCATCATCATGGAGATTCCGTGGAGACAGGAGCGTCCGGCGACGGTCATAACCTGGAGAGCGTTGTCGAGGCTGGTCGAGTCCGACATATCCGGCTGGATGATCGGGCTGAGATCGCTGTAGCGGTCACCCCAGACCCCGTGGGCGGTGGAGTATTCGCGGGCCCGCATTAGATTACGATTGCCGCGGATGGTATTGATTTCGCCGTTGTGGGCGAGCATCCGGTAGGGCTGCGCCTTGGTCCAGTCGGGGAGGGTGTTGGTAGCGAAGCGTTGGTGAAAGATGGCGAAGGCCGTCCGGAAGAGGGGCGATTTCAGGTCGAGGAAGAAATGTCGTACCTGGGGGGCGTTGAGGAGCCCCTTATAGGTGATGGTACGGTGGGAAAAGCTGCAGATGTAGAAATCAGGAATGTTGTCCTCGGCGGCGCGGCGCATCGACGTGCGCATGGCGAGAAAGAGTTTCCGTTCGTATTCGTCGTCGGGAAGTTTCTCGTCGCGGGCAACAAGCGCCTGCATGATGAGAGGGCGGGTGAGTTCGGCCTTTTTGCCGAGGCATTCCGGGTTTACGGGCACCTCGCGCCATCCGAGGAAGGCGAAATCTTCGCGCTTGATGTCTTCCTCGACGATATGGCGGGCGTGATTCTGGGCGTAGGTATCCTCGCGGGGGAGAAAGATCATGCCGACCCCAAGATCTTCGTCGCGATAGAGTTTGCGTCCCTGTTCCTCAAGATGGGCGCGGAAGAGTTCGTGGGGAATTTGGGAGAGAACTCCGGCGCCGTCACCCGTAATAGCATCGGCGTCAATCGCCCCGCGGTGGGCGAGGTTTTTGAGACCGGAAATGGCCCGGTCGAGAATCTGGTAAGACCGTTCGCCGTGCATGTTTGCAATGAAGCCGACACCGCAGGCATCATGCTCGTCGGATGGGCGGTAGAGCGGAGGAAATTGAGTGGTCTTTTTCATGGGTTCTAGAGAATCAAAGGTGTCTGGCGGGTGGATATCCCGGAAGGAAAGGTTTGAAGATTAACGAAAGCGAGCCATGGGAAAACCGCATGGCTCGCAAGGGGCAGGCGATGTCGCGAGCTTAAAAAAAACGGACGGCGGTATCGCCGACACCATGTCGGTGTTCGCCGGAGCAAGAGTGACTGATCGGTGCGGACGGTTTGCGGTCATTGGGTTCAACGAATCCGTTGGCGAGGAGGTAGTTTTCGACCTCTTCCCCGCTAACATCAGCAAGCATCACGCCATCTATCTCGACGCAGGGGGACAATTGTTGGCCGGACCGGCTGACCATTTCGGCGTAGTTGTCGCGATCAGAAATGATGTCTTTTTCCTCGAACGGGAGGGCATATTTTTCAAGGATGGCACGAACGCCACGACTCCACCCACAATGGGGTTTCATGTAAGCTAGAATTTTCATAATGATAGAAGATGTTCTCAGGCGGAACCATTCAAAGTAAAGTGCGGGTTTCGAGCGGTGCAAGCGTGGATGGAGAAAACCTGGGGAGCGGTGAAGAGAACCTTTCGATTTGATCCGCCTGCGAAAATCGGGTTGAGTGGGTACTTTTCGCAATGCAAAAGGCACCGATAAACAAATACCGACCTTTCGGGACGATTGAACTGCCTGATCGGAGATGGCCTTCGCGCGTTGTGAAAAGCGCCCCGGTATGGTGCAGTGTGGACCTCCGGGATGGAAATCAGGCCCTGGCGATTCCGATGGGGATCGCGGAGAAGTTGCGGTTTTTCAAGTTGCTGTGCGATGTCGGATTCAAGGAGATCGAGGTGGGTTTTCCGAGTGCGGCCGAGGTGGAGTACGATTTCAATCGCCGACTGATCGGAGAGGGGTTGGTCCCGGATGATGTCACCTTGCAGGTGTTGGTGCAGTGCCGCGAGCATTTGATTCAGAGGACCTTTGAGAGTCTCGAGGGGGCGCGCCGGGCGATTGTTCATTTCTACAACTCGACCTCGGCGCTACAGCGCAAAATCACCTTTGGAAAATCGAAAGCCGAGATCAAGCAGATCGCGGTCGATGGGGCGAAGATGGTGATGGATCGGGTCGGGCTGTTGCCGGGAACGGATCTGGTTTTCCAGTATTCGCCGGAGAGCTTTTCGAACACGGAGGTTGATTATGCGGTCGAGGTCTGTGCGGCGGTGATGGCGGAGATTCGTCCGACACCGGAGCGGCCGATGATTCTGAACCTGCCGGAGACGGTTGAGTACACTACCCCGAACGTCTATGCCGACATGATCGAGTGGTTTGGGCGGGAGATTCCAAATCGCGATTCGGCGATCATCAGCCTGCACACGCACAATGACCGGGGGACGGGGGTCGCCGCGACCGAGCTGGGGATGCTGGCGGGGGCGGAGCGGGTCGAGGGGACTTTGTTTGGCAACGGCGAACGGACGGGGAATCTCGATATCGTGACGGTTGCGCTGAACCTCTACATGCACGGGATTGATCCGGGTTTGGCCTTGGACGACGTGCCGGCGATCCGCGAAGTTTATGAAACCTGCACCCGAATGGCGGTTCCGGATCGGCATCCCTACGCGGGGGATCTGGTTTTCACGGCCTTTTCCGGTTCCCATCAGGATGCGATCAAGAAGGGTTTTGACCGAATGGAGGAAGCGGCGGATCCGAATGCGATCTGGGAGGTGCCTTACCTGACGATTGATCCGCGGGACATTGGGCGGGATTATGAAGCGATTATCCGGATCAACAGCCAGAGCGGAAAGGGTGGGGTTGCGCATGTTTTGTCACGGGATTATGGATACCGAATACCGAAGGCGATGCATCCGGAGATCGGTGAAATGATCAACCGGCTGGCGGATGCGCGGGGGTGCGAGATGAGTCCGGAGGAAATCCGGGAAGCATTCGAAGCGGAGTTCGTGAACCGGCAGGGTCCGCTCGAGCTGTTGGATTTCGATGTCGCGCGGATTCGAGACGGAAATGGACAGAATTACAGCCTGCGGGGGCAGGTGCGGTTTCACGACGCGCCGGTCGCGATCGAGGGGGTCGGAAACGGGCCGATTAACGCTTTTATGCAGGCATTGGAGGCGAAGGGTTGGAAACATTTCCGTCTCGAAGACTACGTCCAACATGCGATCGGGAAAGGATCGGCGACGGCTTCAGCGGCGTACATTGCGCTGACGCTTGACGGTGGCCGTCAGATTTTTGGTTGCGGGGTTGATACGAATATCGAATTGGCAGGTCTCTACGCTCTCGTCAGTGCGGTCAACCGGGCGGAGGTGGCAGCCTGATGGACCGGGAAGAGGTCATCTCCCTGCTCGAGGAAATCTCGGTTATGCTGGAGATTCAGGGGGAGAATCCTTTCAAAATACGGGCCTACGCGAATGCGGCGCGGGCGTTGGAGCAGATGGAGGAGGGCCTGGACCATCATCTGCGGGAAGGAACGTTGCGGGAGGTGAAGGGGATCGGGGATGCGATCGCAGAAAAGATCGAGATTTATGTGAGGGAAGGACAATTGCCTTTTTATGAAAAGTTGAAGGCGGGGTTTCCGTCCGGATTGCTCGAGTTGGTGGAGATTCCCGGTTTAGGGGGGAAGAAGATCCACAAGCTGCACAAGGAGTTGGGAATCACCTCGGTCGCGGATCTGGAGAAGGCGGCGCGGGAGGGAAGGATCGCGGAGTTGGCGGGTTTTGGGAAAAAATCGGAAGAGAAGCTGCTGGAGGGAATCGCGAACCGGGTGGCCTACGGGCGTCGTCGTCTCTGGGCAGAGGTCGAGCCGGTGGTGGGTCGGATTCTGGGGTGTTTGCGGGATCACCCGGCGGTGATACGGGTCGAGGCGGCGGGAAGTTACCGTCGCCGATCGGAGACGGTCGGGGATCTTGATTTTATTGTTGCGGCGGCGGATCCGGACCCGGTGATGGAGGCATTTGTAGCAATGGAAGGGATACGGGAGGTGACCGCGAAGGGGAGAACGAAGTCGAGCGTGCGGATGGAGGATGGATTGCAGGCGGATCTGCGAGTGGTTCCGGTGGATCGGTTTGCCTTCGCCCTGCACCATTTTACTGGGTCGAAGGATCACAACGTGCGAATGCGTCAACTGGCGATCGAGCAAGGGTATCGCCTGAGTGAGTGGGGGCTGTTTGAGAAGGATGGCGAGGTGGGCGATCCGGAGTTGGAGCCGGTGATTGCGGCAAGGGAGGAGGCGGATTTGTTTGCGAAGCTGGGGCTGGAATGGATCCCCCCGACCCACCGCGAGGGGCGGGGAGAGGTTGAGTGGGCGGCGGAGCGGGCCTTTGGCGAAGTCGTTCGGGGAGAGGATTTGAAAGGGGCTTTTCACAACCACACGACGGCAAGTGACGGGCGGAACACGCTGGAGGAAATGGCGGCGGCGGCGGATGCTCTCGGTTGGGAGTATCTCGGAATCGCGGATCACGGGAAGGCGAGTTTTCAAGCGAACGGGTTAAACGAGGAGCGTCTGGGGCGGCAGGTCGAAGAGATCAAGGTCTTAAATGCAGCGGGGGCGTTTCGAGTGCATCTGTTCGCGGGGGTCGAGTGCGACATTCTGAAGGACGGGGCGATGGATCTGGATGACGGTATTTTGAAGGAGTTGGACTACGTCGTGGGATCGATTCATGGGAGTTTCAGCCTTTCGGAGGAGGAGCAGACGGCGCGCTTGATTCGGGCGATCGAGCACCCTGCGACAACGATGATCGGACACCTGACGGGGCGGATTCTGTTGCGGCGGGAGGGGTATCGGATTCACCTGAAAAAGGTTCTGGAGGCGGCGGCGGCGAACGGGGTGATGATTGAGATCAACGCAAACCCCTCGCGTCTGGACATGGACTGGAGACATTGGCGGATGGCGCGGGACCTCGGCGTGATGGCGGTCATCAATCCGGATGCCCATCGGGTCGAGGGATTGGCGGATGTGCGTTTTGGTGTGAATGCGGCGCAAAAGGGATGGTTGTCGGCGGCGGATGTTTTCAACACGCGGAGTCTGGCGGAGATCCGCGAAGGGGGTTTCCGGCGGCGATGAATGGGACAGTCCACCAGGTTTATCACGGGGACTTGTCGGCGGCGTCGCCGGGGGGGACGGTGGTTCTGGAGGCGGAGGAATCACGGCACCTGCTGAAGGCCCTGCGGGCGCGTCCGGGGGAAGGAGTTCGGGCCTTTGATGGAACGGGGCGATATGCGGAAGGGGTTCTCCTGAAAGCGGGACGGCGGGATGCGGTGATTCGGATTGAAAGCACAGGGGTAGCGAATTCGGGGCCGGAACGGTTTTTGGGGTTGGGGTTGCTGAAGGGAAAGGCTCTGGACGAAGCGGTGCGGGTGGGGACGGTGCTCGGGGTCACGCGTATTTATTTTCTGGATACACAGCAGGGGGACGTCCGCTTCGACGATGAGACGCGGGCGGAGGCGCGGATCGCGGGGTTGTCGCGGACGGCGGTGGAGGCCTGCAAGCAGAGCGGACGACTGGTGGTGCCGACCCTTGAAGGGGTCGGGAAGCTGGACGATTTTTTGGGGATGCTGCCGAAGGCGGGAACGAGGATGGTGGCTTCTCTGGAATCCGGATCGAGGCCCCTCGCGGAGGTGGTCGGGGATAGCGGGGAAGGAGAGGCGATCGTCCTGGCAATCGGTCCGGCGGGGGATTTTTCGGCGGGGGAATACGGGCGGCTGCGGGAAGCGGGATTTTTGGCGGTGACGCTGGGGGAGGTCGTTTTGAAAGCGGAGTTGGCAGTCGCCTACGTCTTCAGTGTCGTTGACGCGGTTCTGCGGTGCAGAACGGGCGGGCGGATGGGCTTCCGGGCGTGATTACGATGGGTTTGTTTGCGGAGTGAGTTCTTCGATTTCGACGATCTGGCGGGAGTCGATCGTGTGCGTGATGCCATTGGCGAAGAGGATGACGACATTGGCATTGCGAGGAACCATAACGTGGTCCGGATACTCAATTTGAAATACCCTCCCATTTGAAAGATTGATACGGAAGGGGCGGAAGGGGATGCGGTCCCGGTGGCCGGCGACAGTTGTTGAATTCACAAATTCACTATACTTTAGGAGCTCAGAGAGTCAAGGGGGAGAACTCGGTGAGCGGACGGGGTTGGCGGGCAGTGAGGTCCGTATTTCAGGTGCCGAAGTGTTCGGCGAAGCGGCTGACGAGGCGGACGCCGAAGCCGCTGGCACCTTCCTGGAGGAAGGGTTGTGGGGTGGTGATCTGAGCGGGGCCGGCGATGTCGAGATGGATCAGGGGCATGGACCCGGCGAAGAAGTTGAGAAAGCTGGCGGCGGAGCAGGCACCGCCTTCGCGGGAGCCGAGGTTTTTGATTGCGGCGACTTTGCTTTCCATTGCTTTGGCGAATTCGTCGTCATGGGGAAGGTGCCAGACGCGGTCTCCGGTTGATTCGCCGAGTTCGTGAAGGGTTTTCGCCCATTCGGGGTTGTGGGTGAAGAGACCGGCGCGTTCGGTGCCGAGGGCGACGATGCAGGCACCGGTGAGGGTGGCAAGCGTCACGGCGGCATCGGGTTTGATTTTGGCGGCGGCGTAGGCAATGGCATCGCCGAGGACGAGGCGACCTTCGGCATCGGTGTCGAGAATCTCGGTGGTCCGTCCGCCGTACTGGGTGATGATGTCGCCGGGTCGGAAGCTGTTACCATCAGGCATGTTTTCAGCGCTGGGGATGAGGACGGTGAGGTTGAGGGGCAGTTTCAGTCGGGCGACGGCAACGGCGATCCCAAGAGCGGCGCACCCTCCCATTTTGTCCCACTTCATCTCGGCCATTCCAGCGCGTCCCTTGATAGAAATTCCCCCGGTATCAAAAGTGATCGCCTTGCCGATGACGGCGAGGGTGGGAACGTTTTTTTTGCCGCAAGCGTAGTCGAGGCGGATCAGGCGGGGTGGATTGGCGGAGCCCTGACCGACGGCAAGGATACCTCCGAAGCCGTCGCGGGTGAGCGTGGACTCGGTCCAGATCCGGCATTTCAAACCCCAGGCGGCGGCGGCCGTTTTTGCTTCTTCGGCGAGGGTGGCAGGGGTGAGGAGATTCGGAGGGGTATCGCCGATTCGGCGGGTGAGGTTGGTGGATTCGGCGAGAATGGCGGCATTATGAACCGCGTTGCGGGTCGATTTAAGGTCTTCTTTGGCGACAACCACGACGAGTTTGCGAAGCTGGTGGGTGGACTTCTTCTCGGGAGGAAGGAGATCTTCGAAGCGAAAGAGAGCGAGGAGGACACCTTCGACGGCGGCACCGGCGAAGGGGGCAAAGTTCTGGATTTGAAGGACGAGGGTTTCCGAGCCAGTGCGGACGAGGGCGCGGGCGGTGGCCCCGGCCTCGGCCCGAATGGAGTTGGCGGTGAGGTTGCTTTCAGGACCGAGTCCGACCCAAGCCTCCCTCCGTTTTTCGGGATGGAGGATGAGTCGTTGGCCGAGGCGTCCGGAGAACTCGGCCGGGGTGATGCCATCGGGCTTGAGCCCTTCGGAGGTGGTGAAGTGGATGAGGTCGCCGGTGGAGGGAAGCTGGGACGAAACGGACGTTTTGGTTAAATCAGGCATGATTTGGACGGTATGCCGACGGGGTGTTTCGATGCAAGCGGCGATCTGAAAGGGTCGGTGTTAGTTAGTGAGTTGACGGGTGAACGAAATCGATCCAAGAATCGTCTCTTATCACACAAGAAAACGCCGATAAGAAATATTAACGCCATGAACATCCCATTCCCGGGCGGCATTTCCGCCAAGCGCATTGCGTGTTTTCGTGACCACCAGTATTTCCACTGTCCGGAGGAAATGGCGCGGGTGGGTCGCCGTCCGATCATTCAGGGTCTCGACATCATGACCCAGTTGCTGGGGCGAATGACGGATACGATCGGGATGGGTTTTTCGGTTCAGTTCTGCAATCCGATCTCGGGCGGCGATTCGATTGACGCGAAGGTCGACGAAGATGGAGCTCTCGTTGCTGACGGGCCGCAGGGGGACATCCTTTCCCGCGAGCAACAGGCAACCTTGTTGCGGGACCCGATCGAGGTCGAGGAATTGGAGCACTATCCATTTCAGTTTGTGATGAAGGACAGCCTGGCACGATTTGGGAAGTTGTTTGGAATCCCGATCCTGCGCGACCGGCTGGCCTACCTGCTGGCGATCGGGGCGCATAGTGGTGCCCTTGTGGACCGTTTCTCGCGTTCGGATGCACCGGAGTATAAGGGGACGGCTCCGGAGAGCGTGAATGAATATTTCGCAGAGTTGCGCCGAAAGAAGGTGTTTCCCCTTTTTCTTGATATCAAAGTCCGCAATAGTGGAGAAGGGGTCGGGGCGGACGACACGCTCGAGTTCGCAACGCGGTTTGCGCCGGATGTGGGAGAGAGCCGCTATGGCAAAGTCTCGGTATTTTGCAAGTCGGGGCGTCGACAGCTATTCCAGACCGATGTGCAGTTCATGATGTTGCCGACTCAACTGATCAATCGGCGGTATTCCCAGCCGTTGGTCTGAGTTTGGTCCGGTCGGTTTCGGTTGGGTGGTCTCAAGCCGGGACCGGTAGGTGCCGGTCAGGGTCCTCTTTCTGTAATGGAAACTATACTACGAGTTAAGGATCTGCGGAAGGAGTACGGAGAGAAGGTCGCCCTGAAAGGGGTTAGCTTCGAGGTGCGAAGGGGAGAGATTGTCGGACTGCTGGGAGTGAACGGTGCGGGCAAGACCACCTTGATGCAGATTCTGCTGGGGATTCTCTCGGCGACATCGGGGACGGTGACGCTTTTCGGAAAATCCCTCGCGGACCACCGGGTGGAATCTTTGCGGCGGATGAACTTCTGTTCGACCTATGCGGCACTTCCGGCAAACTTGAAAGTACGTCAAAATCTGCGATTTTTTGCGGGTGTTTACAGTGTCCGGGACCGTGATGCGCGGATCTCTGAGTTGTTGGACCGGTTCGGGATCGGACATCTCGCGAATGCGGTGACAGGTTTTCTGTCGAGTGGGGAGGCTACCCGTTTGAACATTTGCAAGGCGCTTTTGAATCGCCCCGAGTTGCTGTTGTTGGACGAGCCGACGGCAAGTCTTGACCCGGACATCGCCGACCGGGTTCGGACGGTGCTGCGGAATGCGACGGAGAAGGAGGGGATTGCAATGTTATATACTTCGCACAATATGCAGGATATCGAAACGATCTGCGACAGATTGATTTTCATTCACGAAGGAGAGATTCTCGCGGAGGGGACGCCAGCGGAGATTGTCCGGGGGTTCGGGATGGAGTCGTTGGAGGAAGTTTTCATCCATCTCGCAAGGAACGAGGGAAAGGTTGGAGGGGAATGAACCTGGGAGTGATGCGGGCACTGGTATCGCGGCAATTGGCGCTCTACACGCATAATCCAGTGCGAGTGATTGAGCTGATTTTCTGGCCCGTGGTGGAACTGATGGTGATGGGATTTCTGTCGGTTCACATCTCGAGCAGGGCACCGGACGAGCTGGGTGGGGCGGTCTTTTATCTGATTGGGGCAGTTATTTTCTGGGACGTTCTCTTCCGGTCACAGCAGGCAGTTGCCCTTTCATTTTTGGAGGATATCTGGACTCGGAACCTGCTGAACATCTTCGTCGCGCCGATTCGGACGACGGAGTATCTCGGAGCGATGTTTGTGGTTGGAATCGTTCGGGTGGCGGTGACGGTCGGGATTCTCGCATTGCTGGCGAGGGGGTTATACGCCTTTGATCTTCTGGCGTTCGAGTGGAGCCTGCTGCCGTTCTTCGCGATGCTGATGATGTTTGGGTGGTCGCTAGGGGTGATTTCGACCGGCTTGATCCTGCGTTACGGGCAGGCGGCGGAAGGGTTGGCGTGGGCGGTGCCGTTTCTGATTCAGCCTTTTTCGGCAGTGTTTTATCCGGTCGAAGTCATGCCGGAGCCCTTCCAATGGATCTCGATGCTGTTACCGTCAACCTATGTATTCGAGGGGATGCGGACGGTCGCGGCGGGATCTGTCTTTCCCTGGGATGCGTTGGCGATAGCTGCGGGGGCGAACTTGATCACAGCCTGTTTGGCGGGCTGGTTTTTTGCCGCAATTCTGCGCGTGGCGAGGGAAAAGGGGCTGATTGCGAAGATCGCGACGCAGTAGACGGATCGATGGTGACCTGCCGCGGCAATACACCAACGCTGAGCGAGAGGACTACGGAGACCTAAAGATCGAGAATCAACTGGAGGGTTACGATACCGGTGATGCCGTCGGAGACAGGGGGGACGATGGTGAGGCGGGCGTTCAGGCGAGTGTCGAAAGAGGTTTCGAAAAAGGGTAGGAGGTAAGGAAGAAGGGGGGATCCGTTGTCCTCCTCGAGCCCGGCCTCGTAAACGAGCCCGGCTTTGAAGCCAATGTCGATGAAGTCGAGGAGGGGGCGCTGAGTCCCGACACCGCCGGAGACCCCAATATCATAATAGGAATCCTGATACACATCGATTTCCCAGAAGCTGACCCAGTTGCGCCAGAGGAACTTCGGGCTGTCACTGGCGTGGAACGAGCGCTGGAGACCGAGGCCCCAGTTGGTCTCGTTGTTATCCTCGCCGTCCTCGAAGTGGTAGGTAAGGGCATTGAGGTGGAGTTTCCAGTCGCCGACGGAATTATCGACGGGAGCGGGCGGAGAAACGGGATCGCCTGGGGTTCCGGGGGGCACGGTGGTTTCAGCGCGGAGGAACTTGATTCCGAGCAGGATTAAGAGAAAAAAGAGCGGTATACGGTGGCGCATGGTGGGATGTTTAGAGGAGTCGTCTGAGTTGTCTTCGAAACCGCTAGCCAAATCGAAAGGGCGGGGCATTGGAATCAGAAAAAAGTCGGATTACGGGAATTGGGAGGGGTCGAGGATTTTGCAATCGCCCGTCGGAGGAATCCTGAGATAACGAAAGGAATGGAGTGTTTGGTTGTTGATATTGGAAACGGTTCTGCGAAGGTGGCGCGGATGCGTGGGCGCGAGGTGGTTTCGTCGTTAAGTGTGCCGACGACGAGCCTGATGGATGCGGATGCGAGGATCTACAGATGGATCGAACGGGAGGCGGATGATTCGGTCGTGGGTCTGTCCTACTGTTCGGTCGTGCCGACGGTGGCGGATGAATTTGGAGATCGGGTAGAGGTAACAGGGTTACCTGTTTTCAACCTGAACCACCGGACGGTTTTGGATTTGCGGATCGATTACCCGTGTCCTCCGGAGATTGGGCAAGACCGGCTGGCGAATGCCCTCGCAGGAAAGTTTCTCTACGGAGGGCCTTTGGTGGTGATCGACTTTGGGACGGCGGTAACCTTTGACGTGGTCGGAGGGAGCGGGGCCTACGAGGGGGGAGTGATCGTTCCGGGTCTTAATCTGATGGTGGATTATTTGCATGAAAAGACAGCTCTGCTGCCGGCGGTTGATGTGGAGGATCGCAGTCGGGTGCGAGCGGTTGGAAAATCGACGGTTGAGGCAATCCGGGCAGGATACACCTTCGGATTTGAGGGAATGATTGCGGGAATCCTGAGCGCGGTGAAGGCGGAGATGGCGGAGAGGGGTGACCGAACTGTGAAGGTGATCACGACGGGGGGGAGTGTTCCGTGGTTGGCGGAAACGAAAATCGGGGAATTTCCCTATGAGGCAAATCTGACCCTGGTGGGTTTGGCGATCGGGATGGAGTTAAGTACCTTGCGGTGACGGTGGTTCAGGCGACGGCGGTCAGGGTGCCGTCGATGAGGGCGCGGAGGGTTTGGAGGTGTTCGCGGTATTGGATATGGCCGGTTTCAAGGGCCCCGACGACCTCGTCGAAGAGGCTCGCTTTTTCCTCTTTTAGTTTCTGGATGCTGGCCTCGATGGTGCCCTCGGTAACCATGCGGTAGACCATGACGGTGCGGCGTTGACCGATTCGGTGGACGCGATCGATGGCCTGGTTTTCAACGGCGGGATTCCACCAGGGATCCATCAGGAAGACGTAGTCGGCGGCGTGGAGGGTGATTCCGGCCCCGCCGGCTTTGAGGCTGACGAGCATGACGGCGCGCCCACGGGATTTCTGAAACGTCTCTACCGGGGTAGCGCGGTCGCGGGTTTTGCCAGTGAGTTCGATCCGTTGAACGTCGGGAAAGCGGTCGGCAATGGCAGTCCCGATCCTTTCGAGGAACGGAACGAACTGGCTGAAAATGACGATACGACGGTCTTCCTGGAGGATTTCGTCGAGTTTTTCGAGAAGGGATTGGAGCTTTCCGGAGGGGGTGGCGGGATCGCCGCCGCCGGGAAGATCCGGGGGGAGGAGGGATGCGTCACAGCAGGCCTGACGGAGGCGGGTGAGGAGGGCGAAGAAGTGGATTTGTTGTTCCGGGGCGAGCTGGGTGGCATCCTCCCCGAACTCGGAGACGGCGCGGTCGCAGAGATCGCGGTAGGCGCGTCGCTGGGTTTCGGAAAGGGGGCAGATGGTGAGGTTCTCGATTTTGTCGGGTAGTTCTCGGGCCACCATTTTTTTGGTTCGGCGGAGGATAAAGGGGGCGAGTTGGGTGCGGAGAGCCTGGTTTGAGACGGAGGGATCTTCACGCTGGAGGCGGGTAAGGAAGTCCTTGCGGTTGCCGAGGAGGCCGGGCATGAGAAAGCGAAAGATGGACCAGATATCGCCCTGATGGTTTTCGACCGGAGTGCCGCTGAGGGCAATGCGGCAGGAGGCTCGAATGGCGTAGCAGGCGCGGGTGGATTTGGCCTCGGGGTTTTTGATTTGTTGGGCCTCATCGATCACGGCGGTATTGAAAATGACCTCGTCGAGAAGGGATCGATTGCGACGGAGCTGCGAGAAGGAGGTGATCCAGATGATGGGACCGCCATCGGGGCGATAGGGGTTGGCGGCGTTGAGGACGCGTAGTTCCATGGCGGGGAAAAAGCGGCGGGCCTCGTTGATCCAGACCGGGACGACGGAGGCGGGACAAACGATGAGGGAGGGGAGATTTGCGGAGTTGGGGACGGTGTGGAGATAGGTCAGGATCTGAACGGTTTTACCGAGCCCCATATCGTCGGCGAGGAGGGCGGCACAGCCATTGCGGGTGAGGTGCATTAGCCAGGCGACGCCTTCGGATTGGTATTTCCGGAGAAACGAAGGGGGGGTGGAGAGGGCTGGCGGGTGGGCGGTGAGATTTTCGCGCCATAGCCGGATAGTGGGATCAAGGTCGATCTCGATTCCGGAATCCTGAAAGAGGGAGAAGAGCATGTAGGGGGGGATACCGCCGGGTATTTCGTCGGTAGGAGGGTGGCTTTGCTGGAACAGTTCGACCGCACGCATTTGTCCGGGATCGAGCCGAAGGGCACCGCGGTTGTGGAGAATCGCGGTGGTTTCGCGGCTCCGGAGAAGGCGGGTGGCCTCGTCATCGCTGAGCCATTCCTCGCCGACGAGAACGCGCCATTTCAGTCCGATACTGTGGGCCGAGGCAGCCGTGGCGGAGGGGCTGGAGACGGTATCAAAACGGGCGACGATGCGGGCGTTGCGGATCCCATTGGCAATCTGACGAACGGTTGGGCCGAGTTCGACATCGAAGAGGGCTTGCCACTGCTTGAGGGCACCATTGAGAAAGGGGTTGAAGCGTTCGGATCCTTCGAGGGTGAAGCGCTGGCGCTGGGGATCGAAAAGAAAACCGGATTTGCGGGCGAGGTTGGAGAGGCGGATGATTTGTTCGCGAACGGAGGAGGATGGTCCGGGTTTGTCGGGGGGTGATTCAAAGGCGTTGACCCTGTTTCCAGAGGGGGAGCTGTGGAAGGGGATGCAGACGAGGGAACCTTCGCGCCATGAGAATTCGAGCCGCAGGGGCGGTGTGCCTGGGGGGCGCTGCGGGTCGTGATTCGGCAGTTCGGGGTTGAGGGTCTCGGATTGATGATCCTCGTTTGGGGCCTTTGGGGAAGCTTTCGCAGGAGGGCGTGGGACGGGAGGGATCTCGTCGGCGACAAGTTCTTCAATTTCGTAGAGTCCGGCGGCGGCAACGGCCTCGCCGGTTATGCCGTCGCGGGAGGAATTACGGAACGAAGGGCGGCCATTGTGCCATTCTATGATGGAGTAGGCGTCGGTGCGATCAACTTCGTCGAGACGGCAGTGGACGATAGCGTGGTCGATGGCGAGCTCGACCTGACGGATGCGGCCCTCGCGATACATTTGGCGACCGCGGCGAAGGGCTGATTCGCTGAACGAGGGCTCCCAATCCTTGGAGAGCTTATCGAACCAGGCTTCGAGGGCGGATTCGGAGTATCTGCGTTGGGCGTCGCGGTGTACCATTTGATTCTGGAAACGGGAGCAGTCAACCAGACCTTAGCAAGACCTTTGCCGCAGTGTCTGGTATTTGACCAATCCTCCCAGTATCAAAGGGCGGGGACATTGGTGGCAACCGCAGAAAGTCCCGAACGGACCTGGAAGGTAACAGCCTCAACGGCACTTGGGCCGGTGTAGGTAAAGGTTCCGAAGAGCTGTCCTTGAGGGCGGTTAAATTGAAAAGTTGATTCGTGGATTTTGTCGAGGATGGCGTTGCTTTGTCGGCTGGGGATCGGCTGCATCCGTTCGTCGAAGAAATTGACCCGGAAAATCGGATCGGATTCGTCGGTCTGATGACGGAAGGTCAGGGCAAAGGATTCGTTTTCGCCCGAGGGGATCTCGACCTTGGAGACGAGAAGCTCGACCCCGTCGAGAGCGATCCGGGATCCGACCGTGAGGGGTATCTCGAGGGCGCGGGAGCGTTTCTCCTCTTCCCGCATCAGAAAATTGAGGTCGCCCTCGATCATGAAGTCGGTCCCGAGGGCGGTCAGGTTGTAGGGGATGGCGAGTTGGAGGAGGATCGTGGAGTCATCGATCCGTTCGGTGACAAAGACCTCGATATCATCGCCGCTGTAGGAGATGCCAGTGGTGGCACCTTTCGGAATGATTCGAAGGGCGAGGGAGTTTTTGTCGATCCGGCTGACGGCCTGATCGCTGAACTTGCAGCGGAAGACAAGGATACATTTGCGGGCCTCGAAGTCACTGGTGTCGATCTGTTCAGTGAGGATAAAAAACTCGCTACCGAGGTGGAAGCCGACGAGTTCCATTTCGACGGCGCTGATCCGGGCGGTGGTGAAGAGGCTTAAGCAGGCGAGGATGAGGGCGGGGATTTTCATAAGTTTTTCGTGAGGGGTGAGGGAAAGCGTGGCGCGAGGGGTAGAGTCATCGGGTTCGGCGAATCTCGAGGCCGCCGAATGAAATGCGGACCCGGTAGACGCGTTTGACCCGGCACTGGATTTCACCGCTGTGGAGGTCGATTCGATAAGGAACCTCCTCCTTGTTAATATCGACAACGGCGTGAAAGCCGCGCTCGGAGAAGACGTCGATCAACATGGCGACGGCCCGGGGGTTGTCGAAGAGGGGGTTCTCCGAATTGATGAGGGCCATCCCGGAGATGGTGTGACGGTGAACGATGGGAAGAAAGTAGCGTTCGATCTCATCAATGACCTGGGCAAAGAGTTCGTTGTGCTGGGATTCGTAATTTTGGAGCCGCTGGATCAACTGCTGGCGGGCGTGGACGGCGAGTTCGCTGGCGACCGGGATATTGGCGAGGCGGCGATGCGTAGCCTCGTTCAGCTCGAGGGAGGATTGGTAGCGGAGTTCCTCGACGATCCGTCGCTGAACCTCGGGAATATCGCCCTGGGCATCGACGAAGTGGTAGTGGAAAACTTCGCGGAGGGATTTGAGGGCCTCGTAGGTGATTTCCTTGAACGTCCGGTAGCGACCGATGGCTTTTTCCTCGCTGAGGTCAGTCTTGCGGATCTCAAAGATTTTGCCGACCCCGGACTCCTCAACCTTGCGATTATGTTCGACCATCTGCCGACCGCGGAGGATCTGGCGACGGACACTTTCGCTTTCGTCGATAAAGAGGACGATGATGTGGAATTTTGGCTTTGGGTAGGTTGCGCGACCGTGTTCGAGACCCTCGAAGTAGAGTTCGTTCATCCGGGCGTAGAGCAGTTTGAGACACTCGACCTGGACCTTGGTGCGCGGGTAGCCGTCAGCAATTGCGCCGAGGCTGTATTCGGGATCGAGGAGTTTGCGAAAGACCAGTTCGGTAACCTCCTTGTCTCCGACCAGAATGCCCGCATCGATACGTTTTTGGGCCTCGGGACTCTTGAGGAGTTCGGAGACCGTCACGGGGGTGGCGGTGAGATCGCGCAGTTTCGAGATGAACCGGGTGTTGGTACCTTTTCCGGAGCCGGGAGCACCGTTAAGCCAAAAGATCTCGGGAGGGAAAATGAGCTTGTCCCGTCCGATCTCGGATTCGAGGTTGGACCAAATCCGGTCGAAGATGAGGGCCGGGTCCTTGACTTCGAGGTCCTGCACGCCGGGAGTTTGGGCTTTATTCGGCACAGATTTAGATTGGTCTTTTGGATCGTTCGGGTCAAGCACGGTGGAGCTCGCTTTCGCTGGCGATTGCGGCCCCGTGTTGATGGAGGGCACGGGCGCGAAGGCGGAGGGCCTGAAGGCGGATGAAGCCGCTGGCATCATCGGGATCATAGTCAGAGGCAACCCCCTCCATGGAGGCGATGTTTTCATCGTAGAGAGAGAAGGGGGAGCGTCGTCCAACGGTGGTGATGTTGCCCTTGTAGAGTTTGAGGCGGGCGGTGCCGGTGACGCAGGATTGGCTCTTGTCGATGAAGGCCTGAAGAGCCTCGCGTTCCGGTGCGTACCAGAATCCGTAATACACGAGCTCGGCATAGCGGGGGATGAGGGAGTCGCGGAGGTGCATCAAGTCGCGGTCCATCGTGATGGATTCGACCTGCCGATGGGCGTGCATGAGGATGGTCCCGCCGGGGGTTTCATAGACCCCTCGGCTTTTCATGCCGACAAAGCGGTTTTCGACGATGTCGACGCGGCCGATGGCGTGTTTGCCGGCAAGGGCGTTGAGTCGGCGAAGGATTTCGGCGGGAGTTCCGGGTTCGCCATTGACGGCGATGCAATCGCCTTCCTCGAAATCGAGTTCGACGTATTCGGCCTGATCGGGGGCGTCCTCGGGAGCGGTCGTGAGTTTATACATCCCCTTGTTCTCGGGGGTGGTCGGATCGAACCAGGGATCCTCGAGGATGCCGGCCTCGTAGGAAATGTGGAGGAGGTTGCGGTCCATCGAGTAGGGTTTGGATGCGCTGGCCTCGACGTTGATTCCGTTCTCACGGCAGTAGGCGATCATCTCGGTACGGCCGGGAAAGGTTTCCCGAAAGCGACGATCGCGCCAGGGGGAGATTATCTGAATTTTCGGTGAGAGGGCGGCGTAGGTGAGTTCGAAGCGGCACTGGTCGTTACCCTTGCCGGTGGCACCGTGGGCGACCGCGGTAGCACCTTCGCGGGCGGCAATTTCGATCTGGGCCTTGGCGATGAGGGGCCGGGCGATCGACGTCCCGAGATAATACTGCCCCTCGTAAATCGCGTTAGCCCGGATCATCGGATAGATAAAGTCGCGGGCAAATTCCTCGACGAGGTCGACTGTGTAGTGGGCGGTGGCGCCGGTTGCGTGAGCTTTCTCGGAGAGGCCGGCGAGTTCTTCTTCCTGCCCGACATCGGCCGCAAAGGTGATGATCTCGGCCCGATAGGTTTCTTTTAACCAGTTGACAAGGACGGAGGTGTCGAGACCTCCGGAGTAGGCGAGTACGATCTTCATGACACAAGTTGAAGAAGGGGAGGGTGCGATCGGCAATGCAAAACGGCGGGCCTCAGATCTTAGCCCGACGGGATGGAACGAGAGGCTTTGAGGTTGGGCAGTGGGGCATTGAAGTCTTGTCTGTCCAGCGCTGAAAAACGGAAATCGACAACGATCGCTTTTCCCTGCTCGGACATAGGTTTTCGGGCGCGGCAACTTTTTAGAGTGCCTTATATTTGGTTGACAAAATGACAGGTAATCAATTGGGGTCTTCGATTTCGGCAGAGAGATGAGGCTCTTACTAAAATCCAAGTTCAGGTTTGATTCCCTGTGAGACCAATCATCGTACAAAATTTTAATAGATATGGAACGAAGATATGGAAAACGAAAATCGACGTAAGTTCTTAAAAAAAGTTCCCTTGATAGCGGGTTTTCCCGCGCTTTTTCCTTTGTCGGCGAAAGCAAAATCCTCCCCCAAGCCTTTTCCCGGTGGTGAAGGCAAAGTCATTCTCTTTCAGGGGGATTCCATCACGGATGCGCACCGCAACAAAGCTGCTTACTACCCTAATAATCTGAATGGCATGGGTGATGGTTATGCTTTTTTGGCGGCAGCACAATTGCTGGCTGCGCATCCCGAAGCCCAATACCAAATATATAATCGTGGTATCAGTGGTCATAAAGTGTATCAATTGGCGGAGCGCTGGCAGGATGATTGCCTAAACTTGCGGCCCGATGTTTTGAGTATCCTGATTGGGGTAAACGATTTTTGGCATACCTTATCTGGAAGGTACGACGGCACCGTCACCACTTATGATGAAAGCTTTCGTGCCTTGCTTGAACGGACCAAAAGAGCACTGCCCAATGTTAAGTTCATGATTGGAGAACCTTTCGCCGTTGACGGAGGAACCGCAATCGATGAGAAATGGGACGCCAAATTTGATGCTTACCGCCATTCTGCAAAAGCAATTGCCGCAGATTTTGGTGCCGTATTTATTCCCTATCACACAATTTTCAAAAAAGCTTTGGAAAAGGCACCGGTTTCTTATTGGTGTCCGGATGGCGTACATCCATCGTTAGCGGGTTCACAATTAATGGCCGATAGCTGGTTAGAAGCTTACCAAAAGATGTAAAATAAGTACGATGCTGTTATCGATTCGCTAGCTTGATTTCATTCATCCAATTGGCACAGTCCATTATCCCGAAACTTCAGACTTCTCCAGTCCCGAAATCAGGTTCATCTCACTTTCACGGCACTCCGTCGCAATCGCTGTATTTTCGAGGTTAGGTCAGGATGTCTGAGTCTAGAGCCACTCTTCTTGACAGAGCTTGATGAATGCAATGAAGTCGTTGTTTCCCTGAAAATTCCATTGTCCAGGTTGGGGCTCGTGGCGATTCCAAAAAATATAGGTGCAAATAGCATTCAGACCCATTGCCTTGGCCTTTTTGAGTCGATCACGCCAGTACTGATGGGGCGTTCTCGGGTAATGAAATTCGCCGGAAAGTAGATGAATGGCTTTGCCATCGAGGCGGAAGTGACCCCCAGAAATACTGAAGGTCTGTTTTTTACCCGGGGGTGTGGGGGTGGAGAATCCCTCGCTTTGGCTGGGGGCAAGCATAAGAAGGAGGAGTGCAATAATGATTTTCATGGCTGTGGGAAGCTCGATTGCTCGACAATACCAATGTAATTGGGTTGGTCTAACAAATCTGGGGAAAGTGTCAATGTCGCTCGGATAAGCCGGGCTGTCGTTCGAAATGCGCGTTTTAGTTGTCGTGATTTTCCGGGCTGATTGATTCGAGCTTTACCCGAATCTTGACATCGACCTCCAACCCTTGCACAGGTCAGGCCAAGCAACCGGAAACTCCTCTGGATCGTAACAGCGGATTGGACATCTCCGCTTTAAACAATAGCCCGTACAACCGAATTTTAAAACCATGTCCCAGCCCGAATCCGGCTCCTCTCCAACATATCCAACCGATATGGCGCAACTGACCGTGCGTGCGGTCCTCACGGGCATGTTGCTTGGCGGCGTGCTTTCGCTTTGTAATATCTATGTCGGCTTGAAGATCGGGTGGGGTATGGGTATGTCCATCACTGCGGCCCTGCTTGGTTATGGGCTGTGGCAGTTGCTGAAGCTGACCGGTCGAGTGCAAGGGTTGACGATCCTTGAGACAAATATCAATCAGACGACGGCTTCGGCTGCCGCGTCGATTTCCTCCGCAGGTCTGGTCGCTCCAATTCCAGCTTTGACGATGCTGACCGGGCAGACCTTGTCCTGGGGCCCCTTGGTGATCTGGACATTTTCGGTATGCATGGTCGGTATTGTGGTCTCCATTGGTCTGCGCAAGCAACTGATCGAGGTGGACAAACTGGCATTCCCCAGTGGCACGGCGACCGCAAAGACCCTGTTGGAAATATATTCACACGGGCGTCAAGCGCTGGCAAGATTGCGGATGTTGGGCGGGATGGCTTTGCTAGCGGCGTCGATCAAGATCACAGAATTTACTGCTGGACTGCAACGCCTCTCACTGCCTGGCCGCTGGTCGGCGCGTCCTGGTGGCGGATTGGAGGCGGCGGGCATCGGTGGCTACAGCTCAGCTAATTTAGGATTTTCGGTCGAGCCGACAACCTTGATGTATGGTGTGGGCGCACTGGCGGGGCCACGGGTGGGTATCTCGATTATGCTCGGTTCTCTGTTGGCTTGGGCGACCTTGCTGCCGATGGCCCTCGAGGCTGGCTGGGTACAACCCGGAGCGGATTCGCCTGATACGTCATGGTATGGACAGGGCCTAAAATGGCTGTTGTGGCCGGGAGTGGCGCTCATGGTGTCTTCGGCGCTTACCTCTTTTGCCTTTTCCTGGCGAACGGTTGTGGCCGCGATCATGCCGCAAAGCAGGAAAACTGTGGAAGTGGATGATCCCAATAGGGTGCTGCCGCGGCAATGGTTCATGTTGCTGCTGGTGTTGGTGATGGCGGTTTCAGTCGCACTGCAGGTCAGCTTTTTTGGTATAACGGCCTGGATTGCGGCCCTCGGCGTCCTGCTCACCTTTATGCTGGCGCTGGTGGCGGCCCGCGTGAGCGGCGAGACCAATGTCACACCGGTGGGTGCGATGGGGAAAGTGACCCAACTCTGCTTTGCCGTACTCGCACCCGGTCAACCGGCGGCGAACCTGATGTCGGCCAATGTGACTGGCGGCGCAGCTAGTCAGTGCGCCGACATGATGCACGATTTGAAGACGGGGCATCTGATCGGCGCCCATCCCCGCCCCTTATTTATTGCTCAATTCTTTGGCGCTTTGGCCGGTGCGCTGGTCGGCAGCGCCGGCTATCTCGTGTTGGTGCCCGATCCAGTGAATCAGCTGATGACCGAAGAATGGCCGGCGCCCAGCGTGGCTGCGTGGAAAGCCGTGGCGGAACTGTTCATGCAAGGCTTAGGTGCGCTGCCTCCGGGCGCGACTGAGGGCATCCTCTACGGCACCCTGGCGGGGATTGTACTGGCAGTCCTGGAGAAGACCTTACCCAAAAAATGGCGGGCTTGGGTGCCGAGCGGGCCAAGTGTTGGCCTCGCCTTTGTGATTCCGGCATACAATGCGATTTCGCTTTTCCTGGGATCGTTGATGGGTGCTGCCGTCGGGCGTATTGTTCCGGGATGGTCCGCGAAGTTTTTGATCATTTGTGCTTCTGGCCTGATCGCCGGCGAGAGCCTCACCGGCGTCGGACTTGCCATCATCGAGGTGATACGGGGGGCGCTCCTGTAAGACGAGGGCATAACCGGTATCGGCGGGGTGCTCAAAAACTGGCGACCGATGACATCGATTATGATCAGGTGCAGGTTATA